>PIVK01000201.1 GCA_003354135.1 Rhodospirillales bacterium
GTCGGTGACCGCCGGCTGCATATGGCTCCCCCAATGCACTGGCCCTCCGCCGAGTTTAACTATGACTCCCGACCTCCCCCTCCCCTTTGACAGGTCGTCTCCTAAGGCTGCATCCGCATACGTCGTTATTTCGCACGCTCCCGTCTGCCGATGGTAGCCGAGTCCTAACGCGAGAGTGCCTGCCAGGTATTGGCACAGCCTGATGAGTTTTCTCCAGTGTAGGTCCCTGGGCTCCTGCATCCACCGGCTCAGCCTTGATACCGCAAAACTGATGTCCGGCCTGGTGCAGGTCGCTGCGTACATCATCCTACCTAGTAGTCTTCTGTATCGTTGCGTCCCCTCTGCGTCGAGCGCTTCTCCCGGCTCGTCTTCGTCGTTCCGGTGGTCCCACGGGGTGCTCCTGGGCGCGAGGGGTACCCCCACTTCCTCGAGGATACTTTGCACGAAGACCTCTTGGCCCAGGTGAGTCCCATCTTTCGCCTTTCTGATGCTTATTCCGAGCAGGTGGTTTGCTAATCCTAGGTTGGTGACGTCATAGAACTCTCCTAACTCCGAGATGAGGGAGTCCAGCCTTTTCTTATCCCCGGTGCCCGTTATGAGGAGGTCGTCTACATAGACAGCGATGATGTCCTTTCCTTCGGGGTTCCCTCGTGTGAACACGCATGGATCGGTTCCGGCGGGCCGGTACCCCAACTTCTTGAGGGTTCCCTTTAACTCGTCATACCACAGCCTCCCTGACTGCTTCATGCCGTATAGGGCCCTATTGAGCTTCCACACAATCTGATCACCTGCTTCTTCTAACCCCGGGGGTTGTTGCAGGTACACCGGCTCATCCAGTTCCGCGTTCAGGTAGGCCGCCGTGAAGTCTGCCTGGATGACCTCCCATCCCTTTTCTGCCGCGCAGGCCAGTATTGCCCTTATGGACGACATCTCCGCCACAGGTGAGTAGATGTCTTCTCTACCAAAAGGTGACCACTGTCTTGATCCGTCCAGCACGTACCTTGACTTCAGCTTGACTACCTTTCCGTCTTGGTCCAGTTTTGTCCTGAACCTCCAGATCCCGCTTTCCACTCTCATGCTTGCATCTCGTTCCACTAGAGTGTATGCGTCCATGGACTTCAGCGCGTCCCTTTCTTGTCTCATGCTCGCTAGCCACCTCTCTGAGCGTATCGCCTCCCTCCAGTTTTGCGGTTCATTTTCTTCGCCCTGGATAGTTGCCGCCATGGCGAGTAGGGCCTGGTTTGACCATGCTTGTCTTTCTCTTCGAAGTTTCTCCGTCCCGTCCGTGGTGGGTGAGGATGGGTCCCACAGATCCCTTGAAGCTCCTGCTCTGGCGCTCCTGCGGATGTCAGTTGCAGCTCCTCTGGGTGTTTCACTTTCCCTTAGGTCGGTGTCGTGTCCTTCGTCTCCCTCATCCGTGGTTTGCTCTGGCTCCTCCTCTGG
>PIVK01000202.1 GCA_003354135.1 Rhodospirillales bacterium
ATGAACGGCGACAGCTACCGGCTCAGCCAAAGCCAAAAACGGCGGAACACCCCAAAAACAACCTGACCGGCTTCAAAAACCGAGACCAGGATTGCCCCGGGGGGCCCACAGGAACCTCCTATGAACTCCCGGGACAATCAGCAACACCTCGCCTAGCCTCACATCAAGTGGCCTGGTTTTGCTCCGCCCTTTGGACTGATTTTGCTCCGCCGTTGACAGGAGTCGGGGATATCAATTTTCTTGACGTTCATGCCGCGAACAATATATGTTCGCGGAGTGAACACGAGGCCCTTTTCATGACCGCGCGCAAGTTTGACAATCAGAACCGCGCGCAAACGCTGGAAACGACGCTGGATCTGCTTGACGTGATCGACAGCGGCGAGGCGCATTCGCAGCGCGGCATGGCCGAGCGCATAGGTGTGGCGTTGGGCCTGACCAATGCCCTGATCAAACGCTGCGCGGCCAAAGGCCTGATGAAGGCGCGAGAGGTTCCGGCGCGACGTATCGCCTATTATCTGACCCCCGAAGGATTCGCCGAAAAAAGCCGCCTGACAGCGGAATACCTTTCGGTCTCGCTCGATTTTTTTCGCCGCGCACGGAATGAATACGCTGATGCGTTTGAGCTGTGCCGGACCAAAGGCTGGACGCGCGTCGCGTTGTACGGTGTCGGTGAATTGACCGAAATCGCCACCTTGGCCGCACGTGAATCCGGCGTGAAACTGGTCGCGGTGATCGACCCGGGGCGCAATGAAGACGAATTTCATGGAATCAAGGCGGTCCAAAGCGCCAGCGGTCTTGATGCCGACGCCATCGTCATCGCCTGCACCGAGGCGCCGCAAGCGGCGTTTGATGCCCTGGCCTCCGCACACACCAACCTGTTGGCCCCGCCGCTGCTGCGCATATCGCGCAACGGGCACAGCCCGGAGAACGGGAAATGAGGCGCTGGTACGTGGTTCACACAAAGGCATCGAAAGAAGAAAATGCCGCCCATCACCTGCGCAATCAGGGGTTCGAGACATATTTGCCGCGCTACCGCAAAACCCGGCGCCACGCGCGAAAGGTCGACGAAGTTCTGCGGCCGCTTTTTCCACGATATCTGTTCGTGCGCCTGGACCTTGAAGCGGATCGCTGGCACGCGGTCCACGGCACCATCGGGGTCAGCCGCATGATCGGCGGGGAAACACCGACCGCCGCCCCCGACGGCGTGGTTGACGCGATCAAGACGCGCGAGGGACCGCAAGGAATTGTAAAGCTCGATCCGCCTAGTTTCAGGCCCGGACAAAAATTGTGCATCAAACACGGTGCGTTGGCCGATCACGTTGGAATCTTCGAAGACCGGTCGGACGAACGGCGGGTCATCCTGCTGCTCGATCTGTTGGGCCGAAAAGTCCGGGTGACCGCGCCCGTGGAACACCTCGCCGCCGCATCCTAAACGCG
>PIVK01000203.1 GCA_003354135.1 Rhodospirillales bacterium
CTAATTTGGTATGCTGGTAGCTTTCCATCCAAAGTTTGGCATATTTAATTTTTTTGGCACGAGGCCAAATTTCAGCCTTTCAAAATGGCCGCCAAAATTTTGTTCAGTCCATCAAATCCACATTGTTTGACCTAGGAGGCTATAATTTGGCATGCAGGTAGCTTCCCACCCAAAGTTTTGCATTTTAATTTTTCTCGGCAATTGACCAATTTTTAACCTTTCAAAATGGCCGCCAAAATTTTGTTTGGTCCATCAAACCCACATTATTTGACCTAGGAGGCTCTAATTTTGTATGCTGGTAGCTTTCCATCCAAAGTTTGGCATATTTAATTATTTTGGCACAAGGCCAAATTTCAGCCTTTCAAAATGGCCAACAAAATTTTGTTCAGTCCATCAAATCCACATTGTTTGGCCGCCAAAATTTTGTTCATTCTATCAAATCCACATTATTTGACCTAGGATGCTCTAATTTGGTATGCTGGTAGCTTTCCATCCAAAGTTTCGCATATTTAATTTTTTGGCACTTGGACAATTTATGCCTTTTCAAAATGGCTGCCAAAATGTTGTCCAGGCCATCAAATCTACATTGTTTGACATAAGAGGCCCAAATTTGGCACGCTGATAACTTTCCATCCAAAGTTTGGCATATTTAATTTATTTGGCACGAGGCCAAATTTTGGCCTTTCAAAATGGCCGCTTCCATTTTGTTCAGTCCATCAAATCCTCATTATTTGACCTAGGAGTCTCAAATTTGGCATGCTGGTAGCTTTCTATCCAAAGTTTGGCATATTTAATTTTTTGGCACTTGGCCATTATTTACCCTTTTACAATGGCTGCCAAAATTTTGTCCAGTCCATCAAATCCAACATTGTTTGGCCTAGGAAGTCCAAATGTGGCATGCTGGTATGTTTCCACCCACAGTTTGTATGTTGAAAATTTTTGGCACTCTGCCAATTTTAGCCTTTCAAAATGGCCGTCAACCCATCAAATCCATATTGTTTGACCTAGGAGTTTGTATGTTGCCATTTTTGGCACTCTGCCAATTTTGGCCTTTCAAAATGGCCGTCAACCCATCAAATCCACATTGTTTGACCTAGGAGGCCAAAATGTTGGGGAATTGTGTCACTAGCATGAATACATTACTGTTTGAAGCGTGGGTAAGTACTCCGTGGAGTGCCTTTTCTAGTTACCTTAATGATTGAGATTTCATGGAACTACCGCTACCACTGGAGAACCCTGATATTACAGACTGGTTTCTACACTTCCAGAAGACTGGCAACCCGGCCGGCAGCTAGGGCCTGCCGGCGCCGCTAAGCCCCCAGATCTCCGGAAGCTAGGGCCCAACGGCGCTACCGCAGGCCTTGGGTTTAATGACCTGTAAAAAATTATTTTGTGACTGCGTTCGATGAATGTTTGCGGTGATAGCACGCCT
>PIVK01000204.1 GCA_003354135.1 Rhodospirillales bacterium
AACAATAATGTATTCATGCTAGTGACCCAATTCCCCAACATTTTGGCCTCCTAGGTCACACAATGTGGATTTGATGGGCTGACGGCCATTTTGAAAGGGTAAAAATTGGCCAAGTGCCAAAAAATTAAATATGCCAAACTTTGGATAGAAAGCTACCAGCATGCCAAATTTGAGCCTCCTAGGTCAAACAATGAGGATTTGATGGACTGAACAAAATGCAAGCGGCCATTTTGAAAGGCCAATATTTGGCCTCATGCCAAAAAAAATATATATGCCCAACTTTGGATGGAAAGCTACCAGCATAACAAATTAGAGCCTACTAGGTCAAATAATGTGGATTTGATGGACCGAAAAACATTTTGGCGGCCATTTTAAAAAGCTAAAAATTGGCCAATTGCCAAAAATGCAAAACTTTGGGTGGAAAGCTACCTGCATGCCAAATGTTGGCCTCCTAGGTCAAACAATGTAGATTTGATGGACAGGACAACATTTTGGCGGCCATTTTGAAAGGCGAAAAATTGGCAGAGTGCCAAAAAAATTAAATATTCAAATATGTGGGTGGAAAGCTATCAGCATGCCAAATTTGGGCCTCTTATGTCAAACAATGTAGATTTGATGGCCTGGACAACATTTTGGCAGCCATTTTGAAAGGGTAAAAATTGGCAGAGTGCCAAAAAATTAAATATGCAAAACTTTGGATGGAAAGCTATCAGCATGACAAATTTGGGCATCTTATGTCAAACAATGTAGATTTGATGGCCTGGACAACATTTTGGCAGCCATTTTGAGAGGGTAAAAATTGGACAAGTGCCAAAAAATTAGATATGCGAAACTTTGGATGGAAAGCTACCAGCATGCCAAATTTGAGCCTCCTAGGTCAAATAATGAGGATTTGATGGACTGAACAAAATTTTGGCAGCCATTTTGAAAGGCTGAAATTTGGCCTCATGCCAAAAAACTTAAATATGCCAAACTTTGGATGGAAAGCTACCTGCGTACCAAATTAGAGCCTCCTAGGTCAAATAATGTGGATTTATTGGACCGAACAACATTTTGGCAGCCATTTTGAAAGGCTAAAAATTGGCCAATTGCCAAAAAAAATTACAATGCAAAACTATGGGTGGAAAGCTACCTGCATTCCAAATCTGAGCCTCCTAGGTCAAACAATGTGGATTTGATGGACTGAACAAAATTTTGGCGGCCATTTTGAAAGGCTGAAATTTGGCCTCATGCCAAAAAAATTAAATATGCCAAACTTTTGATGGAAAGCTACCAGCATACCAAATTAGAGCCTCCTAGGTCAAATAATGTGGATTTGATGGACCGAACAACATTTTGGCGGCCATTTTGAAAGGCTAAAAATTGGCCAATTGCCAAAAAAAATAAAATGCAAAACTTTGGGTGGAAAGCTACCTGCATGCCAAATTTCAGC
>PIVK01000081.1 GCA_003354135.1 Rhodospirillales bacterium
GACGGACGCCGACGGCGACCCGGCCTCGCTGAGCTATGCTCTGCAGACGGGAGCGGCCAACGGCACGGTGACCGTGAACCCGGACGGCAGCTACACCTTCACGGCCAATGCCGGTTTCTTTGGCTCCGACAGCTTCGTCGCCAAGGTGACGGACGCCGACGGGCTGGCGGGCTACGCCACCATCGAGATCGAGGTGCCGGCGGCACCGCGTTTTGACACCACCTTCCAGGTCAACACCACGGCGCGGGGTCCCATGGGCGACAACGATTATTCCATCAGGCCGCAGACGACGACCCTCAAGAACGGCAACTACGTCGTGACCTGGGCCTATGAGCGCCCGGCGGACAATAGCTGGGAGATCGCGGCCCAGATGTACGACGCGGGCGGTAACGCCATCGGCGGCGAATTCGCCGTCAATGCGAGCCGCGCTTATACCCAGAGCCAGAAGTATCCCACTATTACGGCGCTCGAGGACGGCGGTTTCGTGGCCGCCTGGAGCTCGACCCATGATGACGGCGTGTACTATGACATCTACGCCAGGCGCTACGATGCCGACGGCCGTGCCGTGGGAGGAGAAACGAAGGTCAATACCTACGAGACCGAGACCCAACGCTCTCCCTCGGGGGCGGGACTCGCGGACGGAGGCTATGTGCTGGTTTGGCAGTCCTATGAACAGGACGGCAGCGATCACGGCGTTTACGGACAACGCTACGACGCGGACGGGAGCGCCGTCGACACCGAGTTCCAGATCAACACCTACACGACGAGCGATCAAGCCGATCCGCAGATCTCGGCCATGGCCGACGGCGGCTTCATGGTGGTCTGGCAGTCGGACAACCAGGGATGGGGTTACGACGCCATCATGGGCCGGCGCTACGATGCCGAGGGTAATGCCGACGGCGGCGAGATCGCCATCAAAGACCACACCTACCGCTCCGGAAACGTGCCGGTCATTGCCACCCTGGCGGACGGAGGCTACGTGGTGGCGTGGCGTGCCGGGATGGATATCGAACTGCGCCAGTTCGATGCCGCCGGCAACCCGGTGACTGGCGACGTCGTGGTCAACACCGATGATAAGGTGGACGATCAATATGCGCCGTCGATCGCGGCGCTCAGCGACGGCGGCTACGTGGTGGTTTGGCAGTCGGAAAGCGGCGCCGCGATCCGCGGGCAGCGGTTTGATGCCTCGGGTCACAGGGTCGTCGGCACCACCAACTTCGACGTCGAGACCTTCGGCCACTACGAGAACTGGCGCCCGGTGGTGACGGCGCTGGCTGACGGCGGGTTCTCGGTCAGCTGGCAGGCATCGGACGGCGTCGGCGGCGACACCCAGGTCTTCTCCAAGGTCTATGCCGGCAACCGGGCGGCGGACGCCTTGCCCATGAATGAAACCGGAACGACCGGCGACGACATCCTGATGGGCGGCGGCAACGACGATACCCTGGCCGGCGGCGCCGGGGCCGACCGGCTTGTGGGCGGAGGTGGAGACGACATTTTCGTCGGTGGTGCCGGGGGTGACACCATCGACGGTGGCGGCGGCAACGACACCGTCAGCTATGAGGGCTCTTCAGCGGGGGTGATCGTCGATCTGGCAGCCGGCACGGCTTCCGGTGGGGATGCCGACGGCGACACGCTGATAAGCATCGAGAACGTGGTGGGATCGGATTACGGAGACGCTCTGACCGGGTCTGCGGGCGACAACCGGTTGGAAGGCGGTGCCGGGGGTGACGTGATCGACGGCGGCGCGGGCACCGACACAGCCAGCTATGCCGGATCGACAGCGGGGGTGATCGTCGATCTGGAAACCGGCACGGCTTCCGGTGGGGATGCGGCTGAAGACCGTCTGAGCAACATCGAGAACCTGACGGGATCGGATTACGGGGATACTCTGAACGGGGATGCGGGTGACAACCGGCTGAAAGGCGGGGCCGGCAACGACACCCTGGACGGCGGGACCGGTGTCGACACGGCTATTTACGACGGCATTTCCGGCGACTTCCTCATCCAGGACACCGGAGGCGGCACTTACACGGTCACGGACGTCCGGCCCGAGCGGGACGGTGACGAGGGTGTCGACACCCTGACCGGGATCGACCGGATCCAGTTCACCGACCGGACGGTCTACCTGGACGGCACCAACAACGCGCCGACCATCGATGCGTCCGCGTCACTGCTGGCCTTCAGTAACGAAATCACGATCCTTTCGGCCTACAGCCTGTACAGCCATGCCGGCGATTCCGACGGCGATAGCCTCAGTCTGTCCGCGGTCGGCAACGCCGAACACGGATCGGTCTCCCTGGACGGTTCTGGCAACGTGGTGTTCACCCCCGACGCCGGGTTCCAGGGCTATGCCCGGTTCGACTATACCGTGAGGGACGCTCCCGGCGAGGAAGTCACGGGAACCGTTCGCGTCTCGGTCCTCGGCGACCGGCCCACCGATCCCTATTTCAATTGGCAGTGGCACCACGACGCCATCAGGTCCCCCGAGGCCTGGATGGACTACACCGGGGCCGGCGTCACGGTCGGAATTTTTGACTCGGCTGTCGACTATACCCACGAGGACCTGGCCGCCAACTACGACACCTCCATCGATTGGGACTTCTTTCATTGGGACAACGATCCCTTCCCCACAGGGGACGGATCTTACCACGGGACGTCGGTCACTGGTATCGTGGGGGCGGACAAGAACGGGATTGGCCTGATCGGCGTAGCTTATGATTCGACGATTGCGGGTGCGCGTGGCTCCGGACACATGGATTGGTCTCAAAAGCACGATTGGATTCGCTATCAGGCAAATTTCGACGTGGCCAACAACAGTTGGGCGAGGGGGGGGGGGTTCAGTGAGGACTTCCTGGACGGCGGCGAGTCTGCGGCCCAGCAGGATGATTTCCGCCATGTTGTTTCCACCGGACGCGGCGGGCTCGGAACCGTCATGGTCCAAGCTGCCGACAATGACCGCAAAGACGGAGACAGTGCGAACTATAACAACCAAACTTCATCAAGATTCAATATCACGGTTGGGGCCCTCGACACGGATTACATCTATGCCGATTTCTCCGAGCCCGGCTCATCGGTGCTGGTGACCGCACCCACCCGCGTTCCGACCACCAATGCCCAGGATCCTTATGGGGTTTCCTCAGGCTACGTCAACATGGACCCGAAGTATATGTACCTCGGTGGAACGTCGGCATCGTCGCCGGTGGTCTCGGGCGTGGTCGCGCTGATCCTGGAGGCCAACCCGCGGCTCGGATACCGCGACGTGCAAGAGATCTTGGCCTTGAGCGCGGGCCAGGTGGATAAAGACATCAGCGAATACGGTTACGACTGGGCCTACAACGGCGCCGGAAACTGGAACGGCGGCGGCATGCATTACAGCCAGATATACGGTTTCGGGTTGGTCAATGCCCATGCCGCGACCCGCTTGGCGGAAACCTGGACCAAGCAGAGCACCTACTTCAACGAAGCTTCGGTCAGTGCCACCATGTCCTCATCCGTGTCCATTCCGGACAACGGCGTGGTCACGCAGAGCCTGAACATCTCGTCCGCCATCGACATCGATAGCGTGGAGGTCGAGATCGACATTTCGCATACCTATATCGGTGACCTCATCGTCACCTTGATCTCTCCGGACGGGACCGAGAGCATCCTGGTCAACCGGCCCGGCAAGGCACCGGACGACCCCTCGGGCCGCGGCCTTGACCAGGAGAACCTGCGCTTTCTTTTGGACAGCAACAACCATTGGGGCGAGACGGGCAACGGCCAGTGGACGCTCCGGGTCGAGGATGCCTACGGGGGCGATGTCGGGACGCTGAACAGCTGGAAGCTGACCCTCTACGGCGACGGACAGTCGGCCAACGACACCTACTTCTATACCGACGAATACGCCGGGTTCGACGATCCCGGTGACCTCGGCCGCAGGGTGTTGAACGACAGCGACGGCGGCACGGATGCGATCAACGCGGCGGCCGTCACGTCCGACATGTATATCGATCTCACCGCGGGCGCCACCTCCACCATCGCGGACAACACGCTGACCATCGACGCTTCCACGGTGATCGAGAACGTCTTTGCCGGCGACGGCAACGACTGGCTCGGCGGCAATGCGGCCCAGAACCGGTTGTGGGGCGGGCGCGGCGACGATGTCCTGTTCGGCGGCGGTGGAGATGACACGCTGGAAGGCGGCGCCGGCAACGATACGCTCGACGGCGGCGCCGGCAGCGATACGGCCGTCTTCGCTGGGAGCTATACCGGGTACCAAATCACCATCAGCGCGGCCGGTTCCGGGATCGTGACCGATACCATCGGCGTCGGAGGCAGTGATGTCCTGGATGGGGTCGAATACCTCATGTTCGACGACATCACGGTGGACATCACGGATCCGGGCGACGTGATCGAGGACGTCATCCTCGGTACGTCCGGTACGCTGGGCGGGTCGAGCTTCCTGGCGCAGACCGATACGGCCGGGTCGTACGGCACGTTCTCCATCGATGCCACCGGGGCGTGGAGCTACGGCCTCGACAACGCGGACCCGGCGGTTCAGGCGCTGGGCGTGGGCGAGACGCGGACGGAGACCTTCACCGTGACATCGGCCGACGGCTCGGCGACCGAAGACGTGACGGTGATCATCGCCGGCACCAACGACAGGCCCGCCGCCGGCTCTAGCCAAGTCGTAATAAGCCAGAACGGTTCCGCGTCGGCCACTCTGTCGGGCAGCGACGTTGACGGTGACGTTCTGACCTACGGCGTCGATACCGGCCCGGCCAACGGAACGCTCAACCTGAACGCCGACGGCACATACACCTACACACCCAATGCCGGATTCTGGGGGGTGGACAGTTTCACCTATACGGCGACAGATACCGGGGGTCTCGGGGGCAACGGCACGATAACCATCGATGTGGTTCAGACGGACACCCATTACGGCGAGGACATCGAAGCCATTACCTTCGGGCGCGACGGCTCCAACTACTACTACCGGGGCGACATCGTCGATCTGGCTGACGGCGGGTTCCTGGTAATGGCCCCCGCCTTGGTGAACGACAGCTGGGAAATCATGAGCCGGCGCTATGACCGGGCGGGCAACGCCCTTGGCGATCAGGCTCGGATCAACAAGGCCACTCGGATCAACACGACCACCTACAGTAGCCAGTTCTATCCCAGTGCAGCGCGCTTGGAGGATGGCTCCGTGGTGGCGGTGTGGTCGTCCAAAAACGGCCAGGACGGCGACGGGTACGGGGTCATCGGGCGCAAGCTGGATGCCGAAGGTAATCCCGTGGGGGACGAGTTCCAGGTCAATGTTTACACCACTGGTGACCAGAAGCGGCCGGCGGTTGCCGCGCTTGCCGGCGGCGGTTTCGTGGTGACCTGGATGGATGTTGGTCAGGACGGCGACGGGTACGGCGTCTATGGGCGGGTTTTCGATGCATCGGGTGTTGACGTAAACGAATCAGATCCAGAGTTTCAGGTCAATGTTTACACCACAAGCAACCAATACCGGCCTCGGGTCACGGGTCTGGCGGACGGCGGTTTCCTGGTGGTCTGGCAGTCCGACGGCCAGAACAGCGGGGTCACCGGCGTGATGGCGCGGCGCTACGATGCCTCGGGCGGGAAGTTGGGTGGCGAGTTCAAGTTCTACGAATACCCCACCAGCGGTTACAAGGTCTGGCCCGACATCACGACCCTGGCCGACGGCCGGGTGGTGGCCGTGTTTGCCAACTCCGGCACCTTCCCGGGGCCAAGCGACGACTATGACATCGATGCCCGCATCTTGACTGCGGAAG
>PIVK01000205.1 GCA_003354135.1 Rhodospirillales bacterium
GACCACGGCGTCAGAGGCGAAGGTTATTCGGGCAGGCTCATCGAGTCGTTCAGGAACGTAAGCGACCGTCCCCGGGGGTTGCTGGATTCCCCCAAGCCGAGCGTTTCCACGATGAACAGAGCCTGCGAGACCGATCGATGTCCACCAGGGCCACGGTGCTGCGCCTGCTACTGTCCGGTACTACAGGGAGCACGGTGAATCTGCCGATCGACCCACCGTCGTTTCCCGACTCTCGGCGCACAGAGCCTATCGATGCCAGAAGCCTTGCCGTCAGCCGATCAATGTTCCGTGGACCACGGCGTCAGAGGCGAAGGTTATTCGGGCAGGCTCATCGAGTCGTTCAGGAACGTAAGCGACCGTCCCGGGGGGTTGCTCGAAGACCCCTGTGCGTTTCCACCGTGACAAAGCATACGAGACCGATCGATGTCCACCAGGGCCACGGTGCTGCGCTGCTACTGTCCGGTAGGGGGAGGAGAGACGACCTGCCCCCATATAGGTAGATCCGGCATTCTTACCTTTAAGAAAAAATAATGCAGTTCCGCCAGGCTTTCCACGGTGAAACGGGTCGAGTGAAATGGTTGCACGATGATTCTATACGTGATCGATCCCGCCAGAGACAGACCGGTCGATACCGTGGGGTCGCCCCACCGCGACCGTTCGGCTGGGGGGCGTCGACCGCCGGATCGTAGGCCAGGGGCATGGGCGACCTCGCCGATGGCAACTCGACGGTGACGGTGGGCCATGCACGAGGCGACACGGCCGGCACTGGCCCGGCCGACACGCCACACCCGACCACGGTACCGATCTCCAATGCCAGAGCCGGCAGCGCCGTGGCCGTCTAGCCAGGAGGCCTACGACCCGACTAGGGTACCGGGACATCGACCATGGCGCGTCCGCGGGGCTCGCCAAGGGAAAACCCACGGTGACGGTGGGCCGATGCACAAAGCGTCACGGCCTACGCCAGCCCGGCCAGGGCGAGCGGCCCGACTACGGTACCGATCTCCACTATCGACACCGTCACCGCCGCCACCCTCATGGCGAAGGCATACGGGCCGAGTACGGTGGCGGCGGATGGTCCTGTAGCGACGGCGGGGGTTGCCCGGGGAAATACCACGGTGACGGTGAGTCCATGCCAGAGGCGTCACCGCCTATACCGGCCCGGCCAAGACGAACGGTGTCGGACATGGGTGCCATTTCTTTAATAACTCTGTGACCGCATATCCGATTCCAACGGTGTTTATACCACAAGATAGGTGCGTTCAATAGCAAGAGGACCGCGAAGACCGCTTGGTAATACAAGCTAGGGATTTCTCACAGTAACCGATACCCCAGGACACCCCCCTCCGGATTCACCGCCTTCGACGGTGATATCGGCGGTCGGGGAGTTCCTGCTCGGTCGCTCGCCCCCTTGCCCGGCCGGCAGGTCGA
>PIVK01000206.1 GCA_003354135.1 Rhodospirillales bacterium
TCTCTTCCACAGGATCTATGTGGCCCTGTCCACACTGAGTCTACAGGTGCGGGAATCCCTCTTCTTCGACGGCGGAACGACCCGGGGTGCAATATACGGTACGCTGACGCTCCGTCCTCCGGCCGTACGGTTTCTCACGCCGCCGCCCCTGCGACCCAGGGTGACATGGCCCACGGCGCCGCCCCCCTCATACCCGTCCAGCCAGTTGCCCGAGCGGTCTCCTCGGCGGACGGCATGACGCTGCGGTCGCTCAGGACTTCTATCAATCAGGAGTCACCCGCCTTCGCTGCCGTTCGACCGTTGCCTCGCACGCCACAATGCGCCTCCGATGACGACTATGACCCGCCCGCGCACCACCTCGACGGCGGAGCCGCCCGTCCTCGCCCATGTGCGTTCACGCGCTTGGACGGCTTGACGCTGCCGCGTCTGATTCATGCTAACCTGGTGGTCGATGGCCCCGGCCCCGATGGTCCGAGCTCATGCGTGAAGATCCCTCGCGTCGGCGCAACCTCTAGACACGGAAGGCGTGTCGGCACGAGCGCAACACCGGAAGAGCAGGAAGATGACCCCGCACGCTCCGGCCTCGTAGACCCAGCTGCTTCCCTGTCGTTACCGGATCCCGGGCGCAAGGGCCTGGATCCTATAGGGATGAGGCTCCTGCCTTCGAGCCCCACGCGCACTCTGCGGCTGCGACATCCTTCCCAACGCGCCCCCGGTCGCCGCTGCACTCCACCTGCACACCGATGCAGCCACAGCATTGGTCGAATGCGGCCGCTACCATGCTCTCGATTGGCCTCCGTGCCGCCGTCACGTCACATGTCCCCAAGCCTCCCTAGCATTCCAGCCCCCCATAGCAACGTCGGCGCTGCTTTAGGGCCTGCTGGTTGCGACCCTCGCACCCCGCACCTAACCTCCAAACATATCGACCATTCACTAGCCACCCCACGATTATCCCCCGTTCCTATGCCCTGCACTCGACCCCCGAATACCGTTCCACCACCAGAACGCCGACCACAACCATGCTCAGCCGACCCTCCCGATGCGCGCACCGGCCGGCCCATACCACCATACTGCTTCACTACGCGAGCCCACAATAAATGCACACTCCCAGCCCTTTCCGATGACCCCGCCTCACGCCCCCGCTCATCCACTAGCCGCACCACGCCCCTTCTCCACACTGAAACCCGTTCCAGACGCCCCTTTTGAATACACCCCTATGCTTCTGTCGCATATCACACTTACATGCCCTCCTGCTTGTTCCTCAACTCACTCAATTCAGGCGCTTGTTGTCTACTGGCGCACCTAAACGACATCGATAATGCACACTCCGCGGGCTTTCTATAAATGCACCGTTGGTTTAATTTCACCAGAATAAAAAATAAATAAAAAAAAAATCCTGCACCAGACCGGCTTCATCCAGCACCCG
>PIVK01000207.1 GCA_003354135.1 Rhodospirillales bacterium
TCAGCAATGCCTCTGTCTATGGCGTTTGCGTCAGACGAAGGGGGTGGGTGCGTGCTCGATATCTGATCGTCACGGGCTGCGGTTCTCATGGTGTGTACCTTACGGACGGCGGTTATCTGAACGCGCTTTACTGTTGCGTTGCTGGCAACGCCGCCATTGGAGTTGGTGCATCTAGGGGCAGTTCCTTCCATTCCTGGCAAGGGGTTTTGGTGCACAACCTGTCTCTAGGATTGAGCCTCGGGGGCAACGCTACCGGTGCGATCTCCGGCGAGTCTGCCCGGATTTCCGGCAACGGCTCTGACGGCGTGTACGTGAACAGAGGGTCGGTGCTCCTTCTAAGTGATGGAAGGGTGGAGAACAACGGTAGGTACGGCATCCACTGTAGCCGCAACGCTACCGCTGACATGACATACGCCGTCGTTGTCGACAACGGATCTATAGACATCAATGCTGTTAGCTACGGCTATGTCTACGCGGCAGAGAGTACCTACGCCACCACCAGCCCCGCCGTGAACACGGTGGGCAACGAATACGCCTACATTGATGTTTAAGGAAACAGGATCATGACCCAAATCTGCGTAAAAAACGGCCTCGTGCTCGCCTGGTACGAGGATAATGTCCCGAACGTCGCGGAACTGCATCCGGACTGCGAGACGGCATGGGTGGCGGACGGGGTACGTTTGGCGCCCGACGAAGAGACGGGAAATATTGCCGATCCGCGTTCCGCCATGCCGAAGGCGGATCTGCAAACGGTGCAGGTCCAGGCCGTCGACGACGAAGCCACCCGGCGCATCCTGGCCCTGTTGACCGAAGTCCAACAGCGCAACACAACGGCCCGTTCGGCGGCGCTTACACACAAGGCGCTGCAAGCGGTGCCGGACCCGTCCGGGTATGCCGATGCCATGACCTGGGCGGCGGATGCCTTCGCCGCCTTGACCGGCGAAACATCCTGGACGGCTGAGGAGCAGACCGAAGCCACCGCCGCCTCGGCGCTCTGGGCGCAAATCGGCGGACTGCGCCAACGATCCAACGAGCTGACGGCCCGGGTCATGGGTCAGGCGACGGAAGACCTTCGGGACTTCAAGGCCGGCGACGACGCGCATTGGGCGTAGGGGGTGAGGACACGTAGCCGCGCGAAGTCACCTTCGGGCTGGATAGATGGTTGAATAAAGAACAACGCTGCGATATAAGTGTTGAGCTTTACACAAGGAGACCGATTCATGACCATACAATCCCCAACGACCAGATCAGGGCCGTACGACGGCACCGGATCGACGGCGGTCTTCGTTTACGGGTTCAGGATTCTCGATGAAAACGAGGTCGAGGTTGTTCTGACCGATTCCGGCGGCAACACGGCGGATTACGACGGGTGGGCCGTCCGGCTCCCCGGCGTAACCGCCTCTCTCAACGCTAACGATG
>PIVK01000010.1 GCA_003354135.1 Rhodospirillales bacterium
AGGATCGGCGCATTCCTTGGTGTCATGACCGGAATGCAGATTGCGAAAGGAAACGGCCTGAGCCGAGTGGCGCGGACCGTCTTGTTTTCCAAGGGTCGGGTCAGCGGTTCTGACCGCGATCCCAGCCGCTGCTGCCGGGTCTGCCCTGGGGTCCCGGCGGGTTGTCACCCTGGCGCCACCCGGGTCCGCTGTCCGGGCCGCCCATGGGGCAGGGACAGCCGCAGTCCCGATAGACGCTGCCGCTGCCGGGACCTCTCGCGGGTTCTGGGGGATTGACGGGGCGCTGCAGGTCATTGCCGGTGTTCGCCCATGGAGGTGACACGGGAGTCCCGGCCCCTTGCTGCCCGCTGCGGTTTGCCCACGGTGGCGGTGTGGCCGGATTGCTTCTCTGGTCGGCCCAGGACGGAGGATCTCCGGTGGCGCCACTGTCCTGAGCCTGAACCGGAAGGGCCAAGCCGGCGAGGGTCAGCGCTGTTGCCGCGACCAGGGTTTTGAGGGGGGGGGTCGGCATTCGGTGTCTCCCTAGAAATAAGCGGTTATTAGTAGGTATGACTGGGCATTCTCGAAGAAAATCCGCGACGCTTCCGTGACACGGCTCACATTTCGGTTTGCCGGGAAACGACCGAATAGTTTATTCCAGGATGGGGGCGTTCCGGCAAGTGTCAATCGGCGAACGGCAAGATTTCGAACTGCAGCAACAGAGTCCTCTGGTCGTCACGGTCGTAGTCGTCGTCTGAGAGTAAGTAGAGCAAAGTCTCCCCCTTAGGCCCCTTGGCAACGGCGATTTCTTCCATGTTGTCGACAGTGAGCGGCGGGCAAAGCGAAGCGGAACGGAACGGAACGGAACGGAACGGAACGGAACGGAACGGAACGGAACGGAACGTGCCCCTTACCGTGCAGGGACGGATCAGCTGTCGGCGTTGATGCGCTCAATGATCTCGCCCAGTACCTTTTCGGCTTCGGCGTTGGGGATGCGACAGGTGCCGGCACCCGCATGACCGCCACCGTCGTACTCAAGCATCATAATCCCGATGTTCGTTTTCGACGAACGATCGAGAATTGATTTGCCGACGGCGTAGATGATCCGCCGGCCGCCATCTTCCGTGGTGATCTGGATGGATACCTTCGCTTCCGGGAACAGTGCGTAGACCATAAATCGGTTGCAGGCGTAAATGACTTCCTCGTTCCTGATGTCGGTCACCACGACGTGGTCGTGCATGGTGGAGCAGCGCATGATCTGATGCTCGGACGGCTCGTCGTGCCTGATGTAGGTGTGGATGCGTTCGACGATATCGGGCAGTTTCAGAATCTCGTCCAGCGCGTGATGCCGGAAATAGAGCATCAGATTCCGCATTGCCCGTTCGTTGGGCGTGGTGAAGTTGCGGAACCGGTGTAGTCCGGTCCGGGGGTCCATGATGAAATTGATGAGGGTCCAGCCGGTCGGGGCGAGGATATCCTTTTCATCGTATTGCGCCATATTCGCCTTGTCGACCGCATCCAGAAGCTCGCTGGAAATCAGCGGGAAACGCGTGGCGCCACCGTAGTGCTTGTAGATGATCCTGGCCGTCGAGGGCGAATCGGGATCAATGATCTGGTTGCTATGCTCGCCGACCCTCATGACTTCGCTGACATGGCGGCCGAAGCAGAGGTGCACTTCCTTCCGGTAGGGAAGGTTGGCGGTAATGTCGTTGTCGGCCACCGGCACAAGGCCGTCCTGCATTTCCTTAGGCTCGGTGAACAGGACGTTGTTGATCAAGCCCAGTTCCATCAGGAGTGCGCCGGATACGATCCCGTCGAAGTCGGCGCGTGTAACCAAACGGTACTTTATGTCGCTCATGATATAAAGGTTTACAGGTTTGTCGGATTTCCCTCAAGGACCGTGAAGGTGGAAGAAAGCGTTCCGTCAGCGGTCCGAAGCTCGTAATGGTCGTTGTCGACCGGTATAACGAAGAAACACTTGCGCTTATGTTTGCGTGTTTCCTCGTATTGATTGCAGTAGCGGCCGTCACCGATCACCTCCCAGACGCCGGCATCCTTTCCGCCGTCGAAGTTGCGAAGGGTCAGGCTGCCGTCGGCCTTGGTGTGTACGGAGAAAGTCTGGCCCTTGAAACGCTCCAGCGCCGTGACCGCGACCATGGTGTTCCCGGCCAACAGCGTTCGGACCTCGCCGGCCCCCAACATCGACCCGCCAACCGCTGCCGCGAACGGCAGGGCGATGGACAGAACCAGAAACGCAATGAAACGGCGCAGCATGGGACAAGTCACTCCCTCTACTAAACCGCATATAAACGAAAATGCCGGAAAACTCGATGGTTATCTCAGAAAATGGCGAGGAAATCACACGGCTTCCCGACGGAGACCGGCAGATTTGATTGAAACCGTCATTTCCGCACCCGCTTGAAGAATAATGTGTCGGTTTTTTTGCAGTGTGCGGTGCAATACGAGTTGAGCCCCCCTAATTCCCCGTGGGAAACAGGATGTTATACCCCTCTGGTTGACGGGAGACGGAAAATTCCCTTGCATTTCCGTCGAATAGGCCGTATTCGTTTCGAATAGACGGATGCAGAAAACACAAGAAATTACGCTGCACTGCAACAGAATCAGGAAGGTCAACCATGAACATGGTCGTGGAGAAGTTGGAGTGCCGCGCCGAGGAGGCGGCGGCGTTGCTGAAGGCGATGAGTAACGCCCATCGTCTGGAAATTCTCTGCCACATCCTTAAGGGCGAGAGGGCGGTCGGTTGGCTGTCGCAGGCGACGGGCATCGGCCAGTCTGCTGTTTCGCAGCATCTTTCCATTTTGCGCGCTCAGCGCCTGGTCAGGGGCCGCCGCGACGCCCAGACCATCTACTACTCGATCGATGGCTCCGAGGCTGAGGCGATTCTCGAAGCGCTATACGGGGTGTTCTGCTCCGGAGCGACCAATCAGACTCGGGTTGCGGCCTAAGATCGGAATAGGCTTTCCAAGAAAAAGGGCCGCCCGAAGGTGGCCCTCTGTCTTTGTGGGTGTCGGCGTTCCGGCCTAGGGTATGATCGGAATAAGCCGAGTCGTTTCGCCTAAGGATTTTCGGGTTCTGACGTGAGGGGAGTAGATGAAACTCACGTCGACTTCGGCAAGTCGTCCAGTCCTACTGCTCCGTCCAATATCGCTCCAGTCAGGTCCGCTCCGCTCCGGTCAGGTTTGCCAGGCGCAGATCCACTTCGGCCTTTACAGCAGCATGGACGCACTGTTTCACTGACCTAAACGTACCTTCAAAGGCGACCTGTCCGTCACGTTTCTTAATCTGCATAATCTTCACTCCCTCGTGTGACGTTTACATCAGGCAGGTCGACTCCAGTCAAGTTAGCTCCAGCTAGGATAGCACCGTCCAGAACCACCTCAATCGCCTCAACAATTGTTTTGGTGTGCGAGACGGTCGAGGTATACCCGCTCTCATAAGCCTGTTCCGCGACGGTAATTTTCTCTATTAGCTTTTCAAGGCCGGACCGCTTTGCGAATTCCGATGCATCAGGAAAGGCCGGACCGCTTTGCGAATTCCGATGCATCAGGAAAGAACGTCATTTATCCTCTCTATCATTGACCACCTCAACATCGCGCTCAGCGGGGTCATGTTCACCCCGGGGGTTATCACCGCACCTTGGTATTATCGGTCCCGACCGTGGAAAGCCTAGTCAAGAAGATCTCGGAACCCGTCTGAAACCAGGAATCTGAATAGGAAGCCAATGTCGTCTCAATGTGAATCCACCGCCAAGAAGGCGTCCGGCGCCCCCCTCGGCACCTTTGAACGCTATCTGACCTTATGGGTCGGCCTTTGCATCGTCGCGGGGATCGGCCTCGGCCATCTGTGGCCCACGCCATTCCAGGCGGCCGGCCACATGGAGGCCGCCCGCGTCAACATCCCCGTCGCGGTCCTGATCTGGCTGATGATCGTGCCGATGCTGCTCAAGGTGGATTTCCGGGCCCTGCATGAGGTGAAGGAGCATTGGAAGGGCATCGGGGTCACCCTCTTCGTCAACTGGGCGGTCAAGCCGTTCTCCATGGCGGCCCTGGGCTGGCTGTTCATCGGCGTGCTTTTCGCTCCGATGCTGCCCGAGGGGCAGATCGATTCCTACATTGCCGGATTGATCATCCTCGCCGCCGCCCCCTGCACGGCGATGGTCTTCGTGTGGAGCAACCTCAGCGGCGGCGAGCCGCACTTTACGCTGAGCCAGGTGGCGCTCAACGACACCATCATGATCTTTGCCTTCGCGCCGATTGTCGGCCTGTTGCTCGGGTTGTCCTCGATCGTGGTGCCGTGGGAGACCCTGCTGGTCTCCGTGGCCGTCTTCATCGTTATTCCGGTCTTCGTCGCCCAGGCCTGGAGAAGCTTGCTCCTGAGGCGCGGCGGTGACGCCGCATTGCAGAAAACTCTTTCCGCCCTGCATCCCGTTTCGCTCACGGCGCTGCTGGCGACGCTGGTTCTGCTGTTTGGTTTCCAGGGCGAGCAGATCCTGGGACAGCCCATGGTGATCGTCCTTCTCGCGGTTCCCATCCTGATCCAGGTCTACCTCAACTCTGGCCTCGCCTACCTGCTCAACCGGCGGCTCGGGGTCGCCCATTGTGTGGCCGGGCCTTCGGCGCTGATCGGCGCCAGCAATTTCTTCGAACTGGCGGTGGCGACGGCCATCGGTCTGTTCGGGTTCGAGTCCGGTGCCGCATTGGCCACCGTCGTCGGCGTTTTGGTCGAGGTTCCCGTGATGCTGTCAGTTGTTCGTATCGTGAATTCCACCAAAACTTGGTACGAGAAAAGGGAAGTCGCATGACTGTCCGCAGTCGGAATCAACGGCTGCGGCCGCATGGGTCGCTTGGTGCTCCGTGCCGCCTGGGGGGCGCCGCCTCAAGCGGTCGGCTGCATAGATCCACAAAAGGAGCCTCGGAAAGCAATGGAACACGGCAAGATACGTTGTATCATCATCCAAGACGCGACAAGACCATGAGAGTAGGGACCCTCGCTTGAAATACGTTGCACCAGCTATCGACAAGACAGCGTTTAACTGCCCGCATTGTGACGCAGGGGCCTTCTTCTTGCACCGAGCCGGAACCGGCCGAGGCCGCAGCTTGATATGGTGGATATGATGGAACAGGCTTTCCAAAGCATACCTGTCTGGCTGGTCTCAAGCCTTCTGTTCGCGGCAGGTATCGCCGGGGCACTGATCGGCCACAATATCCTCTTTCGCGTGGCTGGGCGCATCGTGGGCAAGACGGTGACGGGCATCGATAACACCTTGGTCAAACGGAGCCGCGAACCCGTCCGCTGGCTTCTGGTGCTGCTGGTCGTCCTGCTGTTTCTTCCGGGGGCAGGGATACCGGAAGGCCTGCGCGGAGTGCTTCACCAAGCCCTGATCATCGGGCTGACGGCGAGCGTGGGATGGCTTGCGGCCAGTCTCACCGGCATGCTCACCGACTTTGTGAACGATTCCTATCCGCTTGACTCGGCCGATAACTTGAGGGCACGCCAGATTCATACCCAGATGGCTATGATCCGGCGCATCGCGATCACCGTGATTGTTGTCATCGTACTATGCCTGATCCTCATGACCTTCCCCCAAGCCCGTCAGATCGGCATCAGCCTGTTTGCCTCCGCCGGCGTCGCGGGACTGGTCATCGGCATGGCTGCGCGCCCGGCCCTTTCCAATCTCATTGCCGGGGTGCAATTGGCCTTTACTCAGCCCATCCGTATTGATGATGTGGTCATCGTCGAGGGGGAATGGGGCTGGATCGAGGAGATCGGGACCACCTTCGTGGTGGTGCGTATCTGGGATCTCCGGCGTCTCGTGGTGCCGCTCAGTCACTTCATCGAGAAGCCCTTCCAGAATTGGACCCGGCAGACAGCGGATATTCTGGGAACCATCTTTGTTTATGCGGATTACACGGTCCCGGTAGGGGCCGTCCGGGATAAGTTGCAGGAGATAGTCAAAGCTTCAGATCTCTGGGACGGCAAGGTCTGCGGGCTTCAGGTGACGGATGCCAAGGAGAATACATTGGAGCTCCGTGCCCTGGTAAGCTCGTCCGATTCTGGCAAGTGTTGGGACCTGCGCTGCCACGTGCGCGAGGAACTGGTCTGTTTTTTCCAGGCTGAGTATCCGGAATGCCTGCCACGAATAAGAATGGACCTGCGAGAACAAGCGGATCGCCCTACATCTCCTCCACCGCCTTGATTCCGGGGATGGCGCGGAGCGCCTGGTTCGCATCCGCCGCCTGCATTCGGGCACCGTCATCATGGCTGCCGGGACTGTCCGGAATCCGCAGGCCGCGTGATGGGCCGAGTTAGAGTTTGATCACCCATTTCTTTTCCAGAGGCCCGACGGATACCTGGGGGAACGGGGCTTCGCCCGCGATGAACGTGTTCCTGAAGGAAGTCGGACAGCGGCACGAGGGCGCTCCCTGCCACCGTCCCGGCGCTCTCGACATCCCCGATACGAGGCTCACCCGGATACTGCCAAATCAATTGGTATGATGTGGGCTCGAACCACGGCGCGCATAAGATCGAATGTGGAACAAGGCATTGTCATTGTCACATAAGGAGCCGTCGCCATTTGTCTCTATAATCCGGCATGTGAAGTTGTGCCCGGTCTTTACTAATCTGTTTGAGCTGAGGGGGACTGCTACTGCCAATCCGAGCCATCAATGCAGCACCGGATACGGTACCTGTAGTGTCTCTAGAGACGTAGACAGGCTGATTGTCGCGTAGGGCGGCAAGGCACTGAACGTAAGCTGGCGTTCTCACAAAACTGCCTTCAACGATGATGTCGCCGCTCGCCTCAAGACAGTCGAGGCAATAGTCCGTCATCAGTGCACAGTAGATTACGGCCAAGGCCTGCCTGCTTTCAGGCCGAAGATTGCTTTCGCCAAGAATGCGGCCTGCGCGATCTTGAAATGGGCCCCCTTGATCCGTGAAGCTGGGCAGCGGAAAGATGCCGCTTGTGGTAAGCGCGGCGATCTGATCACCGAGGTTTTCTTTGCCCGGTGTTACGTTGGCAGAAATTTCAGCAAACTCGCGCCCGCCCATGAACCGCATGCAGGGCACCGTCTCACCCAGGAAATTTACGTTGGCGAGCATATCTCTGCCTTCGCGCATATGAGATTCGGTAGACCCGATGGCCATGGAAATGATCCAAGTGCCGGTCGAAACCACCGTGAAACTTTCGTTGGGGCGAGCGATGAGATGGGGGACCAGGGATGCGTTGCTATCATGCAACCCGGCAAAGATTTTGGTTTTGCGACTGAGGCCAAGTTGCGCCGCGATTGCCGGCAAGATGGTGCCGGGCGACTGTGTTGCGGGTACGATCTTGGGCAACAAGCGGTCCCATCCCTGATTGACCGCCAGGCTGGAATATTCTCCCTTGCCAGGCAACCAAAGATCGGTGTGACACCCAAGGGACGTGATCTCGGATACAGGAACGCCGGTCAGCCGCCATGACCAATATTGCGGGTAAAGAAGGATATGGCGGGTTTGTGAAAATTTTTCCGGAAAATTTTTCTGCAACCAGAAAAGTTGTTTTCCAAGATTTAATCCGTTGGGCAGCAACGGGCTGAGCGTCTCGGCAAAATCGTCGCGCACGATCTCATAGGCGTCCGATGTTTCTTCCACCACAGGGCACTCATAATCGAGGACGGGTAGGACAAGACCTTCGTTATCGACTAGCGCCGCGGCCGCGCCGTGGGTCGCCATATTTATCGCGCGTATATTGGCGCCGAATTCGGAACCTGCCATTGTCTGCGAGAACCAGTTCCATATGTAACCAACATCGAAATGCGGATAAGGAGCTCCGGCGATCGTTTTGTTGGCAGTACTCGCGGACCCAATTACCGCCCCGTCGGGGGCAACAAATGAGAGCTTCAAATTGGTCTTGCCAATATCGAATACAGCAACGATATCTGTAGAGGTCATGTCTCCGTCAATCCATATGAAAAACTTGGGTCAACGGCAGAGTAACCGGAGATTGATCCGAATTGGTTTGCATGATGTCAGCCATGTGGGACCACCATTCTTTCATGATCGGCAGGTCGGATAGGTCCTCTAATCGCGTTTCGTCGGCGACGCGAAGAACGGCAAAAAGACTATCGGTGTCCTTGTCGAAAAATATCGAATAATCCGCGATACCATGCTCGGTCAAAACGCGTTTTAAATCCGGCCAAATCTCATCATGCCGGCGTTGATACTCCTCGGCCATGCCGGCATTCAGATGCATTTTCAGGGCAAGTCTCTTCATGCTAGTGGGTGCTATTTGTTGGATTGCGCGCCTTAGCGGCCGCGTGAAGTTCTGCGTGCGCCGGTGCATCCGCGGGCGCGATGATAACATCCACGCCAGCATTATTTAGCAACGCTATATGTTCTTTTTCCACTTCTTCATCCGTGACCACCGTATCAATCCGTGTGAGCGGGCAGAGGATGAGACTGCCGCGCGAGCGAAATTTTGAGCTATCGATCAGCACGATGAGTTTTTCGGCCTGGCCGATGAGCCTCCCTTCAGCTTGGATAAGAAGCGGATCTGCCTCCATCAGTCCCTGCCGGCCAAGTCCATAGGCACCTAGAAACATTTTCGAAGCGTAATGATTCTGGACGATGTCGGCATCGAATGGACTGAGCACGATTTGTTGCTCGCGATAGATTTTGCCGCCAGGCAGGATGATCTGGTTTTCACTCCTCCGGATAAGCTGCTCGGCGATTGGAAAAGAGTTGGTCAGGATCTGCAGTTTTCTTGTTCGCAGAAACTCCACCATCATGTACGTCGTCGTGCCGCCATTAATAATGATCGGCTCACCTTCTTCACAAAGATCGACGGCAGCTCGCGCAATTGCACGTTTTTTGTCGGCGTTGACGAGCTGACTTTGCTCAAACAGTGGGGCGGCAACCGTCTCATCCATGGCCGGCGCCAATGCTTCCGCGCCGCCTCGTATTTTCCTGATTTTATTGACCGAATCGAGAGCCCGTATGTCGCGCCGGACCGTTGCTTCCGATGCGTGGAGCAAGCCGACAATGTCCCCGACCGTCATCACCTTTTTCTCTGCCAAGGCGCGCAAAATTTCCTTATGACGTTGACGTTCCAGCATAAACCTGCCCCCATAGTGAACTACATGACGTCAGAACAACCAATCTTTATGATCACAACCAATCAAAAAAGGTCAAATCAACCACGGTGTTTTGCGTTTCTCGATCAAATACGATCATATCCGATTGACTGTCCGCGTGGCAATGATTATACAGGAGTTTGGAGGCTCTGGATTGATGAAACTTTGCGCCGACCGTTTGGTGGGCCGGTTTTGTCTGGTGGGCCAGTTTAGACGCATTCATAAAGGGTTCGCTAGGTGTCCAATCACGAAATTGTCGACGACAAAGTAGCGCCACCTTCGTTTGGCGGCTTGTGGGATGATGCGTATGCGGCGACGCTCTCCCAACCGGAGTTATTGCTCTACCGCTCTAACTTGTTGGGCGCGGACAAGCGGATAACGAACTTCGCCGGCGGCAATACTTCCGCAAAGATTTCCATGGAGCATCCGCACAACGGCTCGACGGTTGACGTGCTTTGGGTCAAGGGGTCGGGCGGCGATCTAGGGTCGATGGGATTAGACGGGTTCGCCTCCCTCGAAATGCCGGCGCTACTGGACCTAAAGAAACTCTATCGCGGTCTTGAATTCGAAGATGAAATGGTCGGCAAGCTGGCTCATTGCACATTTAATCTAAATCCCCGGGCGGCTAGCATCGATACACCCTTGCATGCTTTCATTGCTCACCGTCACGTAGACCACATGCATCCGGATGCAATCATTGCCATCGCTGCGGCGCGCGACGGCGAGGCGATTACGGCCAAATTATTCGACGGCACGGTCGGTTGGTTGGGGTGGCAGCGGCCGGGCTTTGACCTCGGGCTGCAGCTCGAGGCCGCAACGAACGAAAACCCTGACCTGGACGGGATAATCTTGGCCGGTCACGGGCTTTTCACCTGGGGCAGCACGGCGCAGAATTGTTACGAAACAACACTTCGCGTGATCGCAACGGCGGATAGCTGGCTGCGTGAGCAGTGCAAGGAGCCCGTTTTTGGAGGTAGGGAGCGAAACGCATTGCCTCGTGGCGAGCGGCGTCAGGTGGTGGCGCGCTTGCTGCCCGAACTTCGCGGCATGATCGGTTCTGCTCAGAAAAAGGTCGCGCATTTCGATGACAGCGACGCGGTGCTTGAATTCGTCAACAGCAAGGACCTGGCCCTGTTAGCGGCATTGGGAACGTCCTGCCCGGATCACTTTCTGCGGACCAAAATTCGGCCCCTGGTCGTCGAGCCGGATTTATTCGACGGTGCCGTCGCCAATGGCAAATTGCGCGAACTCATCACGTCCTACCAAGACTCCTACAAGGCCTATTATCAGCGCAATGCTCTAGTGGACTCGCCGGCGATACGCGATCCAAATCCGGTCGTCTTTCTTCTGCCAGGTGTCGGCATGGTGACCCTCGCCAAGGATAAACCTACAGCTCGAATTGCCGCAGAATATTATGTCAACGCGATCAATGTTATGCGCGGTGCGTCGAGTGTCAGCGAGTATGTCGGCCTGTCGGAAAACGAGGCTTTCAAGATTGAATATTGGGCGCTGGAGGAAGCAAAGCTGCAACGCCAGCCAAAGCCGAAGCCACTCACCGGACGTGTCGCCTTTGTAACCGGCGCGGCCGGTGGAATTGGCAGGGCTATCACGCGCCGGTTTCTGGCCGAAGGCGCGTGCGTTGCCATGTTCGACATTGATGCGGCTGGGCTTAGCAAGGTTCATGAAGAATTCGAGTCCGTGTTCGGATCGGACAGAATACTAGCCATCGAAGGTGATGTGACCGTTGAGGATAGTGTCGCCCAGGCGATGGAAGACACAGTGCTTGCATTCGGTGGCGTCGATAATGTCGTCTCGAACGCCGGCATTGCCTCGGCGGCTCCAATTGAAGACACGTCGCTTGAAATGTGGCAGAAAAACTTCGATATACTTTCGACTGGCTATTTTCTCATTGCCCGAGAGGCCATGCGGTTACTGCAGCGCCAGAAGACCGGAGGGTCGTTGATCTTCGTCGCCAGCAAAAACGCACTGGTTGCCTCCGCGCAGGCGTCGGCCTACTCAGCCGCCAAGGCTTCGGAGGTTCAATTGGCGCGTGTGCTGGCGGTCGAAGGTGCCGCTGTGGGGATCCGCGTCAATGTGGTCAATCCCGATGCGGTCATCGAGGATTCAAAGATTTGGTCGGGCGAATGGCGACAGGAAAGAGCGCGCGCTTATAAGATCGATGAAAAGCAATTGGTCGAACATTATAAGCAGAGAAGTCTTCTAAAGTGCTCTGTAAGTCCCGACGATGTGGCCGAGGCTATCTATTTCTTTGCGTCCGATAAATCGGCCAAATCGACCGGGAATATTCTCAATGTTGACGCGGGAAATGCTGGTGCATTCACGCGATAACGAATGCTGGTGCATTCACGCGATAACGAGTGTGCGCGAAGGATCGACAGCTGTTCCCGACATCCTTGAAGGAGAGAGCGAGTGTCGTTTGATTTCGAATTGAGTGGCGAGTTGGTTAGCTCTGAAAATAGCCAGCTCACCCAAGACCTCGAACGCGATTATTGCGATCTGGGTGATCGCCTACTGCGGCGCGGCATTGATATCGAAGACATCACAAGACGGCTCAAAGCGTTTCGCGTCGCCATACCAAGCTGGGGCGTGGGCACCGGAGGAACCCGCTTTGCACGCTTTCCCGGGCCCGGAGAACCCCGCAATATTTACGAAAAGATTGAGGATTGCAGTGTCATTCGCCGGCTTGTCTGTTCGACACAGACGGTGTCGACACATTTTCCGTGGGATAGTGTCGACGACTATGAAGGGTTAGCTGAGCTCGCCGGGTCGAAAGGACTGGGTTTTGATGCGGTTAACTCCAATACCTTTCAAGATCAGCCGGGTCAGGCAGAATCATATAAATTTGGCAGTCTAGCCCACACCGATAAAGCTGTTCGCGCCCAGGCGATCGAGCACAATATCGAATGCATAGAAGCCGGGCAGAAATTGGGCTCAAGGGCCCTGACGGTTTGGGTCGGCGACGGTTCGAATTTTCCCGGTCAGCAAAACTTCCGCGATGCCTTTGAGCGTTATTTGGAAAGTATGGCGCAGATCTACGCGCGGTTACCCGATGATTGGCAGGTCTTTATCGAGCACAAACTGTTCGAGCCGGCTTTCTATGCAACGGTCATTGCCGACTGGGGCAGCAGTTACCTTGCTGCGACAAGCCTCGGCGAAAAGGCAAAATGTTTGGTCGATCTCGGACACCACGCGCCCAACACCAATATCGAGTTGATCGTCGCCCGCCTTGCCCATTTTGGAAAGTTGGGCGGTTTCCATTTCAATGATAGCAAGTATGGCGATGACGATCTCGATAGCGGGTCGATTAACCCCTACCAGCTCTTCCTGGTCTTCAACGAACTCGCCGACGCCCAGGAACGCTCGCAGAACGATTTTGCGCCAGCCTATATGATGGATCAATCGCACAATGTGACCGACCCCATCGAAAGCCTCATCACCAGTGCCGTAACCTTGCAGCGAACTCTGGTGCAGGCAACCCTCGTCAACCGCCCCGCCCTGCGCGACGCTCAGGCGGCAAACGATGTCACTGGCGCATCACAGATCCTACAGCAGGCTTACACAACTGACGTTTCGCCGATTGCCGCCAAAATGCGGCTGGACGAAGGTGGTGCGATAGATCCTCTGGCCGTATTCCGGCGCAGCGAATACCGCAACCGCAAGGCAAATGAACGCTCTGACCTTTCCCGGAATCCCGGACCATCTGAAGGGATTGTATGAGCAAGCGTAAGACGTATACGGCGGAGTTCAAGGCAGCGGCGGTTTCGCGGCTTTTAGAGGGCAATGAGAAACCGAGTATTCTTTCCTATGAGCTTGGTGTGACACTGACCCAGTTGAAGACGTGGAAGCTTGCGCAGCAGGCGGCGGGGTCCGCAGAGACTTTTGTCCGTCAGAAGGTGGATGCGGAAGAACTGCAACGCCTCCGCCGGGAGAACAAACGTTTAGTCGAGGAAAACGATATCCTGCGGAAGGCTTCCGTTTTTTTCGCCAAGCGGGCGGAGAAAGCATGATGGCCAAGCTGGACTTCTACCTCTGCCCATGAAAAGAGCACAAGATCCGCCTGACCTAAGTTGACTGGTGTTGATCAATAAATTCAAAGGTTTGACCGTTCGTGATTGACATGCGGTCGAACCTGATCCAAACTTTGCTAAGTTTTAAGTGAGAGGGTGTTTTTAACTGGGTCAGGCTGTTGCCAATGGCCTCCGAACCGCGCGGAATGGCTGAACGGGCCATTCTTGATCCAAGCGGTCAGAAACACGCAAAATGAACCCGGCTGGTTTCGGGCCGGAAAATGAAGGAAAGGAAACAGCAAAGTGAAACGCTTTATTTCGTTAGCTGTCGCGTCGGTCGCGATTTCGTTTGTTGTCGCGTCGGCCGCGATTTTTTCGTCGATTGCTGGCGCCCAAGCGCAAGACGTGCGCATTGCTATGCTGGTGAAGAGCCTCGGCAATGGTTTTTTTGACGCTGCCAATAAGGGCGGCCTGGAAGCCGCCGCAGAACTCGGTAATGTGAAACTAATTTTCACCGCTCCGACAGCGCCGACTGCCGAGGGTCAAATTGAGATCATCAACAATCTCACCGCCCAGAATGTCGATGCGATTGTAATCTCGGCAAATGACCCGACCGCGCTTATTCCAGCAACGCAACGTGCGATGGCCCGTGGTATTACGGTTATCTCGTTCGACAGCGGCATTGCGCAAGAAGGCCGGAAGATGCAATTAAATCCGTCGAACAACGAGCTGATCGGCATCAAGCAAATCCAGATGGCCTCCGATGCTGCAGGCGGCTCTGGCGAAATTGCTATCTTAAGCGCCACGGCGCAAGCCACGAACCAGAACATTTGGATCGAGGAAATGCGCAAGGAATTGGCCAAGCCGAACCGCTCGTCCTTGAAATTGGTCGACGTTGTGTTTGGCGACGACCAATCGGATAAGAGTTACCAGGAAGCGCAGGGGCTGTTTGCCCGGTTTCCCGACCTGAAAGTCATTATCGCGCCGACGACCGTTGGCATTGCAGCAGCAGCCCAGGCTGTGCGCGACGAAAAGCGCGTTGGGAAAGTTTTCGTTACAGGCCTTGGTCTGCCGTCTGAAATGGCGGGCCATGTCGATAGCGGCGCCGTCAAGAGCTTTGCAATCTGGAACCCGATCGACCTGGGTTACACGGCAACCTATGCCGCCTACCAGATTTCGCAAGGCAAGGCGACGAGCGAGCCCGGGGCCTCTATCCCGGTCGGCCGCATGGGTACGCTCAGCATTGGTGCCACAGGGGAAGCCGCGATGGCCGAACCGTTCACGTATGACGCAAGTAACGTGAACGATTTCAAGGATATCTTTTAGACTTCCTAAGTCAAAGAAGGGCGGCAAGGGCAAAGTATTTAGTACCTTGTCGGCCTTCTTTGCTTTTTTTATAATCGGGTCGAAATCTTCGAATTCTCCCTAACTGTTCACGTCTTCTGTCGCGGCAAGGCCGCTCACTGAAAGAGGCATGACCATGGTCCGGGAATCGGCTCCCAAGCCTATCATTTTGAAAGTCGACGCGCTGTCGAAGCAGTTTCCAGGGGTCAAGGCCCTGGATAAGGTTTCGCTGAGCGTGCGCGCCGGCGAGGTCATGGCCCTGGTTGGCGAAAATGGGGCCGGCAAGTCAACGGTCGTCAAAATTCTCACCGGCATCTATAAACCCGATGGCGGCCACATCGAAATGAACGGTCGTCGCGTTAACTTCGCCAAGCCGTCGGAGTCTTGGCGCGGAGGAATTTCGGCAATTCATCAGGAGACATCGGTTTTTGAAGAACTGACGGTCGCCGAAAATATTTTTATGGGACATCAGCCGACGAAATCCGGCGGCCCGTTCATTGACTGGCGAGACATGCATGAACGAGCCCAGGAAATTCTCAAACGCATGGATGTACCTATTTCCACGCGGGCCCTGGTTCGCGATCTCAATGTTGCCCAAAGACATATACTTGGTGTCGCAAAGGCCCTAAGTCACGACGCCCAGATTGTGATCATGGACGAGCCCTCAGCTTCGTTAAGCCGTCGCGAAATTGAGCACCTCATGGTGATCGTGCGGCAACTTCGCGATGAAGGCAAAGGCATCATCTTCATCTCACACAAATTCGACGAGATATTTGAGATCGCGGACCGGTATACGGTTCTGCGCGACGGCGAGCTGGTCGGAGACGGCAAGATCGCCGATGTCAGTCAAGACGATCTGGTCAAAATGATGGTGGGTCGCTCACTTGACGAAGTTTTTCCAAAGGTCAAAGTGCCGATCGGCGATGTCGTCTTGGCCGTGGACGGCCTTACTCACGATACCGAATTCGACGACATTTCCTTTACATTGCGCGAGGGCGAAATACTGGGTTTCTATGGCCTTGTTGGCGCCGGTCGATCCGAGCTGATGCAGGCGATTTTTGGAATCAGCCACCCGCGTAGCGGCAAATTGACCCTAGCCGGCCAAGAGGTGAGCATCGGCAGTCCGGTTGACGCCATGCGGCAGGGCATCGCCTATGTCCCAGAAGATCGTCAGCACCAAGGTGCGATCCTGCCGATGTCCATCAACAAGAATATGACGCTACCGCTGATCGATCAACTGAGCCGACATGGGTTCTTAAGTCATCGCAAGCAGCTTGGTGTAACCCGCGATATCGGCGCGCGGCTCAAAGTCAAGGCGGCCCACTGGGATCAGCCGGTCGAGGTCCTTTCGGGCGGCAACCAGCAGAAAGTCGTAATCGGCAAATGGCTGGCGACAACACCCAGGATCATCATTTTGGACGAACCGACCAAGGGCATAGATATCGGATCGAAGGCGGCGGTTCATGAATTTATGGGTGAATTCGTCGCGCAGGGTCTTGCTGTCATTTTGGTGAGTTCTGAACTCGAGGAAGTTCGTGGCATGTCGGATCGAGTGATCGTCATGCACGAGGGCCGGATTCGTGGCGAATTTGATCGTTGCGACGCAACTCCAGAAAACATTGTTTCGGTCGCTTCCGGCGCGGAGTTTGGGGCATGATGGCGAACCAAATCCGCGCACTTCTCACCAAGCGTCGCGAACCGGCGCTGGCCTTGTTAATCGGTGTCCTTATTATTCTAGTCGGCATTCGGGCGCCATTCTTCATATCGCTGGACAGTTTGTCGGGCGTGCTGACCGACACCAGCATTCTGATGATGCTGGCGTGTGCTGAGATGCTGGTCATACTCACCCGGGGCATCGACTTGTCGCTGGCGGCGAATGTTGCGCTCACCGGCATGGCAATGTCCCTACTCTCGATGACGTATCCCGACCTCCCTGTCCTCGCCTACATTGTCGGTTCCATGATCGTTGGCCTGGGCCTAGGCGCCTTTAATGGTTTTTTCGTCGCCATCGTCGGCATCCCGCCCATTGTTGTGACCTTGGGCACGCTCAGCATGTTTCGCGGCCTAGTGTTTGTGCTAAGCGGCGGCCAATGGGTCAACAGGCACGAAATGCCAGACACCTATCAGATGTTTCCCATGGAGACTTTTTTGGGGCTTCCGCACCTGTTGTGGATTGCGATCATCGTCGTTCCACTGCTTTGGTTGTTTACGAATCACACGACGGCTGGCCGATCTCTCTATGCTATCGGCGGCAACCCCCAAGCTGCCCGTTATGTCGGAATACCTATCGCGGCCCGGCTATTCATGGTTTACGCGCTCGCCGGCATGATCTCGGGTTTGTGCGGCTATCTTTGGACGGCGCGATTTGCCGTGGCTTATACCGAGATCGCCCTTGGCTTTGAATTGGTGGTCATCGCCGCCTGTGTTATTGGCGGCGTCAGCATCGGCGGTGGTGTCGGAACGATCCCTGGCGTTGTTCTCGGGGCTTTGTTTCTGGGCCTAATCGCTAACGCACTGCCAGTAATGGGCTGGTCGCCGTTCTGGAAACAAGCCATCTCGGGGGTGGTCATCTTAGCCGCCGTAGTCTTGAACTCGCGCAGCAATAAACGCCAGGGCAAGTTGATCGTGCGCCGGGAAGAGGCATCTTCATCATGACGATAGATCCCGATACCGAGCGCTATAGCATTCCCGATAAGGCCAAATGGTCCGCGTGGACTATTTTTCAAACTTGGGAAGTGATCCTTCTCGCACTGCTCGTGCTTGTCTTCATAATTAATTCGAACGCGTCTCCCTATTTTCTCAACGTTTATAATCTCGCCGATGCCACGTTTAATTTTTCCGAAAAGGCGATCATCGCCTTGCCTATGGCCTTGGTGATAATCATGCGCGACATCGATATCTCCGTGGCCTCTATTATTGCCCTTTGTTCGATGTTGATGGGCGTCGGCGCCGAGGCGGGAATAGGTGTGCCGGGCCTCATAACTATAGGGATGGTCGGCGGTCTTGTTGCAGGGGGATTCAACGGTTTTCTGGTGACCGGCCTAGGATTGCCGGCGATTGTGGTGACCATCGGTACTTTCACGCTCTTCCGCGGCATCGCGTACGTCGTTCTTGGTGATGGTGCGGTTACAACTTATCCAGAGGGGTTGCGCTTTTTCGGCCAAGGTTATGTGTTTGGACTGATCCCATTCGAGTTCATATTGTTCCTTGTTCTAGCCGCTATTTTTGGAGTGATCTTGCATTATACGGTGATCGGATGCCGTATATACGCGATCGGAAACAACCCGATTGCCGCCAAATTTACCGGAATACCGGTGGATCGGTATCGATTTGCGGCCTTCTGCTTGGTCGGGTTGATGGCCGGCCTGGCGGCAGTGCTATTGACTTCTCGTATCGGCAGCACCCGGCCTAACATCGCTATGGGTTGGGAACTCGAAATCATCACTATGGTCGTTCTCGGCGGCGTTAATATTCTCGGTGGATCGGGGACAATTCCCGGAGTTGTCATTGCTGTATTGCTGGTGGGTATGGTGACCTTTGGCTTTGGCCTGCTAAACGTGCCTGGGATTATCATGACCGTCTTTATCGGCGCGCTGCTGATCATTACGATTTCAATACCGATCCTGATCCAGCGACTGCGCGACCGCGCACGCGTACGCGCCCAGCAAGCAGAGGCGGGTAAAGACTAACGCCAATTAGGTTTCATTAATTAATTAGGGGCTGTCCCAGATAACTAGCCCAGATGCTTCCTAGCCCATTGCCTTAATTGCGCTAATTGGATTGATGGTAATCTATAGAAGGCGAAGTGGTGTTATTTCTTAAATGCAATAGCTCTGCTAACATTCAATTACGTTCACCGCTAAACCGCCTCGCGCAGTTTCCTTGTACTTGGTTTTCATGTCGGCGCCGGTATCGCGCATGGTTTTGATGACTTTGTCGAGTGAAACATAGTGAGTACCATCACCGCGCATCGCCATGCGTGCGGCATTGATTGCTTTAATGGCAGCCATGGCGTTGCGTTCAATGCAGGGAATCTGCACCAGACCTCCCACCGGGTCGCAGGTCAATCCGAGGTTGTGCTCCATACCGATTTCGGCGGAATTCTCCACCTGTCGCGGCGTTCCACCCAGGACCTCCGCCAGCCCGCTCGCAGCCATGGAACAGGCCGAACCCACCTCACCCTGACAACCCACTTCAGCCCCGGAAATGGAAGCGTTTTCTTTGTAGAGTATACCGATCGCTCCCGCCGTCAGTAGAAAACGCACGATGCCGTCAGCGTTTGATTGGGGGCAAAACCGGTCGTAGTAATGCAGGACTGCGGGGATTATCCCCGCTGCACCGTTGGTGGGCGCGGTAACTATTCTGCCGCCAGTTGCGTTTTCTTCGTTGACGGCCAGCGCATACAGGTTCACCCAATCCAACACCGTGAGAGGATCGCGTAACGATGCCTCCGGCTGACTGCTTAGTTGTAGGTACAGTGCAGGCGCACGTCGCGTAACCTGAAAACCGCCGGGCAAGACGCCCTCTTTCTCACAACCACGCCTTACGCAATCCTGCATGACCTGCCAGATCGACATCAGCCCTGAGAAAATGTCCTCCTCGCTACGCCAGACCTTTTCGTTTTCCAGCATCAGTTGGCTGATTGACGATCCGTGCCGGTTGCAGAGCTCGAGCAACTCAGCGCCGCTCTTGAATGGATAGGGCAGTACGGTGTCGTCTTCCTTGATCCGATCAGCACCAGCGGCCGCTTCGTCGACCACAAATCCGCCGCCCACCGAGTAGTAGACTGCCTTGTGAAGTTCTCTCCCCACTGCGTCGAGAGCGGAGAAATGCATCCCGTTGGAGTGAAAGGGCAAGGACCTGCGCCGGTGCATGATCAGATGTTTCTGCTCATCAAAATCGATACGGTGCTCACCCAGTAACGCCAAGGATTTTTGCTTACGGATCCGTTCCAGTCGTTGCGGCAGGGCGTCCGTATCCACCCGTTCCGGCAGCTCGCCTTCCAGACCCAGCAGTACCGCTTTGTCGCTGCCATGACCCTTGCCGGTGGCGCCTAGCGAACCGAACAGCTCGGCCTTGACGGTTCTGGTCTTGGCCAACATCCTGTTCTGCCGGAGGTCTTGTGCGAACTGCCTGGCGGCCCGCATGGGCCCTACCGTATGTGAACTGGACGGACCTATGCCAATCTTGAACAGGTCGAAAACGCTGATCGCCATGGATTAGTTCCCGTAGACGGGGAAACGCCCGCACATAGCCAACACCTGGCCTTTGACATGCTCGATCACACTTGCATTCTCGACATCGTCCAATACGTCACAGATCCAACCGGTCAGTTCGCGCATCTCGGATTCTTTGAAACCGCGACTGGTGACGGCGGGCGTGCCGATACGGATACCGCTGGTCACAAACGGTGATTGTGGATCGTTCGGCACGGCATTCTTGTTCACTGTGATGTTGGCATTGCCCAGGGCCGCATCGGCTGTCTTGCCGGTCATACCCTTGTCAATCAGGTCGAGCAGAAACAGGTGATCATCGGTCCCGCCCGATACGATCTTGTAGCCACGCTCCTGAAACACCACAACCATGGCCCGGGCATTGTTGATGACTTGCTGCTGGTAGGTCTTGAACTCGGGTTGTAAGGCCTCTTTGAATGCTACCGCCTTGGCGGCGATCACGTGCATCAGCGGTCCACCCTGGATGCCGGGGAACACGATGGAGTTGAACTTCTTCTCCAGTGCTTCGTTAGCGCGGGCCAGGATCAACCCACCGCGCGGGCCGCGTAAGGTTTTATGGGTGGTGGTCGTCACCACATCGGCGATCGGGATCGGGTCCGGGTACAGGCCCGCCGCGACCAGCCCGGCGACATGGGCCATATCGACAAACAGATAGGCGCCGACAGAATCGGCAATGTCGCGAAAACGCTGCCAATCGACAACGCGGGAATAGGCGGAGAATCCGGCTACAATCATCTTTGGTTGATGCTCGCGGGCGAGTGACTCGACCTGTGCATAGTCGATTTCACCCGTTGCCTCGTCCAGACCGTACTGCACCGCATTATAGATCTTGCCTGAAAAGTTCGGCTTGGCGCCGTGGGTGAGATGACCACCGTGAGCCAGGCTCATGCCCAATATCGAGTCGTGGGGATTGACCAGCGCCATGTACACGGCGGCGTTGGCCTGAGAACCGGAGTGCGGTTGCACATTGGCATAATCGGCGCCAAACAACTCCTTGGCACGATCGATCGCGAGTTGCTCCACCACATCAACGTGTTCGCAACCACCGTAGTAACGCTTGCCGGGGTAGCCCTCGGCATATTTGTTGGTCAGCGTTGTTCCCTGTGCTTCCATCACCCGCGGGCTGGTGTGGTTCTCCGAAGCGATCAGCTCAATATGCTCCTCCTGACGGCGATTTTCGGCCTGTATTGCGGCCCACACTTCGTCATCAAAACCTTCAATACGATCCGTTTTCGTAAACATTGCGCTTATCCTCAATAAAATGGTTGATCATATATCCAAATCTTCAGTTCTATGGGGTATGCTTATTCGGCACATCGCTAGCGTTAGGACTGATCTGTATTTTCCAGCAATTCGATATCCACCATCAGCTCGTTGGCCAAAGCTTCAAGTGCATCCCTCAGTTCCCCGATAGTCGTGTCCTGCGGAATACGCAGATGAGCCTTGGCCTGAAACATACGTTCTCCGGACATTGAGGCATCGAAGACCCCCGTCTCCAGCTCGTCGACGTTGATCTTTAAACCTGCCAGAGCCTGGGAGATCTGTTGCACGATGCCTGGTCGATCCTGTCCGACCAGATCGAGCACGACGCGGTGGTGGGCTTGCGTGGTCTGTTCCGGCAGAGCCCTCTCCACCAACACACTGAGGTCTTGAAGCTGCTCAGTCTGCAAAGCGCGGGTGAGTGTACCGGCGTGTTCATCGGGCACTCTCACGTGCAGGATACCCGCGAATTTCCCGGCCAGGCTGGCCATACGGCTGTCCACCCAGTCCCCGTGGTGTTCCAGGACAATTTCAGACAGGGCTTCGACCAGGCCGGGCCGGTCGTTACCAAGTACGGTTAACACCAATGATGTTGTCATTGGCTCAATTCCTCACATTTTCCGGATTGGGCCGTGATTGACTCCGGCCATCCGGTCTCCTCATAGTCAGAAAGCGGCGGGCAGGAACATATAAGGTTCCGGTCGCCATAGATATTGTCGACGCGACCCACCGGAGACCAGTATTTGTCCTGTTTCAGGGAAGGCACCGGATAGGCCGCCAGTTCCCGCCCGTAAGAGTGTTTCCAGTGGTCGGCACAGACCATATCCACCGTATGAGGGGCGTTTTTCAGTGGATTATCCTCGGCATCCAGCACCCCGTTCTCGATTTCGCTGATCTCCTTGCGTATCGCGATCATCGCCTCGCAGAAGCGGTCGATCTCCTCCTTTGATTCGCTCTCAGTGGGCTCGATCATTAGCGTGCCGGCAACCGGGAAGGACATGGTCGGCGCATGGAAACCGTAGTCGATCAAACGTTTGGCAATGTCGTCCACGCTGATCCCTGTCTGCTCCTTGATCGGGCGCAGGTCGATGATGCACTCGTGGGCTACCATGCCGTTGGGTCCGGTGTAGAGCACCGGGAAGTATTCGGTAAGACGCTGAGCGAGGTAGTTGGCATTCAGAATGGCTACGGCAGTCGCCTTGCGCAGACCCTCACGCCCCATCATGGCGATGTAAGTCCAGCTGATCGGCAACACCCCGGCACTGCCCCAGGGGGTGGCCGAAACGGGACCAACATGTTGTGGTGCGTCCTCGCTCTTTACCACCGGAAAACCGGGTAGAAACGGTTTCAGGTGCTCGCCCACGCCGATGGGACCGACGCCCGGACCGCCACCGCCATGTGGAATGGCAAAGGTCTTGTGTAAGTTGAGGTGAGAAACGTCACCCCCAAACTGGCCGGGGGCACACACACCGACCATTGCATTCATATTGGCGCCGTCGATATAGACCTGCCCACCGTGCTGATGCACCAGATCGCATACCTCACGTACGTCCTCCTCGAATACACCATGGGTCGAGGGATAGGTGATCATGATGGCGGCCAGTTTATTGCTGTGTTTTTCGGCCTTCGCCTTGAGATCCTCCATGTCGATATTTCCAGACGTAGCGGTTGCCACGACGACGACCTTCATGCCCGCCATCAGCGCCGATGCCGGGTTGGTGCCGTGGGCTGAGGCGGGGATCAGGCAGATATTGCGATGCTGGTCGTGGCGACTATCGTGATAGGCACGGATCGCCAGAAGACCGGCATACTCGCCTTGGGCGCCGGAGTTCGGTTGCAGTGAAACCGCATCGTAGCCGGTGCAGGCACATAGCATTTGTTCAAGTTCGCCACATAATTGGTGGTAGCCCTCGGCCTGGTCGAACGGCACATATGGGTGCAGTCCGGCGAAGCTTTCCCAGCTGATGGGCATGAGCTCGGTCGTCGCGTTGAGTTTCATAGTGCAGGAACCGAGCGGAATCATGGCGCGATCCAATGCCAGATCCTTGTCGGCCAATTTGCGCATGTAGCGCATCAACTTGGTTTCGGAGTGGTGCTGGTGAAACACCGGATGTTGAAGGTAGCCGCTGTTACGTATCAGACCTTTAGGAAGCGTATCGTCGGTCCGGGCATCCAGGTCCGCCACCGTCAACGGCGTGCCGGAACCGTCGGAGAAGACCCGCCACAGGGTTTCCACATCCTCCGGCGTGGCGGTCTCATCGAGCGAGATGCCGATGGTATCCAGGTCGACTTGACGCAGGTTGATGCGCTCGCTACGGGCGGCGGCCAACAACCTAGCCGTCTCTTTACCGCTGGCGACGGTGATGGTGTCAAAGAAGTTTTGCGTGGGCACGTCACACCCCAGTTGGCGCAGCCCCGCAGCCAGGATCTCGGTCAACCGGTGGGCGCGCTGGGCAATGGACTTGAGCCCATCGGGACCATGGTAAACCGCATACATACCGGCGATCACGGCCAGCAAGGCCTGCGCGGTACAGATGTTGCTGGTGGCCTTCTCCCGCCGTATGTGTTGCTCGCGGGTTTGCAGTGCCAGTCGCAAGGCCGGTTTGCCACGGCTGTCCAGTGACATACCAATGAGTCGCCCGGGCATGGAGCGTTTGAAGGCGTCGCGGGTGGCCATATAGGCGGCATGTGGGCCGCCGAAACCCAGCGGCACACCGAATCTCTGGGTGTTGCCCACGGCGACGTCGGCGCCAAACTCACCGGGTGGCATGAGCAGGGTGAGGCTTAATAAATCCGCCGATACCGCAACTAGGGCCTTTTGGGCATGGATCTCCGCGACGATGTTCGCATAATCACGCACTTCACCGGTTGAACCAGGATACTGGAGCAGTACCCCGAAGAGATCTAGATCATCATGGCCGGCAAATGGATCACCCACCACGACCTCGATGCCGAGCGTCGCGGCGCGGGTTTGCACCACGGCGATGTTTTGTGGGTGGCAGTCCTCGGCGACGAAGAACACCTTGCCCTTGCTTTTGCTCATGCGCTGACATAGGGCCATGGCCTCAGCTGCGGCGGTGGCTTCATCCAGCATGGAAGCATTGGCCAGTTCCAGGCCGGTGAGGTCGGCAACCATGGTCTGGAAGTTCAGCATCGCCTCCATGCGTCCTTGGGATATCTCCGCCTGGTAAGGGGTGTAGGCCGTGTACCAGGCTGGATTCTCAAGGATATTGCGCTGGATGGTGCTCGGCATATGGGTGTTGTAATAACCCATGCCAATGAACGATTTGTAGAGCGTGTTCTTGTCTGCCATGGTGCGCAGATCCGCCAGCGCCTGCTGCTCGGTGCGCCCAGCTTCAAGCGGCAGCGCATCGTCGCTCCGGATGGAATTGGGCACGACTTTATCGATCAGTTCATCCAGGGAGGCTAGACCGAGCGTAGCCAGCATGGTCTGCTGGTCGGCTTGGTTCGGACCGATATGGCGGCCGACAAAAGCGGTCGACGGATTCGGTTGTGTGGATAAATGCGTCATGACACTCTTTCCCTAGTCGAGGCTGGCGCGGTAGCTAGTCTCATCCATCAGGCTGTCGAGTTCGTCAGGATCTGCCAGTTTGAGCTTATAGAACCAACCATCTCCCTGAGGGGCCTCGTTGACCTTGCCTGGTTCATCGTTCAATGCGTTGTTGACCTCGGTCACGGCGCCGCTGACGGGCGAGTGCAGATCGGAGGCTGCCTTGACCGATTCGATCACCGCCACATCTTCGCCTTTCGTGAGGTCACTTCCGACATCAGGAAGTTCTACAAAGACCAACTCGCCGAGTTGTTCCTGAGCGTAATCGGTGATTCCGACCGTCGCCGTGTTATCGTCCTCGACACGTACCCATTCGTGGTCTTCGGTGTATTTCATTGTGCTCACAGTAGTTCTCCTCGTAACTAGTTCAATCATCGAAAAAGGCGTGGTGCAGGCGGGGTTTCAGCAAAACAGGCGGCATGTGGGTGTGACACCGTTGATTTGAAGGACAAACCTACAGTTATCTAATGGTTAGCCTCGGTAATAGCGTTGCTGCACGAAGGGCAGCTTGGCAACAGTGACGGGTACCTGCTTACCACGTACGATCGCAAACAGAACCGTATCGGGCTGGGCAAGTGTGGTTTCTACATAACCCATCGCGATAGGGCCACCCACGCTGGGGCCAAAGCCGCCACTGGTTACCTTGCCAACCCTGCGGCCCTCTCCATCCATCAGTTCTACACCCTCTCTGACCGGCATCCGCCCAGCCGGGCGAATGCCGACCCGCTTGCGGGTTACCCCCTCGGCGTGCTGGCGGTGAATTATATCGGCTCCGATATAGCCGCCCGCGCGCTCACCGTCGGCACGACGTGGTTTGGACAGTGCCCAGAGGAGGCTCGCCTCCACTGGCGTGGTATCGGTATCGATGTCGTTCCCGTACAGGCACAGGCCAGCCTCCAGGCGCAGCGAGTTGCGCGCACCCAAGCCGATAGCACTTACCTCGTCTTGGGCGAGCAGTGAGCGGGCAAGCCCCTCCGCCTTGTCCGCCGGCGCTGAGATCTCGAAGCCGTCCTCTCCTGTATAGCCGGAGCGAGTTACGAAGCACTCGACTCCTTCGAATGTTACTGCTTTGGCGGTCATGAACATCATGTTGGCGGTCTCCGGCACCAGTCGCACCATCACCACACCGGCTGCCGGACCCTGCAAGGCGAGCAGCGCACGGTCTTCCAGCACTTCAATCGCGCAGTCATCACCGATATGCGTGCGCATATGGGCGATGTCCTGTGCCTTGCACGCAGCGTTGACCACCACGAAAAGGTGATTGCCGGCATTGGTGACGATCAGATCATCAAGGATGCCACCCTGCTCATTGGTGAACAGCGCGTAACGCTGACACAGTGCGCCCAAGCCGACAATGTCCATCGGGACCAGCTTCTCCAGGGCCACTGCTGCCCCAGCACCGGTGAGCTTGATTTGTCCCATATGGGAGACGTCGAACAACCCAGCCTGCTCGCGGGTATGCTGGTGCTCTTTGATGATACCCATCGGGTACTGTACAGGCATCTGGTAACCGGCAAACGGCACCATCTTAGCGCCCAGTTCCAGGTGCAATTCGTAAAGCGGCGTGGTTAGCAGCGTTTGAATGTTTTCGCTCATGATGTTGCCCCGTGAAAACCAGCCGTTGAAACGGGCTTTCTTGCCCGTTTCAACGTCAGACGAATAGTGGGCAGCGTTTTATTTTTTACCTGCTGCCTCTTTAAACTAAGCTGGCTGTTTAGTTATCTACGCCCATTCAAGAAACACCGGCTTCTTCGCTGGCGCCTTCAGAGGCAAAGAATTCCTTGGTCAGCTTGAATACCACCGGGCTGAGCAGAATCAGAGCAATCAGGTTCGGAATCGCCATGAACGCATTCAGGGTATCCGCCACCAGCCACACGATTCCCAGATTGCCTATGGCGCCAACCGGGACGGCCAGCACCCACAGGATCCGGAACGGGATGATGGACTTGACGCCGAACAGGTACTCCACGCACTTCTCACCATAGAAGGACCAGCCGAGCATGGTGGTAAAGGCAAAGACCGCCAGCGCCAACGTGACCATGACGGCCCCAGCCCCCGGCAGAGCGGCCTCAAAAGCGGCTGAGGTCAGAGACGCGCCGGTCTCACCTGAGGTCCAGGCTCCGGATGTGATGATTGCGAGCCCGGTAATAGAGCAGACAATAAGGGTGTCGATGAAGGTGCCGAGCATGGCGATCAGACCTTGGTTGACCGGCCCTTTGGTGGCTGCTGCAGCATGTGCGATGGGCGCGGAACCAAGACCAGCCTCGTTGGAAAAGACGCCGCGGGCAACACCGAAACGAATTGCGGCCCACACGGCGGCGCCGGCAAACCCCCCGGTTGCAGCGGTCGGTGTGAAGGCATGGGTGAAAACCAGTTCCAGTGCAGCGGGGATTTCAGTCGCGTTCACACCGATCACAATCAAGCCGCACAGCGTGTAGCCAACCGCCATAAACGGCACCAAAGCCCCGGCCACGTTGGCGATGCGCTTGATCCCACCGAGGATCACCGCACCCACCAGCAACATCAGCACTATGCCGGTAACCAAGTTGGGGATGCCGAAGGTGCTCTGCAACACGTCGGCAACCGAGTTTGCCTGCACGGTGTTGCCGATACCAAAGCCCGCAATCGCACCGAAGACGGCGAAAGTCGGCGCTAGCCACAGCCACTTCTTGTTCAAGCCGTTCTTGATATAATACATCGGCCCGCCCACGTGGTTGCCGAGTTCGTCGACTTCGCGGTATTTCACCGCGCATACGGCCTCGGCGTACTTGGTAGCCATACCCACCAGCGCCGTACACCACATCCAGAACAAGGCCCCCGGACCGCCGAGGAAAATGGCGGTGGCCACGCCGGCGATGTTGCCGGTTCCAATGGTGGCTGACAGAGAGGTCATCAAGGCGTTGAAGGGGCTAATCTCACCCTCCGCTCCGGAAGGCAACTTGCGACCCTTCCAAAGCAGGCTGAAGCCGAAGGTGAGTTTACGCAGGGGGATGATTTTTAGGCCCGCCTGCAGGAAAAATCCGGTGCCCAGAATAAGCACCAGCATTACCGGCCCCCAAACGAAGCCGTTAATGGCATTAATAAAACTCGTTAACGTTTCCATTGCCCCGCCTCACATTTGCTCTGTTGCTGTTAAGAAATTAAGTTTCCTAATGGAAACTTTTGTACAAAGTAGTGCCATCTATGTGTTATGTCAACTTTTCTAAAGTACGCCATGGAACAGCTGGATGAGTAGCAAAAAACAAAACCGTCTAGAACCGCATTATGGTCACGGATTTACCAGATAAAGAACTCAGAACAATAGAAATTTATCAGAGGCTCTTGCAAAACCACCCCGGAAACCGAGCCGCCGAACGGGTCAACGGCAGGATTAAGGACGCTGGATTCTTCACGTCAATACCTGATGTTTTCAAGGAATGCCTCGGTGGGTGTTTTGAAGCCGGGGCACTTACGGGGTGTCGAGATGCCCGGATAACGGCCTTTTCATACATGCCAAGTCGCCAGGGTGTATTCCCCACATCTCGGAATGTGGATTTCTGGCCGCGTGAGCGGCTTAGTTTCCGGGATGGTTTTGCAAGAGCCTCTTATGTTATTATTTGGAAATCATTTTTCTTCACTAAGATGATTTTGAACCGGATTGACAGGTGAAATGCTCCAGAAAATCAACGATCTGATCAAATGCCTCGTCCGCCGTTCCACGCCGTTGCGCCATTTCCGCTATCCTCCTTGCGAATCTCTTCTTGAACTCACCCGCGTGCCCAGGATGCTAGATCGAAAGGTGTATACAAGATGAATGATTCCATGCTTGAACCGCTTAAACTCGGAGAGCGAGTGCGGGAGATTCGACGCAAGCGGAAATGGACGTTGGAAGAGGCCAGTAAAAGAACCGGATTGGCAAAATCGACTCTCTCTAAGATTGAGAATGAGCGAATCTCCCCATCATTCGATGCGGTGCAAAAACTTGCAGCTGGAATGGAGATCGACGTTCCCCAGCTTTTTGTACCCTTGGTAGAACCACAATCATCCGGACGGAGAACGGTCACTCGTACGGCGAAAGGCCGGCGACATCCCACCGCAACGTATGAGCATGAATTGTTGGGCACAGAACTTATCAATAAGAAGATGGTTCCCTTTAAGACTATTGTTCATGCCCGTTCATTTTCGGAATTCAATGACTGGGTACGGCACTCAGGAGAAGAATTCTTGTTAGTCCTTAAAGGTTCAATTGTTTTTTATAGCGAGTTCTACGAGTCAGTTGCCCTATGCGAAGGGGATAGTATTTATTATGATTCCGGAATGGGCCACGCGTGTACATCTGTCAGTGAGGAAGATGCCGAAATTCTCTGGATCTGCACACCGTCTCAAGAGGTTGAGGGGTTAATGAACCCCGACACCTAATAGCTGATATTGCATGGCGAGGGTGTCCTCAAACTAGGAGTCTGATGTCAATTAGGTTTCTATCAATTAAGTTTTGCGAAGATTTCCTCCTGATTTTCAAGGAGGGCCTGAATTTCAGGGACGGATTGTCATGTCTGGTTACCACCGGTCTTTTTCTGAAGGTGCCTGTGAACCGTTGCGCACCCGGATACGGCCAGATCAATCACGGCTTTCAAGTGGATTGATGGTAATCTATAGAAGACTGAATTGGCCTCACACAGCCGGTAGATCTCGTAACGCTCGTCGATGTCGATGTCGAGCTGGTCATAGCATTTTCCCATCGCAACTCCAGACCATACCGGTGTTGCACTTGGAATGTGAATTTAGCCGGATACTCTAACGTCCGAACATCTTTTTCAGCGATTCGCCGGCCTTCTTCACGGAATCGGTGGCGCCGCCGGCTTGATCCTTGAGCCCCTCGACCGCCTGGGTTGCTTTCTCGGTTGTTGAGCCCGCAATGTCGCCCAGTTTGCCCTTGAGACTGTCGAGCGTCTTGCCGACTCCGATGGAGGCCATGGCATCGCCCACCGTGGCGGTCAGGGCGTCGATCAATTCCTTCGTCACCTCGGCCGGCGAGGCACCGCCCTTGTCCTTGCCGATGTCGGTCAGGTGGATGTCGGGAAGCCCGGCACTCAGGGTCTCGCCCTTCAGGATGGAGGCGGAGACGTTGACCGTGCCGCCGCGCACGTAGAGGTGCTCAATCACCAGTTTCGGACCTTCGCCCTCCGTGGCCGGCTTCTCTTCGGCCTTGCCGCCGCCTGCGCCCATGCGCGTGGCGAAGGCGTCCACGTTGCGCTTGATGGCGTCGACGTTACTGCCTTTACCGGTCAGTTCGTAGGTGATCTCCGGCCCGTCGATGGAGATTTCCTTGATGATGATGACTTTTTTGGTGGCGGTGGCGGTGTTGAGCACCACCTTGACGCCGCCCAGTTTGAAGGAGCTGGGGGTCTGGAAGCCCTTGGGGTTGCCGACGTTGAGGCCGTTGAGGGCCACGCTGCCCCCCGTGAGGTCAATGTCGACCCCGTCCAGTGTCACATTGGCCTGAGTTGCCTCGGACCCGGTGGCCTCAATCGCGTGCTCGACAAACGAATCGAGCGACGACATGACGAAGACGATAGCACCAACGACGGCTACGGCAATCACGCCGAGACCGATAAGAAGTCCGGGTTTCATGGGCTCTGGCTCCTAACCTATGTGCGGTTCCCACTCACGATCATAGCACCTATAGGTTGCGGGGTGGAGTCGGGAAAGAACCTATCCGGTCCGCCGTCTGACGGGTCCCCAGTCCGGCTCCTCCTCAAACAGGTTCGTCAATTCGGTCATCATGGTGCCGCCCAGCTGTTCGGCGTCGGTGATGGTCACGGCGCGGCGATAATATCGGGTCACGTCGTGGCCGATACCGATGGCGAGCAGTTCCACTGTCGAACGGGTTTCGATCAGGCGAATGACCTCGCGCAGATGCTTATCCAGATAGCTGCCCGGGTTGGAAGACAGCGTCGCATCGTCGACCGGCGCTCCGTCGGAGATCACCATCAGGATGCGGCGCTGCTCCGGTCGGACCAGGAGCCGCGTATGGGCCCACAGCAAGGCCTCGCCATCGATGTTCTCCTTCAGCAACCCCTCGCGTAGCATCAAGCCTAACGACTTGCGTGCCCGGCGCCACGGCTGGTCGGCGGCTTTGTAGATGACGTGGCGCAGGTCGTTGAGCCGGCCTGGTTTTTCCGGCTTGCCGGCCTCCAGCCATTTCTCGCGCGCCTTGCCGCCCTTCCAGGCGCGGGTCGTGAAGCCCAGGATTTCCACCTTGACCCCGCAGCGCTCAAGGGTCCGGGCCAGGATATCGGCGCACATGGCGGCGATGGTAATGGGGCGGCCGCGCATGGAGCCGGAGTTGTCCAGCAGCAGGGTCACCACGGTGTCACGGAAGTCCATGTCGCGTTCCATCTTGAACGACAGGGCGTGTAGCGGGTTGACGACCACCCGTGCCAGGCGCCCCGAATCCAGGAGGCCGTCATCGAGATCGAATTCCCAGGAGCGGGTTTGTTTGGCCAAGAGGCGGCGCTGCAAGCGGTTGGCGAGCTTGATCACTACGCTCTGGAACTGGGTTAGTTGGCGGTCAAGCTGGGCGCGAAGCCGTGTCAGTTCCTGGGGCTCGCAGAGCGTCGCCGCATCCACCACCTCGTCGAAGGCGGAGGAGAAGACACGGTAGGGCATGTTGACGGTGTCATCCGTCCAGTTCCTGTCAGCCGGGGTCGGGCCCGATGGATGCTCCTCTCCGGCGCCGGGCAGGGACTGGTCGTCGCCGCCTTGCGGTTCGGCCTTTGCCTCCTGGTCGCCGTCCTGGGCCTGGTCGGGCAAGATGCTTTCGGATTGCTCGGACGAACTGCCTTGGGCATCGGGAGCCTCTTCGGTGCCGTCGCCGCTGTCCGCGCCCCCGGGCTCTTCCTCATCCTGGGTCTGGGTGTCGAATTCAGTCAGGTTCAGGGCCTGTATCAGGTCGCTCAGGGCGCCCGCAAAAGCGGCTTGGTCGGTGGCTGCACGGGCCAGCGCTTTCAACTGAGCGGACGCCTTTTCCTCGATCCAGGGGCGCCAGAGTTTGACCAGCCGCCGGGCGGCGGGCGGTGGCGGGGTTCCGGTCAGCTGCTCACGGACGATCAGGGCCAAAACATCCCCAAGATGGGCCTCGTCGCGCCGATCCACTTCGCCCAGGGCCTTCAGCAGGCAATGCTCCTCGACCCGGGCGTCGAGGTTGCCGGCCACCCCCTTGAGGCGCCGGGCGCCCAGGGCCTCGCAGCGGGCCTGCTCCGCCCGCTCAAAGGCCTCGGCCGCATCGCGGCCCGACGGGCGCAACTGCTGATGCAGAGCCTCGTCGTGGTGACGGAGCCGGAGCCCCATCGCGTCCGCCGCGCCGCGTAGCCGCAGGACGTCGTCTTTCTGGGGATGGCGGGGCGGAAGGGGAAGGGATGCGGTCTGACCGTCGGAGTCGGCGGCGGGCTCGTTGGTGGGAGAGAAATCGACGATGAGTTCCCGTTTGGCGGATACGGCCCGAAGCCCCGCGCCGGTAACGCGCTTCAACAGGTCCTGATGGTGTTCCTCGTTGCGTGCCACGTCTACTGCAGAGCGGCCAGGGCCGCCGACTCCGGCAGTTCCTCGCCCATGGCCTTCTGGTAATATTCGGCGACGACCGGACGTTCTATCTCGTCGCATTTGTTGAGGAAGGTGAGGCGGAAAGCTGTCGCCTTGTCGCTAAAGATCTCGGCGTTCTCAGCCCAAGTAAGCACCGTGCGTGGCGACATGACGGTCGAGATGTCTCCGTTAATGAAGCCCTCGCGCGTCAAGTCGGCCAGTTCCACCATGGCAGAGACCGTGTCACGGCCCTCCTTGGTGTTGTAGTGGTCGGCCTTGGCCAGCACGATCTTCACTTCCTCGGCATGGGACAGATAGTTGAGCGTGGCGACGATATTCCAGCGGTCCATCTGCCCCTGATTGATCTGCTGGGTGCCGTGGTAGAGGCCCGTTGTGTCACCCAGCCCAATGGTGTTGGTGGTGGCGAACAAGCGGAAGAAGGGATGGGGGCGGATGACCTTGTTCTGATCCAAGAGCGTCAGCTTGCCTTCTACCTCCAGCACCCGCTGGATCACGAACATGACATCAGGGCGTCCGGCATCATATTCGTCGAAGACCAACGCCATCGGGTGCTGCAGCGCCCAGGGCAACAGCCCCTCGCGGAACGCGGTCACCTGATGACCGTCCTTGATTACGATGGCGTCCCGGCCCACCAGGTCGATGCGCGACACATGGCTGTCCAGGTTGACGCGGATGCAGGGCCAGTTGAGTCTGGCGGCCACCTGTTCGATATGGGTCGATTTGCCGGTGCCGTGGTAGCCCTGAATCATGACTCGCCGGTTGTGGGCGAAGCCGGCCAGGATGGCCAGCGTGGTGTCGTGATCGAAATGATAGGCCTCGTCCACATCTGGTACATGTTCCTCGCCCGTCGAGAAGGCCGGCACCTCCATGTCGGTATCGAGGCCGAAAACCTGGCGCCCCGAAACCTTGATGTCCGGTTCATTGAGCGGGAAGGTGGGAAGAGTCGGGTCGAGAGCGGTCATGAATTTGTTCTGGTCCGGTCTTTTGAGAGGAATTGGTCTGAAGGTGGGATGATCTGTCCCCCAGGTCAAGTGCCCAGGCCCGCCATCACTGTTTGGTAAGCTTGGTTGATCTTCTTGAACAGCTCTTCCGAGCGTTTGTCACCGCCGTTGGCATCCGGGTGGTGGCGCTTGACGAGTTCCTTGTAGCGTGCCTTGACGGAGTCGACGTTTACTGGCGGGCGGAGGTCGAGGATAGCCATGGCCTCGCCTTCGGTGGTTGGGGGACGGTCATGGCGCCGGGCGGTCCCGGCATCGTCGTCGTCCTCACCCATATACGCGAATCCGTCGTGCAGTCGTTCGGCTCCAAGCCCCTGGTGCGGGTTCATGGTGCCCAGCCGCCAGCTGGGACGGTGCCAGACCGTATCGCGGCGGCGGTCGGCCTCGACTTCGTCGTCGCTCATGCCAGCGTAGTAATTCCACGACGCATTGTACTCCCGCGCATGGTCCATGCAGAACCAATAGTGTTCGTCGATGTGGTCCCGCGACTTGGGGGCCCGGTGTTCCCCGCTGTCAGGGCAACCCGGCCAGTTGCAACGCCGTGCATCGGGTGACGGGCGTTGGGGCATGAAGTAGTCGTGTCTCTTGGCTTTGGCCATGCCTTAATTATGAGCTTCCGGCTACTCCGGTGCAAGCTTAGCGCCGTCGGACCGCGCCACCCCCAACGAGATGAGGATCAGTCCCGCCACCGCGCGATGGACACATGGGCCCAGCGCCAGTTCGGCCGACCAGTCGATGCTTCATAAGACCACCTCGACGCCCAGCAGCAGGATGGCCAGCCGGTCGTCGGTTGGGTCTCTTCCTGTCTCCCGCTCTTGACGGGGAGTGCCGTTGTTCCCACTTTCCTGGTACACGGACCACGCAATAAGATTACGCCGGAGAGGAGATCCATCATGTCGGTAGCCAAGGAAATGGAGCGCAAACTCGGTGAGGCCCTGTCGCCGACGAGGCTGGTGGTTAACGACGACTCCCATCGCCATCAGGGCCACGCCGGCTGGCGCCCCGGGGGGGAAACACACTACAGCGTCGAGATCGTCTCGGCGGCCTTCGAGGGAAAGTCCCGTGTCGACCGCCAGCGCATGGTGTACGCCATCCTCGCCGACGAACTGGCGGGCGGGGTGCATGCGCTTACCCTCAGGACCCTGACTCTCGGGGAAGATGCGTCTCCTTAAGGGAATTTCCGCAGCATGTGGAGATGTCATTGGTCAAATTATCGGGTTATTGATTTATAATTGCGTAGAGTCGCAGATCGGTTATATTCTCTACTATCGCGTGCTCCTGTACGTGATGAATTTTAAGACCATCATCAAGGGGGGGGAGATGAGGCACCAGTTGATCAGCCGTAATGTCGTCGTCAACGGCAACCGCACCAGCATCCGGCTGGAGGCCGACATATGGGAGGCTTTCGACGAGATCTGCCAGCGCGAGTACCTGCTGCCGGACGATGTCATGGCCCTGATCGAAACGCACCGCAACAGCTCCAACCGGACGTCGGCTGTGCGAGCCTTTATCGTCATCTATTTCCGGCTCACCGCCAACCACAAGGGACGGCGCCCCGGTCGTCCGAGGTCGAGGGGCGATGAGGTGCCCCCGCGGGTGATGGCGGCGCTGACCTACGGTGCCGGAGTTTTTGACTCCATTCCGTAGCGGTCACCAAAGACATAAGCCTCGGTCTCGTGCAGGTCGTCTTCGATGGCCTTCAGCACCTTTGCGTACAGATCACGGATGGAGACCATTCCCACCACTTCGCCGTCCTCCATCACCGGGAGATGACGGAAACCGCGGGTACACATGCGTTCGAGGGCGTCCTTGGCCGTGTCGTTGGGGGCCAGGGTGTCGGGGTCGTGGGTCATGATCTCGCCGAGCCGCGTCGTCTTGGGGTTGCGGCCTTGGCCGACCAGCCGCCGGGTAATGTCGCGCTCGGTAACGATCCCGACCAGGCTGTCGTGGTCGTCGATGACGACCACCGCAGCGACATTGCAGTCAGCCATCTGGCGGGCCGCCTCGTCCACGGTGCTCGTTTCCGGCAGGGCGCAGATGGTCTGATCCTGCACGATGTCAGGGATGATCCGAGATTTCATGAGTTGTCTCCATGTTGCCAGAATCACACGTCTAGAATTTATATGTGGGGGATGTGGCGGCCGTTTCCAACCCCGGCGTACGATTAATTTTGGGGCTGTCCCGGACAGCGAGCCCAGGTGCTTTCTAACCCATTGTTTTGATTTGGATAATTTGTTTGATGGGTTGTTGTGGTTAAAACACCACGTGCACTTTTTTTTAAAATAGCCCGAAATGAGCCTTCGGAATACCGTTGAACCTCCGCATGTGGCGCTTTGCCTGGTTCTAGAAATCCCCGATCCCGTTGATGTGCATTTGGTTGTCTGCAAAGAGTTCGGAGTGGTTGATCCGGAAGTGGTAAAAGTCCGACACGTCGAGGACGTTGTCGCCCTTCCTGCCCCCCCCGGCAGCCTTCTTCGAAAGACTTGGGGTTGAATGGTTGGCGTCTCTCGCGGTCTCTGCGATCAGGATCGCATCTCGGAGATGTCCTCAACAAACCGCGACTGACGCAAGGTGGCCGATGCTGACCGAAGGATTGATGGGGGACACGATACCTGCATCTCGGGTATCGCCAAGACATCCCTCACCCGGCATAAAAGCCTGTTTGATCGCCGCTCCCAATTTCTGCAGGGAATTCACATCCTCTATCTTGGGAGAAAGAGGAGACTTCTTGATTGAACCGGTGACCTCGATCATCGATTCGCAAAGGTCGCAGACGAGGGGCTGGTCGGCCCCCGCCGCTCTGCGGGCAAGGTTCTCGGTTACCTCGTGAAGTCTCGAAATCAGGGGTAGGACCGCGTCATCAGCCGTCCCTTCCACGTACTGGGGAACGATTTTGTTCACGAGGCAGTCGACCTGAAACGCGTGGCGCTCCATCTTCTGTTCATTAACGATCTGGGTGGTCTCGATAATGGAATTCCGCAGAGTTGATGGATTCGCATTCCCCTCGGTCTTGAACTTGAGGGAGTTCGGAACATCGATGATGGGGATTTGCTGGGTTCCCGGACGGGGGTTTTTCCGGCGGTTGGGGCCGATATAGTCAGTGGTGACGACGAACCCTTTTCGTTTGTGGGTCAGATAGGTCAACCGATCCAAAAGCTTCCCAACGGAAACCGGCCTCAATATAAGATCGTCGGCGCCGGAATTGACGATCCTCCGAACCATCTCAGGGGTCGGGTCGTTTGCAATGACGATCACGATCATGAAAGGATTGTGCCCAATTTCGTCGTGGCGAATACGGTAAATGAGATCAATGAGAGCATCATCCCCGAGACGCACGTCACAGATCAAGACATCCGGGGTCTGGTGTCTCACGGCGAAATGAACCCCTTCGATCTTGTCGGTCCCGCGAATACCGCGATAGCCGTGAGAGTGAAGAGATCCCGTGACCGTCCGCCGGACGTTGACGTCCTGTTCACCGAAGACTATGTGAATTTTTTCAAGTCCTGAAGTTCGCATCTCAATCCTCGCTTTGCATATTAGTGAACCTCAAATTTATAAAATCTGTCAAGGGCGGCGTGGAATTTATCGCCTCATTATGGATCGTCGTCGAATCCATAAATCTCACATATTTTCAATATGTTGCTAGTGTCGCGATCAAATCCGAAGTTCGAAAAACGCTATGCCCCATAATGATACGAGCTTCGGGTTCGGGGCACTGGCACCTGGGTGCTATCGACGCCGGCCGACCCAACCATCCCGACTTGGCCGCCAACCGGACATTCGGAGGCCATCGCCAATAGGGGACTCCCAGGTTTCCCTCAGTCTTCAGCCACACGCTCCGAGGCTGTGACGCGGCCTGGCGGGGTGACGCGGATCAGGGTGATCTGGTGGCGTTCCCGGCGTAGGATCTCGAACTTGAAACCATGGAACAGGAAGGCCTGTCCCTCTTCGGGGATGCGTCGTGATTCGTGAAGGACGAGACCGGCCACCGTCGCCGCCTCCTCATCCGGCAGGTTCCATTCGAACTTCCGGTTAAGGTCGCGGATCGTTACCGATCCTTGAACCAGACAGCAGCCCCCCGGGCCGGGACGGACGCCGGGTACCGTGACGTCGTGCTCGTCGGAGATCTCGCCGACGATCTCCTCCAGGATGTCTTCCAAGGTTACGATACCGAGCAAGCTGCCGTATTCGTCGACCACCAACGCGAAATGCTCGTGCCGCCTCTGGAAGGCCTGAAGCTGATCGAGCAGCGTCGTCGATTCGGGAATGAACCAGGGGCTGGCAGCCAGGCCGATGATGTCCAGGTCCTGCAGGTTTTCCGCATTTCGGCCCCAGGTGGCCCGCAGCAGATCCTTGGCATGGAGAACGCCCAGCACCTCGTCCTGATTGTTCCGCCAGAGCGGCAGGCGGGTGTTGGGGGCGGCCAGGACCTGCTCGACGATCTTTTTCACCGGATCCCCCGCATTGATCGCCACCACGTCCTTGCGGTGCGTCATGATCGCCCCCACCCAGACGTCGTCGAGGTCAAGCACGCTACGCAACATGGCCTTTTCCTCGTCAACTTCCGGCCCCTCGCCTTCGTGGAGTTCGATGGCGCCGCGCAGCTCCTCCTCCGGCGAAACAAAAGCCTCGCCCTTCTTGAGGTCGATCCCGACCAGGCGGAACAGGATGCGGACGACGAAACTGATGGTCCACGTGAAGGGCAGCAGGACGATCGTCAGGCCATGGATCGCCGGGGCCACGGCCAGCGCCATGCGGTCGGCATGCCGGAAGGCGTAGGTTTTGGGCATGATCTCGGCAAAAATCAGAACCAGCAGAGTCATGCCTAGGGTGGCGTAGGCCACGCCGGCCTCGCCGAACATGAAGATGAGCACGCTGGTCGCAAGCGCCGAGGCCAGGATGTTGACCAGGTTGTTGCCCAAAAGAATCGTGCCGATGAGGCGGTTCTTGTGTTCGTGCAGCCCGTTGACGACCTGGGCCCTGCGATTGCCCTTGTTCTCCAGTTGGTGCATCAGCGGGCGGGAAGACACGGTCAGCGCCGTCTCGGAACCCGAGAAGAAGGCCGAAAGCAGTAGCAAGACGAAGATCGCGATGATCGATGTCAACATGGTGGGTCTCCTCAGTTGGAGAGGTGGGCCTCCAACACGGTCCGAACCGGTCCGGAATCCACGTCGCGGGCGATGAAGGACTGGCCGATGCCTCGGGCCAGGATGAAGGTGATGTGCCCGTCCTGCACTTTCTTGTCCAGAACCATGTGGCCCATCAGCTTGTCCACGGTCCAGCCGTCGTCCGCCAAGCCTTCCAGGCCGGTCGGCAGGCCGATGTCCTCCAAATGGCGTTTGGCGCGGTCGCGGTCATCGGGAGGGCACAGACCCAATTCCACGGAAAGATCCAATGCCATGACCATGCCGATGGCGACCGCTTCGCCGTGGAGAAGCTTTTCGCCGTATCCTGTTTCCGCCTCCAGCGCGTGGCCGAAGGTGTGGCCGAGGTTGAGCAGTGCGCGCTGCCCGCCTTCGCGTTCGTCGGCGGCCACTACCGCCGCCTTGGCGGCGCAGCTGGTGAGCACGGCATGACGCCTCGCATCCATGTCGCCCTCGAGCAGGGGTTTGCCATTGGCCTCCAGCCAGGCGAAAAAGTCCGGTCGGTCGATAAGGCCGTACTTCAACACTTCGGCGTATCCGGCCAGCAATTGGCGCCTATCCAGGCTATCCAGAATGCTGACGTCGGCCAGCACCAGACGCGGCTGATGGAAGGCGCCGACCAAGTTCTTGCCGCGCGGCGTATTGATGCCGGTCTTGCCGCCGACCGAGCTGTCCACCTGGGCCAGCAACGTGGTCGGAACCTGCACGTAGTCCATGCCTCTGAGCACGATGGCGGCGGCGAATCCGGTGAGGTCGCCGATGACGCCGCCTCCCAACGCGATCAGCGTCGTTGAACGTTCGACCCGGCGCTCCAGCAAGGTATCGACCAGGGTTTCCAAATGGGCGAAGCGTTTGGTGCCCTCGCCCTGGGGCAGGATGACGGACGAATACCGGGTTCCGGCCTCTTCGAACGAGGACTCCAGCGCACCCAGGTAGAGGGGCGCCACCACCTCATCGGTCACCACCACCACGTCGGGGCGCTTCAGCAGCGGCGCCATGTGGACTCCGGCGCTGGCCAGCAGATCCTCGCCGACCACGATGTCGTAGGCGCGGTCGCCCAATGCGACTTCCAGGATGTCTCTTCCCCGCGTCATTGCACTGCCTCCCGGTGGGCTTCCAGTGCACTGAGGATACGCCTGGTGGTGGCGCTTGGCGATTCGTCTCGGGTTTCGACGGCGAGGTCGGCTTCGGCGTAGACGGGATAGCGTTTTTTCATTAGCCTTTCCAGGATCGCTTCCGGATTGTGGTTGGCGAGCAGCGGCCGGACGGTCCGGCTGCTTGACGTGATGCGTTTCAGCAGCAGTTTGAGGTCGGCCTTGAGCCACACCGACAGCCCACGCTCGCGGATGCAGGACCGCGTTTCGTCGTCCATGAAGGCGCCGCCGCCGGTGGCCAGCACCAAGGGGGCGTGATCCAGGAGTCGCACGATGAGCTTGCGTTCGCCCTCGCGGAAACAGGCTTCGCCGTAAACCTCGAAGATGTCGGAAACGGTGCAGCCGGCCGCCGCCTCGATCTCCTGGTCGGCGTCCTTGAACGGCACCCCAAGGCTCCGCGCCAGATGCCGTCCGACACAAGTCTTTCCGGCCCCCATGAGGCCGATGAGGATGATGGATCGCGGCTCGGAGCGGAACGGGTTGGTGATCATGGCCTTCGTTGAAAGCGGCTCGGGGAGCCGATACACTGCCCAAAATTTGCCATCGTATTAACACATAGTGCGACGGGTGTCGCCAAAACGGGATAACACGAACCATGAGATTGAAGAAACGCCCCTTCCTTTTGCTGATAGTCCTCGTCCTGACCGTGGGTGGCGGGGTGGCTTTTCTTGCTTCCTGGGACATCCCGGCTCCCGTCACGCCCGTCGAGAAGGTGCTTCCGGATGACCGCTTCCCCCGTTGATTTCTGCCGTGCGATTGGCTTGGTTCTCTTCGTGGCCCTGCTCGGTGCCCAGCCGTCCGACGCTTGGGGCCAGGCCGCGCCCGCCGGTTCCGTGTCCGCAGGCAGCGAAGAAATCGGCACCAAGCGCCGTCCCCGCTTGCTGATGCCGAAACCCATGGTCCCGGCGGAACTGGTGTCTCCCCAGGCGGCGCCGCAGACCCGGCCCTCTTTGCCGTTTGCGCCGGGGCGTCCAGTGTTGGGTACCGGTAGCGGGAAGATTCCGGCTCAGGACCCTGTGCCGTCTGCCCGTGCGCCTCGGGGGCGTGCCGGCATCCAGGTAGACCACCTGAGCGGAGTCAATCCCGATTCGGTCGGAGCCTTGAGCGTCGCCCAGGGCGGATTCGGCCCCACCATGTGGGCGGGGGCCAAACGCCCGCTGGTGGATGCGCTGCTTCCCCAACTGCCGGTGCGCACGCCGTCGCCGGCCATGCGTGGCCTGATCCGGCGTCTCCTGCTGTCCACCGCCGTGCCGCCCGACGGCGAGGGGACGCCCGGCCACCTGATCGCATTGCGTATCGGGCTATTGTCCGACATGGGCGAATTGGAAGGGGCGGCGGCTCTCTTGGGTGCCGTACCGGGCCGTGCGCGCTCCGGGGAGCTGATCCGGCTGGAGGCGGACGGCCTGCTGCTGTCGGACGAAGCCCCCAAGGCCTGTGCGCTTGCCGCCAACCAGATCCGCCAGAGCGACATCCCCTACTGGCAGAAGATCCTCATCTTCTGTCAGGTGCTGGCCGGTGAGCAGGAGAAGGCTTTTCTCGGCACCTCGCTGCTCCGGGAGATGGAGGACCCGGATAGAGCCTTCTTTAACCTGATCGAGATGATCGCCGGCGGCGGCGGGGGAGAGGTCGAGACCCTGACCGATCCGACACCTTTGCACCTGGTTCTGGCCAAGGCGGTCCAAGCCACCCTGCCGCCGGACATGGTACAGGGAACCAATCCGGCCGTACTGCGGGCGATGGCGCTGAATGTCAATCTGCCGCTTGCCCAGCGCGTGCTGGCGGGCGAGCGGGCCGAGGCCGTGGGCGCCCTGCCGGTGTTGGCGCTCCGCGATCTCTACGGGTCGATTCCCTTCACCGAGGAAGAGCTGGCCAATCCGTTGACGGGCGTGGCTCCACAGGAGGAGGGGGAGGCGCCATCGGCACCGGAAATGCGCGCTCAGGATAAGAGCGGGGACGAGGCCGGGTCTGACTCCGCTGCCATCCCCTTCGATCCCATACTGCGCAGGCGGGCGTTGCTGTTCCATTCGGCGCTCAAGCAGACCGTATCCGCCGCCCAGGCCGAGGCCGCGGCGGCAGTTCTGACCCGCAGCCAGGACGACGGCGCCCGGGCCTACGCGGCTGCCGTGCGCGTACTGCTGCCGGTGCTGGAGAAACTCGAGCCGTCGGTCAAACTCATGTGGTTGGCGCCCGACGTGATCCGTGCCCTCTTGTCGGCGGGTCGGATCGAGCGGGCCGGCGCGTGGTTCAATCTTCTGCTCGCCAACGCGACCTTCAATCCGGAATCGGCCACGGCGGTGGCGCTGCTCAAGCCCGCCATGCGCTTGTCCGGGGCGGCGGAGGCTGCCGACTGGTCGCCCCGCGACTTGGCCCTCTGGTGGGAAGCTGCGCGGGCGCTCGACGCCGACGAGGCGCGCAGGCGGGGCGGTGTCCTGTTCTCGCTGATCGAGGGCTTCGGCGACTTCGTTCCCGACAGCTTGTGGGCGGCCCTGGCCCAGGGGACGGCGGCCCAGCCCACCTTCATGCCCCACGTGGCACTGCTCCAGAGGCTCGAATTCGCCGGACGGCGCGGCAGCATGGGCGAAGCGGTGCTGCTCTCGCTCCTGTTCATGGGCGAGGAGGGACCTGCCGGCGCACATCCCCTGGTTCTGCGCAGGGTGGTGGCGGCTTTGACGTCCGCCGGTCTGGAGGAGGAGGCCCGCGCCTTGGCCGTCGAGGCCATCGGGAACGGAGCCTCATGAGCCGCCGTCGTCCGGCCCCGCCCCTGCCCCGCCATGTCGACGCCTTCCTGGAGATGATGTCGGGCGAGCGGGGCGCCGCAGCCAATACGGTGGAGTCCTACCGCCGTGATCTGGAGAAATTCTCCGCTTTTTTGGCCCGGCGCTCCAAGGCGCCCGAGGGCGCGGATCCGCGTCTCATCCGCAAGTATCTGGCCAGTCTGGTGGATGCCGGAATGGCGTCGCGCACCACGGCCCGCCATCTCTCGGTGCTCCGGCAGTTCTTCAAGTTCTTATTCTCCGAACGGGTGCGCGACGATGATCCGTGCTCGCAGATCGACAGCCCACGTCAGGGACGCCCGCTGCCCAAGTTCCTGAACGAGGAGGAGGTGGGACGGTTGCTGGACGCGGCGCGGCTGCGCGACGGTGCGGAAGGCCTGCGTCTGGTGGCGCTCTTGGAGGTCCTCTATGCGGCCGGGCTCCGGGTGTCGGAACTGGTGGGGCTTCCGGTCTCGGCCCTCAGCCGGGACGGCAGCATACTGATCGTGCGCGGCAAGGGCGACAAGGAACGGATGGTGCCCTTGTCCGAGCCCGCCACCGAAGCGCTGGCGGTCTATCTCGATGTGCGGGAACATTTCCTGTCCAAGCGAGGCGGGCGGGTTGCGCCCTCCGCCTTTTTATTTCCCTCGCGCGGCAAGGACGGCCACCTGACCAGGGCCCGATTCGGTCAGCTATTGAAAGAGGTCGCGGTGGACGCCGGGATCGATCCCGGCAAGGTTTCGCCCCACGTTCTGCGTCATTCCTTCGCAAGCCACCTGCTGGCCCACGGCGCCGACCTGCGCTCGCTCCAACAGATGCTGGGGCATGCCGACATCTCGACCACGCAGATCTACACCCATGTCTTGGACGAGCGCCTGAAGCAGTTGGTCAATCAGGCCCACCCGTTGGCGCGCGTGGGAGGACGGGGATGACGGTAAACCCGCCTGGAGGGAGGGGAATTAGGTCTCTGATTAGCCGTAACGGTATCGGTTGCGATAGGGGGAGCATTACGTTCTCCCGTGCTTTCGGCGCCGCGTTTTTTGCCGTCGCGTTCTGCGGGTTCCTGTGATAGAGAACCGGCCATGCATAACTATCTCGACTTCGAAAAACCCGTTGCCGAACTCGAAGGCAAGATCGAGGAACTCCGGCACCTGACCGACTCGGACGAGGTCAACATCGCCGAGGAAGTGGGCAAGCTGCAGGGCAAGGCCGACAAGCTGCTGCGCCAGACCTACGCCAAGCTGACCGCCTGGCAGAAGACCCAGGTGGCGCGCCACCCCGACCGCCCCCATATGCTGGACTACATCCGTGGCTTGATCGACGAGTTCACGCCACTGGCCGGCGACCGCCTGTTCGCCGAGGACGCGGCGATGGTGGGTGGCCTGGGACGATTCCGAGGGACGTCGGTCGTTGTCATCGGCCACGAGAAGGGGGTCGATACCGAGGGGCGCGTGCGCCACAACTTCGGCATGGCGCGGCCCGAGGGCTACCGCAAGGCGCAACGGCTGATGGATCTGGCCAACCGGTTCAAGCTGCCGGTCGTTACCCTGGTCGATACGCCGGGCGCCTATCCCGGCGTCGATGCCGAGGCCCGGGGGCAGGCCGAGGCCATTGCGCGGTCCATCGAAGTCTGTCTGGGACTCAGGGTGCCTCTGGTCAGCGTCGTCATCGGCGAGGGAGGGTCGGGCGGGGCCATCGCGCTTGCTGCCGCCAACACGGTGATGATGCTGGAGCATTCCATCTATTCCGTCATCTCCCCCGAGGGCTGCGCCTCGATCCTGTGGCGCGACGGCGAGCAGGCCAAGGAGGCGGCGGAGGCGTTGCACCTCACCTCGGGCGACCTGCTGGAACTCGGCGTGATCGACGGAATCATCTCCGAGCCCGTGGGCGGCGCGCACCGGGACTGCCAGGCCACCGTGGAGGCCGTGGGCGACGCCATCGCCAAGGCCCTAGCCGACCTGACGCCGCTCGATGGCGGCCGGCTCAAAGCGCTTCGGCGGGAGAAGTTCCTCGAAGTGGGCAAGAAGGGCCTCGGCTAAGCCACGAGCCCCTAACGGGCCGGTTTCGCGCTCTTGACTTTTTTGACCTCGCCGCTGCGTTTGAACGTCGACAGCTTGTCCGAACCAATGACGTAGCAGCCGTTGCCAAGCCCGTGGGCCTGCGTGGTGACGATCAACACGGTTTGACCGCGCTGGACTCTGAGATTGCTCGGGATCGTGCCGGTCACCTTCTGGCGAACCCCGGTCTCGGTCGGGTAGATGCTGTAGCCGCGCTTGGCGTCGATCTCGAAATAGGTTCCCTGGTTGGTGCAGATGACTTCGTAGTTGGCTTTCGGGCCGGACAGGTCCTGCATTTTCTCGATCGCTTTGACGTACTGCCGGCACCGTGCCAGGACATCGTCCCGGCCGGAATTCTTGGGTAGACCCAGCACGGAGGTCAGGTTGCGGTAATGCCATCCCTTTGGCGTTTCGGTCTGGGATTCCGCTTCCTGGCAGAGCGGCAGGCCCTGGGCCTTGAATCTGATCCGGTCGGTATTCGTGAGCAGATCCTTGAAACTGCTCCTGGCCGTTGTCTTGGCCTGGGTGGCCACCTCGCCCATTGCCTTCATGGTCTTCTTGTGGCTCTCGGGGAAGAGGGTCTCCCAGTAGATGTAGGCCCCGGACCCGATCACGCCGACTATGAAAACACCGAGGATGGTCAAGGCATGCCAGATCGGGGTCTTCTTCTTCTCCCCTTCTGGTTGATTCTTCGTCACGGCAGGCCTCCGGCTCTCCATGGTCGCGGGACGGCCCCGCAACGCGCCCAGGAACCGGCCCGGTGATTGCCGGTCAACTCCCGTCCCTGTAATGGCGATGATAGCGGAGCAGACCCGCTGGCGAAAGCCGGGACGTTTACCCCGGTGCCTTCCCAGCCCTCCGCCCGGATAATCCCGCCTTCGGCGGGGGGGGCTCGGCGTCGGGCATGGGCTCGTCCATCTCGATCTTCTCGCCCAGTCCGAAGTCGTTGAGGATGGCATAGAGCACCGGCACCACGAACAGCAGCAGCGCGGTGGCGGTGAACAGGCCGAAGGCGAGGCTGGTCACCAGGGGCGCCAGGACCTGGGCTTGGAGGCTGGTCTCCGTCAGCAGCGGCAGGAGTCCCGCCATGGTGGTGAGCGATGTCAGCAGGATGGCACGGAAGCGCTGCCGGGACGCGCCGCGCGTCGCGTCCCGGACGGTTTCACCGGCCCGGCGGCGGGCCTTGATGAAGTGCACCAGCAGGATGGAATCATTGACCACCACGCCAGCGAGCGAGATCGTGCCGACCAGGCTCGGCATGGAGATTTCGTAGCCCATCAGAAGGTGTCCGAAAACGACGCCTATGAGCGCCAGCGGGATCACCGTCATGACGATGATGGGCTCGATGTAACTGCGGAATTGGAAGCTCAAGATCAGGAACACGCCCAGGAGCCCGAGCAGGAAGTTGCGCCGGAGAGAGTCGCCGGTCTTTGATGTCTCCTTGGCCTGGCCCTGGAAGCTGACCGTGACCCCGGGGTGGCGTTTTTCGAGTTCGGGCAGGAAGCGCGCCGTCGTGTGGAAGCCGATGGCGGCGGCGTTGGCGACGCGGGAGTCCACTTGGCCCTGGATGGTCACCGTGCGCTGGCCATCGACCCGCTTGATTCGGGCAAAGCCGCGGCCGGGCTCCACCGTCGCCACGGCGCCCAGAGGCACTTGATTGCCGTCGGCGAGGGTCACGGTGAAGTAGTCGAGGTCGGCCAGGCTGTTGCGGTCGGCTTCGGTCAGGCGGATCTCGATCTCGTAGGCTTCGGGACCAGCCTGGATCTCGTCGGCCTTACGGCCTTGGAAGGCGGAGCTCAGTTGCGCCGCCACCGAGGCCGCGTCCAGGCCAAGGACCTTGGCGCCTTCACGGATCTTGACCCGCATTTCCGGTTTTCCGGGGCGCAGGTCGTCGGACAGGTCCTGCACGCCGGCGTAGCCTTCGAGCCAGCTGCGCAGTTCAAGAGCCGCCTGCTTGAGGTCGTCGAGGTCAGGCCCCTTAAGGCGCATGTCGATGGGCAGTCCGGCGGGACCAATGACCCGTTCGGCGAACTTGATGTTGATGACGTCGGGGATTCCTTGACTGAGTTCGCGCCAGCGGTTGAGCACCTCGTCTATGGGGGCGCTGCGGTTTTCGGACGGTAGGAGGTCGACGCCGATGGTGGCGACGTGAGGTCCGGTCTCGAAGGCGTCCAGGTTAACGCTGTATTGGACGCCGATGTTACGGATCAGGTCCTGCTCGCCGGTCTGGCGGGGGCGGAATTCCTCTTGAACCTGGTCCAGGGCGTCCAGAGTCTGTTGCACCACGGCCTCGGTGCGGGCAAGCGGTGTGCCCTGGGGCAGCAGGATACGGGCCTCCACGACGTCGCCCTCCATGTCGGGAAAGGCGCGGAACTTCAGGACTCCCCCGGCCACCATAGAAACCGAGACCAGAAGAGCCGAGATCACCAGTCCCAGCGTCAGATAGCGCCATTCGACGGCCAGATCCACGAGGCGCCCGACGATGCGTTCACGCATCCATTCGATTACCGCCTCGAAACGGATTCGGAGCGGGGACGGGGGCTTTTCGCCCTTGATCAGCGAGCGGCTGAGGTGGTGGGGCAGGATGAGAAAGGCTTCGATCAGGCTGACGGAAAGAACCATGATCAGGATTACCGGCATGACCTTCAGGATCGCGCCAATATGTCCGGTCATAAAGGCCAGGCCGCCAAATACGCAGACAGTAGTGAGGAACGATGACACCACACCGGGAAGCACCTGCTTGGTCCCATCGACCGCGGCGTCGATGGGATCCTTGCCGTCGCGCCGGTGGGTGGCAATGCTCTCGGAAATGACGATGGCGTCGTCCATCAGCAAACCGACGCCGATGAGCAACCCCACTATCGAAATCATGTCGAACGAGTAGTCGAACGCCGCCATCATGGCGATGGCGCCAAGGAACGATACTGGCAGACCCATGGCGATCCAGAAGGAATACCTGAGAGAGAAGAAGGCCCACATGGTGAGGAACACCAGCACCAGTCCCTGTGCGCCGTTGCGCAAGAGCATGTTGATGCGGTCGCGGACGATTGAAGACACGTCCTGGGTGACGGCGAAGGTCATGGTGGGCGGCGCCATCGCGCGCTCGCGCTCGATGGCCGTTTTCAGCGCGTCGACCACGAAGAGCGTGTCGTCGCCACGCCCCTTGTTGACCCTGAGATAGGCGGACCGCTTGCCGTTGAAGATGGACTTCTCTTCGTCGAGTTCGAAGCGATCGGTGATAACGGCGATATTACCCAGACGCACCTCGGCTCCGCTCTTAGCCGCCACCACCACCAAGTCCTCGAACTCAGAGGGGCGACGGCGCTTGTCGGTGAAGCGGATAAGGACGGTGCCGTCGGCCGATTCCACCGAACCGATGGGCTGGTCAACGCTCTGGTTCTCTACCGTATGCGCCAGGTCGTCCACGCTAAGCCCGTATTGGCGCAGCGTTGCATCCGGAACCTCAATCCGAATCTGGTGGTCGGAGAAACCCTCGACCCGGATGGTGGCGACGCCGGAAATGAGCAGCAGCCGGTCCTTAACCTCCTCGGCATAGGCCTTGAGATCCGAAGGGTTCTCGGGACCCGTGATGGCCACCGCAGCGACGAAGTCGGTGCGTTCCAACTGGTGGGTGGTGGGGCGCTTCACGTCTTCGGGAAAGGCGTCGATGGCATCCACTTCCGACTTGATGTCGTCGAGGAATCGACTCATGTCGGCGCCCTCGCGCATCTCGAGAGTTGCGATGGCCAAGCCTTCGCGGGCCTCGCAGACCTTTTCCACTAGGTTGTCGATGCCATCGACCGCGTCCTCGATGCGCTGGCACAGCGCTTCCTCCACCACTTCGGTTGAAGCGCCGGGGTAGACGGCACGGACTTCGACCTTCTCGGCCGGGATGTCAGGGAAGGTCTCGCGCTTGACCAAAGGTGCGGCGAACAGGCCCACAGCCATCAGCCCGATCATCAGCAGATTGGCCGCTGTCGGGTGGGTGGCGAAGAAGCGGATCACCGGACGCTTCCTTCGCCTGCTGCATCGCGCTTGAGGCGTGCCGTGGCCTCTGCGTCCGGGGCCGGGATGAGCTTCATGCCTTCGACAGCCGGGATAAGATCGGTGACCACCAAGCGCTCGCCGGGTTCCAGTCCTGACTTCAGGACCACGAAGTCGCCCTGGCGGAACAGGATTTCGACAGGCCGTTTCTTCAGACGATCCTCCTCGGCGACGACGTAAACCTGACGCCCGTGCAGGGCGGCGCGGGGAACGACCACGAGGCCGTCGCGGGCTCTGCCCCGGAGTTCGACTTCAACGAACATGTTCTTGATGAGAGGCGGGCGGTAGCCGGGACGGACCTGGGCGTAGGGGGCGTCGACGGCGACGATGACGCCGACGGTACGGGTCTGAGGGTCGATTGTGTCGCTGATGCGGGCCAGGCGCGCCGGCCACTCGAAGACCATCTCGCCGGCCCGAAGCCGTACCACCGGTTCCAGGCCCAAGAGCTGCGGCAACTGGTCCATGAGGTGCGAGGTCTCGGGCATCGGACCGTCGTGGCGGGCCATAATGGCCATCATGCGATCGATGGGAAGCTGGGCCGAGACCTCGGAGACGTCGATGGAATCGATGACGGCCAGGGTCTGCCCGCCACCGGCGAACTGGCCTTTCTCGGCATTGACCTCGGCGATACGGCAGTCGAAGGGGGCACGGATCACGGTGTTCTTGAGGTCGAGGCGGGCGTTCTCCAACTTGGCCCGGTTCAGTGCCAGTTCAGCCTCCAGGGTCTGGCGCTCGGCTGGGATCAGATTGAGCGTGTTGCGCTGGAGTTGCACGCTCACCTCCTGGGCAATGACGTTGCGCTCCTTCTTGTCCACGGCGGCCTGGGCGACAGCCTTCTTTCGCTTTAACTGGTTCTGGCGCTCCAGATCCTTGCGGCTAAGGATCAAGCTGCGTTCTTCGAAGGTGAGCGACGCACGGGTGTTGGCCTCCTTGACCGACAGCTCGGCCAGCTTGGCTTCAGAGGCCGCGATTTCGGCCTCGATTTGGGTGACGATCAATTCATAGGGGACGGGATCGATGCGAAACAGGACTTCGTCGTCCGGCAGGATGGCGCCCTTCTTGAGCTGAGGATGGGTCTCGACGATCTCGCCACCCACTTCCGAGACCGCGTTCCACACAGTGCCGGGTTGGACATTACCGTAGGCGATGGCCCTGGGGAGCACGCGCAAGGGCTCGATGGTGATGACGCGCGCCACGGTGACTTTCTCTTTTGTATCCACCTTCCGAGGAGGCGTCTTGGATTTGATTGCGATGACCAGAGCGGCGACGCCGATGAGCAGAGCGGGGATGATGAGAATCTTCTTGAACATGTTCAGGTCTCCCCTTCAGGGGGCGTCACGGGTGGCAGCCCGAGGGGCGCGATGTCGAAAAATCCAAGCTGGCCCATATCCCATTCCTCCGATCACGGCGTCATGTTAACGTGATTTTACCCGATCAATGCTGGAAAACGGTATTTTTAGAAATGCCCGCGCTCTAGCTTCACCGTTGGCATTGGTGTCGCCGTCCGCCCTCCCGAAGGGGAAGACATCGCGGCGCTCTGCCGCGGGCCAAGGAAAGCGGGCGCGACCGGGCGGTGATGTGGTGCCAATGAGGCGTCAATTTTCGGCCAGGCAGTCGATGAGATTGCGGGCCAGGCTCCGCATGAGAACGAAGTAGAGGTCCGCTCCCGGGTCCAGGTCGGCGCCCAGCGGATCGAGCACGCCGACGTGGGCCGGCGTTCCCTGGGCCAGGACCTCGATCATCTTGGGTCGGAATTGAGGCTCGGCGAAGACGCATCGTGCGCCCATCTCCGTAACCGCCGTCCGAATTTGGGTCAGCCGCGCGGCGCCAACGCCGCCGTGTCCCGGGGTCGCGGTGATCGCGCCCAAGGCTCTCAGGGCGTATCGTTTCTCGAAGTATTGGTAGGCGTCGTGAAAAACGACGTAGGCGCGGTTCCGCATAGGGGTCAGCAGGGAAGCCAATTCCTCGTCCAGCTTGCGGATGCGGTCGTTGAGTTCGTGTACATTGGCGGCGTAGGCCTCCGCATTGCCGGGATCGACTTCGGCGAGGGCCTTGGCGATGGTGTTTGCCATTGCGGCGGCATTGGCCGGATCAAGCCACAGATGGGGATCGATCGGCCCGCGGGGGTGATCATCGTTGCGGCCGTAACGCGACGCAGTGGCCGATTCCTGCCGTGCCCAGACGCCGCCTTTCCGGGCCGGCCAGGATATGATGCCCGGGGTCTCGGCAAGAGCCACGGTACGGGCCTGTTTCGCCAAGGCCTTGAGCGGGCGTGCGAGAAAGGTCTCCATCCCCGGTCCGATCCAGAACACCAGGCTCGCCCGACTGAGGGCATAGGCCCCCGACGGCCGGAGGGCGTACCCGTGCGGCGATCCGCCCCCCTTGAGCAGCAGTACGGGTTTGCTCACGCCCTTTGTGATGCTGGCGACTAGAGAATGCACCGGCTTGACCGATGCCACGACGACGGGCGTTTCCGCCTCGGCAGGGGCAGGTTCGAGCAGAAGAACTGCGATCAGGCAGGATAAGAAACGGTGCATAGCGGCGCTCTCTCGAAAGTCATCAACCGCACGTTATACTGTAACATTTTGCGGCCGAAGGCCACTCCGAGCCGATATCGACGCTCGGAAAGGAAAAGTTCAAATCTTACCGTGGCAGTGTTTGTATTTCTTGCTGGAGCCGCAGGGGCAGAGGGCGTTGCGCGGCACGCGGCCCCAAGTGGCGGGGGCTTCCGGATCAATCTTGGCCGCGGCTTGGCGGGTATGGACGGGACCCGGGATTCCCATGCCCTGAACTGCCGTTCCACTCGTTCCGTCGGCGAACGCCGGGTCCTCGCGGGTCTCGTGCATCTCGCGCGGGCGGGACCCCGGCCCCAGATCCAGCATGTCGTCGGCGGTGCCGGACTCCGAGGGCTCCAGGCTGAGTTTCACATGGGCGAGAACCCCGGTCACCCGTTCACGCAGCAGGTTGAGCAGGGCCTGGAACAGTTCGAAGGCTTCGCCCTGATACTCGCGCAAGGGATCCCGCTGGCCGTAGGCTCGAAGCCCGATGCCCTGGCGCAGGTGGTCCAGCGTCAGCAGATGGTCTTTCCACATCTGATCCAGGATCTGCAGCAGCAGGCTCTTTTCCACCATGCGCCACACTTCTGGGCCGTAATTGGCGGCTTTCTCCGCCATTTTGCGATTCGAGGCGTCGATGAGCCGGTCCTTGATTTCGATGTCGGCGATGCCTTCTTCCTTGGCCCAGTCCTGGACCGGCAGGTCGAGCGCCAAGATGCGCAGGCATTCCTCGTGCAGGGTGTCCATGTTCCACTGCTCGGCGTAGGCCTTCTCCGGGATGCAACGCGTCACCATGTCGTCGATTATGTCGTGACGCATATCGCGCACGTCGTCGGATACGTCTTCTGCGTCCATCAATTCCTTGCGCTGTTCGTAGATGACCTTGCGCTGGTCGTTCATGACGTCATCGAACTTGAGCAAGTTCTTACGGATTTCGAAGTTGCGTGCCTCAACCTTCTGCTGCGCCTTTTCCAGGGCCTTGTTGACCCAGGGGTGGACGATGGCCTCGCCGTCTTCGAGCCCCAGCTTCTGCAGCATACCCTCGATGCGCTCGGAGCCGAAAATGCGCATCAGGTCGTCTTCGAGGGACAGGTAGAATTTGGATGCCCCGGGGTCGCCCTGGCGGCCCGACCGGCCGCGAAGCTGGTTGTCGACGCGGCGGCTTTCATGGCGTTCGGTGCCGATGATCATTAGGCCGCCGGCCTCCAGAACGGTCTTCTTGTTGGCGGCGACCTCGTTTTTTATGCGTTGCATGCCGGTTTCGGTCGGGGTCTCGCCGAGTTCGGTCTTGATCCGAATTTCGACGTTGCCGCCTAGCTGGATATCGGTACCGCGGCCGGCCATATTGGTGGCAATGGTGACTGTTGCCGGGACGCCGGCCTGGGCGACGATTTGGGCTTCCTGCTCGTGAAAGCGTGCATTGAGTACGTTGTGCGGGATATTCTTCTTTTTCAACAGTGCCGACAGATGCTCGGACTTTTCGATGGTCACCGTGCCGACCAGGACCGGTTGCCGGCGGGAGCGGCAGTCCTCGATCTGTGTGGCCAGCGCCTCGTCCTTCTCGCGCATGGTGCGATAGACCTCGTCGTCCCAGTCCTTGCGGATGCATTCCACGTTGGTCGGGATCTCGACCACTTCGAGCTTGTAAATCTCGGAGAATTCGCCCGCTTCCGTCATGGCGGTACCCGTCATGCCGGCCAGCTTGGGGTACATACGGAAATAGTTCTGGAAGGTGATCGAGGCCAGGGTCTGGTTCTCGTTCTGGATCGGCACGCCTTCTTTGGCTTCCAAGGCCTGATGCTGACCCTCGGAGTAGCGCCGGCCCTCCATCATGCGTCCGGTGAATTCGTCGATGATGACCACCTTGCCATCCTTGACGATGTAGTCCGTGTCGCGCTGAAACAGCGTGTGGGCGCGCAGGGCCTGGTTGGCGTGGTGGACGATCGAGGTGTTCTGCAGGTCGTAGAGATTGCCCTCTTTCAGGAGGCCTGCCTCGCGGACTAGGTTCTCAAGGTGCTCGGTGCCATCCTCGGTGAAGGTGACGGCACGGACTTTCTCGTCTTTTTCATAGTCCCCTTCGACCAGCTTGGGGATGATGAGGTCGATGGCGGCATACATGTCCGAGCTGTCCTCGGTAGGGCCGGAAATGATGAGTGGTGTCCGTGCCTCGTCGATGAGGATCGAGTCCACCTCGTCGACGATGGCGTAGGCGAACTTTCGTTGCGCCATCTCGTCGAGCGTGAACTTCATGTTGTCGCGCAGGTAGTCGAAGCCGAGCTCGTTGTTGGTGCCGTAGGTCACGTCGCAGGCGTACGCCGAGCGGCGCTGGTCGTCGTTCAGATCGTGGACGATGCAGTCGACCGTAAGGCCCAGGAATCGATAGATCGCGCCCATCCATTCTGCGTCGCGCTTCGCCAGATAGTCGTTGACCGTCACCACGTGCACGCCGTTACCTGTCAGCGCGTTGAGGTAGACCGGCAGGGTTGCCGCCAGGGTCTTGCCTTCGCCGGTCTTCATCTCCGAGATCATGCCCCGGTGCAGCACCAGTCCCCCCAGCAACTGGACGTCGAAATGGCGCTGGCCGAGCGTCCTCTTGGCCGCTTCGCGCACGGTGGCGAAGGCCTCGACCAACAGGTCGTCCAGGTCCTCATCGGCTTCCAGGCGTTCGCGGAACCAGGGGGTGCGGGCCTTAAGTTCATCGTCGCTGAGAGCCTCCAACTCCGGCTCCAGGGCGCTGATGGCGTCCACGTGCTTGTGCAGACTCTTGAGGTAACGCTCGTTGGCCGAGCCGAAGACCCGTTTGGCGATGGCGCCCAGCATGGAAAATCCTCGAGAAACAAGCGGGAGAACGGGCGGCAGGCATCCAGCCGCCGTATGCTTGGGGAAGAAATAAAGAGGTGCGCGGCGTCTGTCAATTGATGGGTTGGTCCGGCAACGCATGTACACGCCTCTTGTCCGGAGCAAGGCGATGCGATATCTCTCGACCTCCAGACCGATGAAGAGGATCAGACTCATGACCAAATTTTTCGAATCCCTCCCGCCCCTCGCCTTGGCTGCGGTGTTGGCGCTGCCGACCCTGGATACCGCGACGGCCGACGACGGTGCGGGGCCGGTGGTCGCGCGAGTCGATACCTACGAAATTCACAAGGCCGATATTGACGAGGCGCGGACCCGCATACCGCAGCGCCTGAGCAGCGTCCCCGAGTCGGCAATCTACCCGCTGCTGGTCAACAGCCTGATTGATGGTCGGCTGGTGGCGGATGCGGCCCGCAAGGCCGGTCTTGAGAACGATGCCGAGGTGAAGCGGAAGCTAAGCCAGATCAAGGATCAGGTGCTGCAACGGGTCCAATACGCCCGGGTGTTGAAGGAGCGGCTTACGGACGAAATGATCCAGACGCGCTACCGCGAACTGGTTGAAGACCAGAAAGGACAGAAGGAAGTCCGCGCGCGTCACATTCTGGTTGAAACCGAGGATCAGGCCACGGCAGTGATCGCCGAATTGGACAAGGGTGGGGACTTCGCCGAGTTGGCGCAGACCCGTTCAATCGGGCCTTCAGGGCCGCGTGGTGGAGACCTGGGGCACTTCAAGAAAGGCGATATGGTGCCGTCCTTCGCCGAAGCCGCCTTCGCGCTCGACGTCGGCGGTGTCACCAAAGCACCGGTTAAGACCAAGTTCGGCTGGCATATCATCAAGGTTGAGGACAAGCGCGACGCGGCTCCGCCTACTTTCGAGGAGGTTGAGGGCAGCATCAGGGACTCAGTCGGGGAGAGCGTGATTACCAACTACCTGCACGAACTTCGGGGCAAGACCAAGATCGAGATCTTTAATTCCGACGGTTCGCCTATTGCCGAGAAATAGGGGGCGGCCATGGCCGACATCTCGCCGCTGGCCCCTGGCCGGTTTCCTGACATGCCGGTTGTTTCCGGCGTGCGGCTGGCGGCATCGGCCTGCGGTATCAAGTACCAGGACCGGATCGACCTTATGCTGGCCGAGTTCGCCCACGGTACGACGGCGGCGGGCGTTTTCACCAAATCGATGACCGCGTCGGCCCCGGTGGTGATCTGCCGCGAGCACCTGAAGGGCGGGCACGCGGGGGCGCTGCTGGTCAATTCCGGCAACGCCAACGCCTTCACGGGCCGCGCCGGCGACGAGGCCGCCCAAAGGATCATCGAGGCTGTGGCCGACCTTTTTCCCTGCCGTCCGAGCACGGTCTTCGTCTCGTCGACCGGTGTCATCGGCGAGCCGCTGGACGCGGACAAGATGATCGGAGGGCTGCCGGTTCTGCGGGAGTCGCTTTCCGAGAACACCTGGGAAGATGCGGCGAAGGCCATCATGACCACCGATACCTTTCCCAAGGGAGCGACGCGCACCGCCGATATTGGTGGCGGAACGCCGGTGACCATCAACGGTATCGCCAAGGGATCGGGCATGATCGCGCCCGACATGGCGACCATGCTGGCCTACGTGGCGACCGACGCCGCCATACCGGCCGAGGTGCTGCAGGCGGTGCTGGAGCCGGCGGTGGAGCGGAGCTTCAATTCCATTACCGTCGACAGCGACACATCGACCTCCGACACCCTGATGCTGTTCGCCACCGGGGCCGGGCCTGACCATCCGGAGATCACGTCCGCCGCCGACGCTCTGCTCGGGGACTTCACGGCCAAGCTGGAGGACCTGCTGCTGGATCTGGCGCATCAGGTGGTGCGGGATGGGGAGGGGGCGACCAAGTTCATCACCGTCACCGTCACCGGGGCGGAGGACGACCGTGCGGCCCGGCGCATTGGGCTTTCCATCGCAAATTCACCACTGGTCAAGACGGCCGTGGCCGGAGAGGACGCCAACTGGGGCCGCATCGTCATGGCGGTGGGCAAGGCCGGCGAGAGAGCGGACCGGGACCAGCTTGTGATCAAGATCGGCGGCGTCACCATCACCGAGGACGGCAAGCGCGTGGACGGCTATGACGAAGTCCCGGTGGCGGCCCATATGAAGGGAAGCGAAATCCTCATCGAGGTCGATGTCGGTGTCGACGAAGGCGGCGGCAGCGCTACCGTTTGGACCTGTGACCTCACCCATGGCTACATCTCTATCAATGCCGACTACCGGTCCTGAGGCGGAAGGCTGCTTCGGGGCCGAGGTCCCCAGGGCGTCCCGCCCGCTGCCCATGCTGCTGGTGGTTGCGGTCGCCATGGTGGATGCGGACGGCCGTGTCCTGTTGGCCCGACGGCCCGAAGGCAAGGCCATGGCAGGCCTCTGGGAATTCCCTGGCGGCAAGGTTCACGGCGAGGAGGGGGAAACGCCGGAAGTCGCCCTGGTCCGCGAACTCAGGGAGGAACTGGCCGTCGACATCACGGAAAGCTGCCTCGCCCCCTTCGCCTTCGCCTCCCACCCGTATGAGGACCAGGGGTTCCATTTGCTGATGCCGCTCTATATTTGCCGCGTCTGGAAGGGCACGGTGACGCCCTTGGAGGGTCAGGAACTCAAGTGGGTGCGCCCCATGAAAATGGCAGAAATGCCCATGCCGCCGGCCGATCTGCCGTTGGTGCCGCTCCTGCGCGATTTCCTGGACTGACAGAGGAATGGCGAACCGTATAATGGCCTCGGTCCGAAAAGGAGCCTTTATATGGACACGCGCGAAGCGCCGTCTCGTCATGCGAATCAAGAAGCTGGAAGGCTGACTGCCATGGACCGCCGGACCAAGATCTACATCGCCCTGTTTCTCCTGGGCGCCAACACGGTGGTCCTGTTTTTTCTGATCAAGCTGAAATTCTTCGGCGGCTGAGGCGGGGCCTCGGTATAGGCCGGCAGGGCCGCCGTGCGGGCCTCGACGGCCAAGTGGCGGACGTCCGCCGGGATTTTCTCCCAGGCCTTGCGCATTTCCCTGTCGGGCGCCGCCTTCAGGCGGCGGCGCGCATGGCGTTCCGCTTTCCAGTGTCCCGAACCCGAAGTTCGTATCATTATGGGGCATGCGTTTTTCGAATTTCGAATCCACCACACATGAATATGCCTCATGAGCGTTGACAACACCCCCACCGCCGGCCTGATCGTCATCGGCAACGAGGTGCTGTCCGGGCGGACGCGCGATAGGAACATCCAGTTTCTGGGAGCCCGGCTCAACGCCATGGGAATCGGTCTCGGGGAGGCCCGGATCATCCCCGACCGGGAGGACGTCATCGTTGCTGCCGTCAACGAATGCCGGGCCAAGTACGACTACGTCTTCACCACCGGCGGCATCGGGCCGACCCACGATGACATTACGGCCGCGTGCATCGCCAAGGCCTTCGGGCGGGACCTGGTGCGGGATGGGGATGCGGTCCGGATGCTCCGGCTCCATTACACCGCGGACGAGATCAACGAGGCCCGCCTCGGTATGGCCGACGTACCCGAGGGGGCCCGGCTGATCGAAAATCCGGTCAGCCGGGCGCCCGGATTCCAGGTGGAAAACGTCTTCGTCATGGCCGGGGTGCCGATGATCGTCGAGGCCATGTTCGATTCGCTGGCTCCCCGGCTCAAGGGCGGGCCGCCGGTGAGCTCCCGGACCGTGTCCGGCTTTACGTCCGAGGGGGGCATGGCGGAAGATCTTGGCGAACTTCAGGCGCGCCACCCGGAGGTGGAGATCGGCAGCTATCCCTTCGTGCGGAGCGGCAGGCTCGGGGTGAGCCTGGTGGCACGGAGCACGGACGAGTCGAAGCTTGACGCCGTGGCCGAGGACCTGCGGGCCCTGATCCGGGCGCGCGGCGTGGAGGCCATCGACGGCATGAGGCCGGAGAACTGATGGCGCGGCCGGAGCATCGGAAACAGGCCCTCCTGCTCCGCCATCTCGTGGCGGGGACGCTGGGCATCATGAGCTTGGGTGAGGAACGGGATTCCTGACCCTTGCGCCCCGGGGACGGCGCGCATAGGGTTTCCCGGAACGTGCGGGCGTGGCGGAAACGGCAGACGCACGGGATTTAAAATGGGATGTATTATAGAGTTTCTTCAAGGGGACGTGGCGGAACTGGTAGACGCCAGAGACTTAAAATCTCTTTCCATTTCATGGAGTGTGGGTTCGAGTCCCACCGTCCCCACCACCTTCTTCTCGATGCGGGCTCTCGGCCCTTCAGCCGGAGCACGGCATCGAACAGGCTGCGGTTGGCGAAACCGGTTAGGGCGTCGGTCGTGCTCTTGCGCGGAACTTTCCTCGATGATGCGGCCTGGGGCGGCTGGCTGCGAGGGTCAAGGAAGGGGACTATATTCAGGCTTCCCGGTTCTCTGGATTGGTGACGAGAGGCAGGGAAAATCCGAACCGGCTTCCTTTTTCCAGGGTGGACTCCACCCAGATCCGCCCGCCGTGTCTTTCGACGATCTTCTTACAGACGGCGAGGCCGATTCCGGTGCCCTCGTATTCGTTGCGCCCATGCAGCCTCTGGAAAATCTGGAATACACGCTCGAAGTGGGCCGGATCGATGCCGATTCCGTTGTCCTGGACCGAGAATTTCCATTCAACGTGTACGCGCTCGGCGGAGACGTGGATTTCCGGCGGGCGGTCCGGATGGCTGTACTTCAATGCGTTGCTGATCAGGTTCTGGAACAGCCTTACCATCTGGGACCGGTCAGCCAGGATCTCCGGCAAATCGTGGAAGGAGACGGCCGCAAAGGTATCGGCGATGGTGGCCTGGAGGTTGTCTCTCACCTCTTCGAGAACGTCTTGGATATTCACTTTGACGAATTCCTCGCCCTGGGTCTCAACGCGCGACAACTGGAGGAGGTCGCGGATCATGACATCCATCCGCTGGGCGCCGTCGATGGCGAAATGCATGTATTCATGAGCCGCCTTGTCGAGGATGGTCCCGTACTTCCTCTCCAATAGCTGAATATAGGAACTCACCATCCGCAGCGGTTCGCGCAGGTCGTGAGAGGCCGCGTAGGCGAACTGCTGCAGGTCGTCGTTGGAGACCTGCAGGGCCCGCGTCTTCTCCGACAGTTCGTTTTCCGCCTTCCGGGCAGCGGTCACGTCCTGTGACATGAGGATAAAACCGACAAGGTCCTCGTCCTCGTTCCAGATGCCGTTGACCCGGGAGGAGGTGATGTGGGTGCCGTCCGCTTTTTCGGCCTGCACCTCGTAGCAGTGCTCTCTCTTCTCGCGGACGTTGGCGATGGCCTGTTCGAAACGCGCCGGTTCCACGTGCTCCATTTCATGGATATCCAGGACCGTCCGGCCAATCACCTGTTCCGCAGTGTAGCCGAAGATATTCTCGGCGTTCGGGTTGAAGTACAGGATACGATAATCAAGGTCCGTCGCCACGATCGCCATATCCACCATGGAGCGCAGGATGTTGTCGAGATAGGCGGACTTTTCCGCGATCAGCATTTCGGCTTGCTTGATTGCCGTGATGTCCGAGAACACGACAACCGCACCCGAGAGTTCATCATTGGCAATCATGGGGCTGGCGACGTACTTGACGGGGAATTTGGTGCCGTCCTTGCGTTTGAACCAGTCTTCCTCGATCTCGCGGGTCTCGCCGTCGATGGCGGTGGCGGCGATGGGGTAGTCTTCGGCCCGGTCGGGCAGACCACCGGGACGGGCGTTGTGGAAAAGGTTATGGGATTCGATCCCGAACAATTCGTCGGAGTCCCACCCCAGCAGGTTGGCCGCCGCGGGATTGGCGAAAACCAGCTTTCCGGCCTGGTCGATGCCGAAAATGCCTTCGCCGGCGGAATTGAGGATGGTCTCGAATCGGGTTTTGAGGCGGGACAGCTCCTGTTCGTAGATAGTGTGTTCCGTGATGTCGCGCACGACGCCACTGAAGAAGATGTCGTTCCCGGTTTTCCAGGAACCCAGGGTCAGTTCGAGCGGGAACTCCCGTCCATCCTTTCGCAATCCGGTCAATTGCGCCCTGCGCTTGAAAACCGAGGCTGCCCGATCGGCACGATCACGGAAGCGTCGAAGGGCCTGGGTATGGGTCTCGCGGAATTCCGACGGCATGAGCATCGTCAGCGGCTTGCCGATGACTTCCGCCTCGTCGTACCCGAAGGTCTCGCAGGCACCGTGGTTCCAGGAAATGATATTGCCGTCCGCGTCGGCGGCGATGATGGCGTCGACCACAGAATCGCTCATCGATCGGAAGCGTTCCTCGGACAGCCGAAGCCGGTCTTCCGTGCGCTTGAGTTTCGTGATGTCGGTCGAGATGCAGCAGATTCCGTAGACGTCGCCCGACGGGTGCCGCAGGGGGAACCTGACCGAGATATAGGTGTACAGACCGTCTTTCTGAGGCCATTCCTCCTCGAACTCCATGACCTCGTTCTTGTCCAGGACCTCCCGATCGTGGGCCCGCAGGATGTCGGCGATGTCCGCCGGGAAGACGTCGTAATCGGTCTTGGCGTCGATCTGTTTCCCCTTGACGCCGAACAGATCCTCGAAGCGGCGGTTGACGAATAGATAGACGCCGTCCAGGGCCTTGAGGGTGACCACCGATGTCGTGTTGTCGAGGATGGCGCGGAAACGGCCTTCGCTTTCGCGCAGGTCTTCCTCGGCGCGCTTGCGCTCCTCGATCTCGAACTGGAGTTGACGGGCGCGGTCGTCCATGGGGGACGTTGCGGCGGCGGGGGGGGCGTGTTTGGGTTTGTCAGACATTGCACAACTCTCTGCCGGGATGCCCTTTGGGTTGCAACGGGGTGACGGCATTGTAGTGTTCTTCGAAACGTGTCTCCACCCTTAGCTGCTGTTTCGGGAGGGCGTGGGGGGGCGGATACGCGGCGGAAAAGTGGGAGGTGAAGATGGAAAGATCGCTTGGATAGGAGATGACGGCAAAGCCGAACGCCGGCTTGACGGCCGCACTCGGGCACTTGACGGCATTGTCGTAAAGCTTGGTTGGCTCCATAGGTGCCCCTTTAACTCTGATAGACCAGAGTGGCAACGGAACGATCATAAAGCGTTTCGATTGAAAATGGATACTTAAAGAAATCGAAGCTGTTTCGTGGTGTTGAGTTTGACACGATGATTAGCAAGAGTGTTCCGTCAATGACGCCAAACACTTAATGATAGAAAAAATTTGGGCAGCCCGTATCATTGGAACGACCCAGGGGAATCTATGAAATACCAGTGTAAGTGGTTAAGATGAGGAAATCGGGGGATCCTTGCCGCTGGATGACATTGTCCCAAGGATCCCGGATCTGATCGGAAGGATGCCGTGATGACGTCGGAAACCCCTACCGGAACCAAAATCGAGGGCATCCAACGGGTCCCGCCTGAACGGGTTAGTGTGCGATTTTCCGACTGCGGTCACCTGGGGGGGAGAGGATTGCCGTGCTGACGCCGGACCTGACAGCAGGGTTGGGCGGTGCCTTTCAGATGTGGGTTACGTTCGCCCTCATCCTGGCGGTCCTTGTCCTCTATGCGATGGACAAGATTCCGGTGGAGGTAACCTCGTCCGGGATTCTGGCGGCGCTTCTGGTGTTCTTTCATCTGGCCCCGGTTTTGGACGGTTTCGGCGGCAACAGACTGGACGCCGGACGGTTGCTTTCGGGCTTTGCCAACCCGGCGTTGATCACGGTTATTGCACTGCTCGTGGTGGGGCAGGGGATGGTACGCACCGGCGTTCTGGAGCAGGGCGCGCGCCGGCTCCTGGAACTGGCCGGTGGACGGGCTCGGCTGACTCTGGGAATCTGTCTGACAGGGGCCTTGCTGATCAGCGGTGTGCTCAACAACATTCCCGTGGTGGTCATTTTCATCCCCATCATGCAGACCCTGGCCGAACGTTTGGGTGTCGCCGCGAGCCGGGTGATGATGAGTCTCAGCTTCGTTGCGGTTCTGGGGGGCTCGGCGACGCTGATCGGCTCGGGCTCCAACCTACTTGTTTCCGGCGCGCTCCTGCAGGCTGGGGAGACGCCGTTCGGGTTCTTCGACTTCACCGGGCCGGGGTTGATCGTGGCTGGGGTGGGGCTGGCCTATGCGCTGCTGGTGCTGCCCTGGGTGTTGCCGGAAAGGGAATCACTCGCCAGCCGCATCATGGCGCGTTCGGGCAAGTACTTTCTGGCCCAGATTGCCATCGAGTCGGAAACCGGGCTGGAAGGAGCCGGGATCGTCGGGGCATATTCCAAGGCGCTGCCCGACATGCGGGTCCGGATGGTGCTGAGAGCGGAACGGGTGGTCATGCCGCCGTTCCACGACTTCCAGCTCCGGCTTGGCGATGTGGTGGTGGTGGCCGCGTCCCGCCGGGCTCTGTCCCGGGCGACAGCGGACAGTCCGGGCCTCCTGCACCCCGGGGCGCAGGAACTGGGTGGCGGCATGGAAGACGTCTGGCAGGCCGAGGAGCGCACGTTGGCGGAGGTCATGGTCGTGCCTGGTTCTCGGCTCATCGGGCGGCGCCTTACCATGGCAGGGTTCCAGTGGCGGACCCGGTGCGTCGTGCTGGGGATCCAGCGCCGGACGCAGATGTTCCGCTCGCGTTTGACCGACGTACCCCTTGAGGCCGGTGATGTGCTGCTGGTGGAGGGGCGCCCGAACAGCGTCGAACAGCTGCGCACCGATTCCGACGTTATCCTGATGGAGTGGTCGACCGAGGAACTGCCGCTGGTCCGGCGCGCCAAACAGGCGGTTCTGTTGTTCACGGCCGTTGTGTTGCTGGCGGCGACGGGCGTCCTGCCGATCGTGGTGGCCGGGGTCGTCGGGGCGCTGGGCATGCTGGTCTCCGGCGTGCTCAACGTGCGCGAGGCGGCGCGTGCCATCGACACCAAAATCGTCATCATGATCCCGGCTACCCTGGCCCTCGGTGCGGCCCTGCAGGAAACGGGGGGCGCCGCCTATCTGGCGCATGCCTTCCTGGTGCCGCTGCAGGGCGTTGGGACGATGGCGGCGGTGTCGGGGTTGTTCTTGGCCGGCGCCATCTTGGCGCACGTCATCGGGTCCAATGCGGTCGCCGTCTTGTTCACGCCCATCGCGGTCGGCATGGGCCGGGAACTGGGCATTGATCCCCACGTGTTGGCGGTGGTGGTCGTGTTTGCCGCCAACGCGGGTCTGGCGACGCCCATCGGCTATCAGACTAACCTTCTGGTCATGGGGCCGGGGCATTATCGCTTCTCCGATTTTCTGCGTGCCGGGGGGCCCCTGGTGGTGCTGCTGTGGATCACGGTGACGCTGGTGGTGCCGTGGTGGTACGGGCTGTAGGGCGCTCTTGAGTGATGCTCGTGGCGTTGACCTGATCCAAGTAGGAACGGCCTCACTCGCACGCACGTAAGATCGTCATACGGGCCTGTCGAAAGCTCCGGCTGCGAGCGATTGAAAATTCCGTTTGACACTCCTTCCGCTCCGGGCGTATACGCGTCGGCGGGCCACGTTCCCCCAACGGGACGCGACCCATCTGTGAGGATGGGAGTAAAACAGATGACCTTACCCGCTAAGCCGGACACCCGTCCGGCCAATCCCAATTTTTCTTCCGGTCCCTGCTCCAAGCGTCCTGGTTGGACGATCGAAGCGCTTGCCTTTTCACTCACCGGCCGCTCGCATCGCTCCAAGCCCGGCAAGGAGAAGCTCAAGGCCGTTATCGACAAGACCCGCGACGTCCTCGGTATTCCCGAGGACTATCGTATCGGCATCGTGCCGGCGTCCGATACCGGCGCCGTCGAGATGGCCCTGTGGTCGTTTCTGGGCGCACGCGGCGTCGACATTCTGGCCTGGGAAAGCTTCGGCAAGGGCTGGGTGACCGACGTGAGCAAGCAGCTCAAGCTTGATGACGTCCGCACCTTCACCGCCGACTACGGCGAACTGCCGGATCTTGGCCAAGTCGATTTTTCGCGCGACGTGGTCTTCACCTGGAACGGCACCACCTCGGGCGTGCGCATCCCCAATGGCGACTGGATCCCCGCCGACCGCGAGGGCCTGACCATTGCCGACTCCACCTCGGCCGTGTTTGCCATGGACATGCCTTGGGACAAGTTGGACGTCGTCACCTGGTCGTGGCAGAAGGTGATGGGCGGCGAAGCGGCCCACGGCATGGTGGTTCTGAGCCCGCGCGCCGTAGAGCGCCTGCTGACCTACACGCCGGCCTGGCCGCTGCCCAAGATCTTCCGCATGACCAAGGGCAACAAGCTGATCGAAGGAATCTTCCGGGGCGAGACCATTAACACGCCCTCGATGATCGCCGTCGAGGACGCGCTGGACGGTCTCAACTGGGCCGCTTCCATCGGCGGCCTGCCCAAGCTGATTGAGCGCACGACCGCCAACCTGGCGGCCATAGAGGCTTGGGTGGCCGAGACCGACTGGGTCGACTTCCTGGCTGCCGACAAGGCACAGCGTTCTCCGACCTCCGTCTGCCTCAAGGTGGTCGACCCCTGGTTTGCCGGCCTCGACGCCGAGGCCCAGGCCAAGGCCGCCAAACGCATCGTGGCGCTGCTGGATGCGGAGGATGCGGCCTACGACCTGGGGGCCTACCGCGATGCACCTCCGGGCCTGCGCATCTGGGCCGGTGCGACCATCGAGACGGCCGACCTCGAAGCCCTCTTCCCGTGGCTCGACTGGGCCTGCCGGGCGATGAAGGCCGAGCACCAGGGCTGATCCACCCGATATTCCGAATTCCATGTGTTCCGGGCGGGGATTCCCGCCCGGGGACCGATCCCAGATCCCAAGGAGGCAAGACAATGCCGAAAGTCCTTATTTCCGACAAAATGGCCCCCGAAGCGGCCGAAATCCTCAAATCCCGCGGCATCGAAGTCGATGTCAAGACGGGCATGACTCCCGACGAACTGAAGGCCTGCATTGGCGAGTACGACGGCCTGGCCGTGCGCTCGGCGACCAAGCCCAATGCCGAGATCATCGAGGTGGCGACCAACCTTAAGGTCATCGGCCGGGCCGGGATCGGCACCGACAACATCGACAAGGCGGCGGCCACCGCCAAGGGCATCGTGGTCATGAACACGCCCTTCGGCAATTCCATCACCACCGCCGAGCATGCCATCGCCATGATGCTGGCCACGGCGCGCATGATCCCGCAGGCCAATTCCTCGACCCACGAGGGCAAGTGGGAGAAATCGAAGTTCATGGGCTCCGAGATCATGGCCAAGACTCTGGGCGTCATCGGTGTCGGAAACATCGGGACTGCGGCCTGTGAGCGCGCCTTGGGTCTCAAGATGAAGGTCATCGCCTACGATCCTTTCCTGTCGCCGGAACGGGCCCAGGACATCGGGGTCGAAAAGGTGGAACTGGACGATCTGTTCGCGCGGGCCGACTTCATCACCCTGCACACGCCGCTGACGGACCAGACGCGCAACATCATCGACATGAAGGCCATCCTCAAGATGAAGAAGGGGGTGCGGATCATCAACTGCGCCCGTGGCGGCCTGATCGTCGAGAAGGACCTCAAGGAGGCCATCGAGTCGGGCCATGTGGCGGGAGCCGCCTTGGACGTGTTCGAGGTCGAACCGGCCAAGGAGAACGATCTCTTCTGTATGGACCAGGTGGTCTGCACGCCCCACCTCGGCGCCTCTACGACGGAAGCGCAGGAGAAAGTGGCGCTGCAGGTAGCCGAGCAGATGGCCGACTATCTGCTGACCGGCGCCGTGACCAACGCGCTCAACATGCCCTCGGTTTCGGCCGAGGATGCGCCTAAGCTCAAGCCCTATATGGAACTCTGCGAACAACTGGGCAGCTTCGTCGGCCAGATCGTGGAAACGGCCGTCAAGGGCATCACCATCGAGTACGAAGGCCATGTCTCGACGCTCAACACCACGCCGCTCAATGCCGTGGTGCTGACCGGCATGTTGCGCCCGTTGTTGGAAGACGTGAACATGGTCAGTGCGCCGGTCATCGCCAAGGATCGCTCCATCTCGGTGACCGAGACCAAGCACGAAAAGTGCGAGGCCTACCAGAGTCTGATCCGGCTGACGGTGATCACCGAGAAGAAGACCCGGACCGTGGCAGGTTCGCTGTTCGGATCGCGTCCGCGCATCGTCGAGGTGGACGATATCGCCATCGACGCCGAATTGGGCGAGAACGTCATCTACGTGCACAACAAGGACAAGCCGGGCCTGATCGGCGCTCTGGGTACGGTTCTGGGCGGTGCGGGCGTCAACATCGCCACGTTCCACCTCGGCCGCCACAGCGAGAACGGCGACGCCATTGCATTGGTGACCGTCGATCAGAAGCCGGATGAGGTGGTGATGAAGCAAATCTGCTCCATCGGCCAGGTGCTGCGCTGCCGGGCGATGAGGTTTTAGGGTGTGATCGGAATAAGCCGAGTCGTTTCGTGACGCGGCTTATTCCGTGAAGAGTCCTCTACGCCAATATGATAAAGCGGAATGCAAAAGGAAATGACGGGCAATAGCCCGCCCCTCACCCTTCTCAGACGTACGGATTCCGGCCTTTGCGCATATGCATGCGGATCGGGACTCCGGGGAGGTTGAAGGTCTCGCGGATATCGTTCTCGAGGTAGCGAAGGTAGCTCTCGGGCAGTCCCTGGGGTTGGCTGACGAAGAGGACGAAGGTGGGCGGCCGCGTCTTGGCTTGGGTGATGTAGCGGATGCGCACGCGGCGTCCCTTGGCGAGCGGTGGCGGATGGTGCTCCTGCATTGCCTCCAGCCAGGCGTTGAGGCGCCCCGTCGGCACGCGGGTGTTCCAGACCTCGAAGATATCGAAGACCGCCGGCGGCAGCCGTTCCGCCCCCTTGCCGGTCAGCGCCGAAAGGGTGACCAGCGGGATACCGCGCACCCGCGGCATGGACGTCTGCAGGCGGTCGGTGATTCCGCGCAGAATCTTCTGCGGCTGGTCGGCCAAGTCCCACTTGTTGATGGCGATGATGAGCGCCCGGCCTTCCTCGATCACGATGCGGGCGATGGTCAGGTCCTGCTTTTCCAGGCCGACGGTGGCGTCGATCAGCAGCACCACCACCTGGGCGAAGCGCACGGTGCGGAGCGTGTCGCTGACCGACAGGGTCTCCACCTTCCCGCTGATCCGGGCCTTGCGTCTGAGCCCCGCCGTGTCGACCAGGCGCACCGGGCGGCCTTTCCAGGACCAGGGGGTGGCGATGGAATCCCGGGTGATCCCCGCCTCGGCCCCGGTCAGCATGCGTTCCTCGCCAAGCAAAGCATTGACCAGGGTCGACTTGCCGACGTTGGGGCGGCCGACGATGGCAAGCTGCAGGGGGCGGGAGGAAACGCCTTCATCATTTTCGTCGGCGGTGTCCGTCCCGCTGGGGGTGGCATCCTTCCAATAGAAGGCTTTCAACGCGTCGTAGAGTTCGCTCAGGCCCTGGCCGTGTTCGGCCGAGAGGGGCACCGGGTCGCCGAGGCCAAGCCCGTAGGCCTCCGCCAGCCCGGTCTGCCCGGCGCGGCCCTCGCACTTGTTGGCGGCCAGCACCACGGGAACCTCTTGACGCCTAAGCCAGGCGGCAAAATATTCGTCGACCGGCGTTGGGCCGGCCCGCGCGTCAATAAGGAAAAGCGCCACGTCGGCTTCCCGCAACGCCTTTTCGGTCTGCGTGCGCATGCGGGCTTCGAGCTTGTCGCCCGTGGCATCCTCGTAGCCGGCGGTGTCAATGATCCGGAAGCGGAGATCGGCGATGCGGCCCTCGCCTTCGCGTCGGTCCCGCGTTACGCCCGGCGTGTTGTTGACGATAGCCAGCTTCTTGCCGATGAGACGGTTAAATAGCGTCGACTTGCCCACGTTGGGGCGGCCGACTACGGTGACGGTGAAGGTCATGGTTAGGGAGCCTTAACGGTAGGCCGTTAACGTGGCATCATCGGACAGGAAGTAAAGGGTGCCGTCCGCCACCACCGGGGCGACGGAGACGGCATCCGGCATTTCCTGCTGGCTCAGCAGCGCGCCTGTGTAGGGCGACACCGTCATGGCCCAGCCATGCGAACCCGTGACGATCAAGCGGTCGCTGACCAGGATGGGCCCCGACCAGACGATGGGGTCCTTCAGGTCCTCGGGGTCCTCGAAGCGCGGCAGAGGCGCCACCCAGAAAACACGGCCGTCCTTGCGGCCCAAGCAGACCAGCTCCGCATCCGACGTCAGCGTGTACACGTAGTCTCCGGCCACCCATGGGCTTTCGATGCCGCCGATCCGCCTCTCCCAAATGCGCCGGCCGCTACGCAGGTCGATGCCCAGCATGACCTCGCCGTGGCTCATGGCGATGACGAGGCCGCGGTCCATCACCGGGCGGCCGCGGATGTGACTCAGAGTCGAGATCTCGTCTATGCGGTACATGGAGGCCAATGAGTCGTCCCACAGCACCTGGCCGTTCTCGACCTTCATCGCCACCAGTTCGCCGGACGAATAGGGGGCCACCACCACGCCCTGATCAACTGCCGGGCTGGCGCCGCCCAAGAGGCTGGCTGTCTCGGTGATGCCGTCGTGATTCCAAAGCGCGCGCCCGTCCTCGGCCGCCAGTGCGTGGAGCCTGTTGTCCACCGTAATCGCGAACACGCGACCGCTGTGCACGGTAGGTGCGGAACGCATGGGGCCGCCGACGGTCTTGCGCCAGATAATGGCCCCGGTGGCGGCGTCGAGCGCGATGACCTGGGCGAAGCCGGTGGTGGCGAAGACGCGTCCAGCCTCGTAGGCGAGACCGCCGCCGATATGGCCGTCGTCCTCTTCGTCGGGCGTCAGCTCCACCTGCCACAGTTCGTTACCGTTGGCGGAGTCCAGGGCCGTCACTTGGCTCTCGGCATCTATGGCGAAGATGCGACCGTCGCCGACCACCGGCGTCCCCACGAATCGTTCCTCGTCGTCGGAGCCTTGGCCGATGCTGGCGTCCCAGGCCTCGCCGATCACGTCACCGATCTTGATGTGGTGCATGGCGTGGTTGGCGTATCCGCCGGCCTGTGGCCAAGCCCGATTGAGAGTGGGGGCGGGCAACAGGATCTTGGTGCCTTCGGTGCCTTGGTCGGGCTTGAGCACGCGCTCGTGGACCATCACCGAAATTCGGTCCCCCGGCAGCGGCGGGCCGTCTCTCTTGCCGAACCACGTGTCGCAGCCGGATACCAGCACGACAGCGACGGCCGCGGTCGTCAGGTGGAGGGTGAAACGGATATGTGCGCGCATGGCCTTGATACCCTCGGTTCTAGAGCTGCGCCGTGAGCCCGGCCAGCATCTCGCCGGCGCGGGCGCGGATGCCCGACGGGGTCTCTACGTCTTGTTTAAGATCGCTCAGTATCTCGCTGGCCGTTCCGGTGTCGCCGGCGGACAAGGCCAAAACGGCGCTGAGTTCGCGAGCGGAGTGGCGCCACGGGTTGCCGGCCTTGGCGATGGGAGCGAGGCGGGCCATTAACTGAGTCCCGTCGCCGCTGTCCATGGCGTGCAGGACCGACAGCACGGTGGCGAGATTGCGGTAGAGCGTGTCCGTGCCTTCTTCGGCGGCGATGCGGTCGTAGGCCTCGGCGGCCTCGTCAAGCCTGCCGGCGCCCGAAAGCAGGGCAGCCTCCCGGAAGCGGGCCAGCAGGGCATAGCCGGCTCGGCCGTCCCGCGACAGGTCGGCGAAGGCCTGGAGAGCCTCGTCGAGCTTGCCGTCACGCGCCAGGCTCTCGACCGCAGCAAATCGCTTGCCGTCTTCGGCGCGCGACCAAGTATCGTAATGGATCCAGCCCTGGTAACCGGCGACGGAGAGCACCAGGAACAGGACAGCCGCGATGATCGCAGCGCCGTAGTTCTTCCACAGCTTGCGCAGGCTCTCCTCGCGTAGCTCCTCCTGGATCTCGCGGAAGAAACTGTCCTGGGTGGGGTCGGCCACGGTATTCTCCTCGAAAAAAATGCTACAATACTGCCGCCGGGGGTCGAAGGCAAACGCTCAAGAGGGACTGCTTAGGCGTCCTCGCGCCACTTGATGGAACAGCCCATGGAAGGGATTTGTTCGGCCGGGCCGCGACCGGTGCGGATGACGTCCGCCATGGCCTCGAAAAGGTCGCGCCGCGCGTCCGCTGGGGCAGCTTCCTTGCGCGACGCATCGAGCCGTCCGCGGTACTGCAATTCCAGATCTCCATTAAAGCCGAAGAAATCCGGTGTGCAGATGGCGTCGTAGGCCCTTGCGACCTGCTGGGTCTCGTCAATGACATAGGGGAAGGTGAAGCCGTGGGTGTCGGCGAACACCTTCATATTGTCAAAGGAATCGTCAGAATAAGTCTGGGTGTCGTTGGGCATGATGGCGATGGCGCCCATGCCCATCGCCTGCAGTTCCTTCACGTCCCTCACCAGGCGCTCGACGATGGCCTTGACGTAGGGACAGTGGTTGCAGACGAACATCACCAGAAGCCCGTTCGGTCCCTTGGCGTCGTCCAGGGTATAGGTCCTGCCGTCGATGCCTCTGAGCCTGAAGTCGGTCGCCTTGCGGCCGAAGTCGCAGGTCGGCGTTTCCAGACTGACCATGGCGTCCTCCCCTTGTTTCTCCGTCGCCGTTTCTTAGCCGAAAGGGGAAGGGGGATCAATGGACCGATTAAGCAAATATTTACCAAGCGGGTTCAGAATAGGAAGGTGTATATCGGAGGAGGCATTGCGCCTCCCACTGTTTCGGAGCGGCGTTCATGCGGTCCCTGGTTATCTGTCTCAGTCTGAGCCTGCTCGGCGGGTGCGCCAACGGTATCATTCCAGGTTTCAGCCAAGCTGAGGCGGTCAGCGTCATTGGGACAAAGAAAACCATTACCGACAACATCTACTCCTTCTATTACGGCAAGAACTGCTCGAGCCTGCGGACCAATCGCGGGCTGACCTATTGCGAGGAGGACGAGGTGCTGCCGAAGGCCGAAATCTATTGCTACAAGACGTTGGGCCGGGTCACCTGTTACGACAGGCCGGACCCTTACCGCAGCCAAGGCACCCACCAGAAGGTGGGCGAGAACGACCACAACTACGTTACGAAGCAGTGAATTCGGGACTCCCGCACCGGCCTTCGGGCGGGTAAAAGGGGGCATGTACCGCCTAATCATAGTCACCGTCGTCATGACCGTCCTTGCGGGCCTCGCCTTCTGGCTCGGCTGGGAAACGGAGAAGGCGCACGATCCTCTTGCCGTAAAGATGGCCGAAGATCTGGCCCGGTTCGAAGCGGGCCTGTCGTCCGCACGGGCCGGGGATCGGAAGGCCCAGGCCATGATCGGAGACCTCTATCGTCTGGGCAAAGGGGTGGCGCGGAACCCGAAAGCGGCCGTTACGTGGTACGAGAAGGCGGCACGCGAAGGCCACCGTGGGGCCCAATACATGTTGGGACGCATGTATGACGAAGGGGACGGGGTGCCGCAGGACTACCTGTTGGCCGCCAAGTGGTACACCCTGGCCGCCAATCTGGGAGCGCACAACGGGGCCCAGTACCGGCTCGGCCAACTGCATTTCAACGGACGGGGCGTGGCCCACGATTACGACAAGGCCATCCGCTTCTACCACAAGGCCGCCGAGCGGGGCCACGCCGGGGCCCAGTACCTTTTGGGCAAGATGTACAGGGACGGCTGGGGGGTCAGAAAAGACCTCATCGAGAGCTACAAATGGTTGGCGCTGGCCGCCCGCCAGAACGACAAGGCGTTGTCTTATGATCCCGGATACGATGCGGTGGCGGAACTGGAGACTCTGGTGGGGACGATGAACGATTACCAGATCGGCCGCGGTCGAGAAGCAATGGCGGCGTGGGTGCGCCGGCAGGAGTCTCCTCCTGCAAGAAGGCAGGGCGGGCGCTGATGACGGGCGAGCTTCCCCCGGTTCGACACGGCGGCGACTTGGCCCGAGCGGAGGCCGAATTCGGCCCGCCGGCCGAGGTCTGGCTGGACCTTTCGACGGGCATTAACCCACAGGCCTATCCGGTGGTGGAATTGAGCCATGAGGCGTGGTCCCGGTTGCCGGACAGCGGTGTGATGCTGCGCCTCAAGGAAGCAGCGGCCGGGGCCTATGGCGTTGAGGGTCCGGCACGGATTGCGGCGGCGCCGGGAAGCAGTGCAATTATCCAGTGGCTGCCGCGCCTGGCGAAGCGCACCCGCGTCGCCGTGCTGGGCCCGGCCTATGCCGAGCATGCGGCGGCCTGGCGGGCGGCGGGGCACATGGTGGATGAGGTTGAAGATCTAGAGGAGATATCTAAAGAGGCCGCGGTGGTGGTGGTGGTCAATCCCAACAATCCGACCGGACGGTACATCGAGTCTGACGGTCTTGTCGCCTTGGCCCGGAGCCTGGGGGAGCGGCATGGTCTGCTGGTGGTGGACGAAGCCTTTGCCGACGTTGCGCCGGAGGGCAGCCTCGCCTGCCGGGCGGGTCTGCCGGGACTGGTGGTCCTCCGCTCGTTCGGCAAGTTCTACGGCCTGGCCGGGGTGCGGCTGGGGTTCGCGCTTGCCTGGCAGCCTTTGGTGGAAGCTCTGGAACGCCTGATGGGACCCTGGGCGGTCCCGGGACCGGCGGCGGCCTTGGCGAGCGTTGCGCTGGCCGACGAGACCTGGAAGGCCGCGACCCGGAACCGCCTTGCTGCCGACGCGCATCGCTTGCGGGAGCTAATCGGCGTTTCCGGGCTGAAGGTTCTGGGAGGAACCGATCTCTTCGTCCTTGCCGGTATCGATAGGGCGGAGGACCTGCACGCCCACCTGGCGAAGCAGGGCATCCTGGTGCGCCGTTTCCCCGAGCGTCCCACGTGGCTACGCTTCGGATTGCCACCCGACGCCCGGGCATGGGAACGCCTTGAGGGGGCATTGAAATCGTGGCCCGGAATGCACAAGAAATGATACACTCTACCCATGACGAATTCGTCGGGTAACGAAGTGGGGGCCGGCCTCGTCTTGGTGCCGGTCGATTTTTCCTCCGCCTCGCGCAGCGCACGAGTCCGTGCCCGGCATCCTCGGACCGAGGGAGAGGGGATGTGACGGGAAATCTCGACGTCTTCCAACTGCTTATGGGACTGGCCGGGGGACTGGCCCTGTTCCTCTTCGGCATGGAACAGATGGCCTCCAGCCTCAAGGCGGCGACCGGCGAGCGCATGAAGACGGTGCTGGCGAGACTGACCACCAACCGATTCACCAGCGCGCTGACCGGTGCCTTCGTCACTGCGATCATTCAGTCCTCGTCGGTGACCACCGTGCTGGTTGTGGGGTTCATTTCTGCAGGGTTGATGTCGCTCAGTCAGTCCATCGGCATCATCATGGGTGCCAATATCGGCACCACCATTACCGCCCAGGTCATCGCCTTCAAGGTGACCAAATACGCGCTCCTACTGATCGCGGTCGGATTCGGGCTGCTGTTTGCAGGCAAGCAAGACAAGATCCGCGAGTACGGCGGCATGATCATGGGGTTGGGGTTGATCTTCTTCGGCATGGCCGTGATGAGCGACGCCATGAGCCCCCTGCGCAGCTACCAGCCCTTCCTCGACTTGATGGTGGAGATGGAGAACCCGTTGTTCGGCATCCTGCTGGGGGCCGTGTTCACGGCCCTGGTGCAGTCGTCGTCCGCCACCACCGGTATCGTCATCGTTCTGGCGAGCCAGGGCTTCATCGCGCTTTCGGTCGGTATCGCGCTCGCCTTCGGGGCCAACATCGGCACCTGCGTCACGGCGCTTCTGGGCGCCATCGGCAAGCCGCGGGAGGCTTTGAGGGCTGCCGTGGTCCATGTGCTGTTCAACGTGATGGGCGTCCTGGTGTGGATCGGCCTCATCGACCAGTTGGCCGGCGTCGTGACGCAGCTCTCGCCCGTTGCCGAGGGGTTGCAAGGTCTGGACAAGCTGGCTGCCGAAACGCCACGTCAGATCGCCAATGCGCACACCATCTTCAACATCGCCAACACGCTGCTGTTCATCGGCTTCACCGTGCCCATGGCGCGCCTGGTGGAGCGTCTGGTGCCTGACAAGCCCCTGGTGTTCGAAGCGGCGGTTGTCAAGCCGCGTTACCTCTCTCAGGAACTGGTCTCAACCCCCTCTCTGGCGCTGAACGCCGCGAGGCTGGAAATGGCGGAGTTGGGTTCCCGGGTGCAGGCGATGCTCGAAGCGATCCTGCCCGAGACGCTTTCGGGAACCAAGGCCGGATTGGACCGCGTGGCCGGTATGGATACCAAAGTGGACCAACTGCACGGAGCCATCATCGCCTATCTCCACAAAGTTGGGGCCGGTTCGCTGACGGACCAAGAGTCGGCGACCCTGTTCAACCTGATGGAGACCGCCAACATCTTTGAAAACATGGGCGACATCATCGAAACGGACATGGTGACGCTGGGCAGGCGGCGCATCGACGAGAAGGTCACGGTCTCGGACTCGACCCGCGATGTCCTGCTCGGGGTCCAAAGCGTGGTCGCCCGAGCCGTCGAACTCGCGGTCGAGGCCGTTTCCAAGGACGATGTCGAGGCGGCGCACAAGGTCATGTCCATGAAGGCGCTGGTGAACCGAATGTCCGAGCGTGCCATGCGCCGCGGCTCCAAGCGCCTGATCGGCAAGGAGCCTCACAAGGTGCGTGCCTACACGCGCGAGATGGAGATCATCGAGAAACTGAAGCGCATCTACTACTTTGCCAAACGCGTAGCCAAAACGGTGGCCGAGGCCGACGACGACCAGGACTGGACCGCCATCGAACCGTTCCGGGCGGAAGGCGACGAAGACCTCGAATCTGATATCGAAAGCCGCCGGTGAAGCCTTTTCTCGGTTGTGGATAACTACGCAGGAAGATAGGGGGGGCGGCAAGTATCAGAAAGCCGTAAACTCCACACAATATCAGCGCATTATGTCTTCCGGCAAACCGGTCGGTATGGCAGCGTCCGAAGAGGCGGCCGGACGATGTTCCGCGTGGCGGTTTATCGGGGGGCTCCGGTCCTCACGCCCATTTTGTCGAGGGTGTCTTCCACCGCCTTCAGCGCGCCCCGCATTTGATCGGGGCCGAGTGCGCCGATGCAGCCCATGCGGAAACTGGGCGCTTTCGTCAGATTGCCGGGATATATGACGTATCCCTGTTTTTTCAAACGGTCGTAGACGTCGTTGAAATCGAAGTTTGGGTCGCCGGGCATCTTGAAGGTGACGATGATCGGCGCCTGAATGTCGTCGGCCAGCAGGGTCTCGAACCCTAGAGCGCGCATGCCGTCGACCAGAATGCGGCAGTTCTCGCCATAGCGGGCACGGCGTCCCGCCACGCCGCCTTCGGCGTCGAAGCGTTCCAGAGCCTCATGAAAGGCGGCGATGACGTGGGTCGGGGGCGTGAAGCGCCACTGGCCATTCTTCTCCATCGCCGCCCACTGGTCATGCAGGTCCAAGACCAGGGAATGGGCATTGCCTTCGGCCGCTGTCAACGCCGTCTTGCGGATGATGGCGAACCCCATGCCGGGCACCCCTTCGAGGCACTTGTTGGAGGATGCCATGACCGCGTCGAAAGGGGTGCGCCGGGCATCCAGGTCGATTGCGCCAAGCGCGCTCATGGCATCGATCAGCAGAGCCTTTTTATGCTTGGCGGCCACCGCCCCGATTTCTTCGACGGGATTGAGAATCCCCGACGTGGTTTCGCAGTGGACCACCAGGACGTGGGTGATGTCCGGGTCAGCGGCCAGAACGTCATCGAGATCGCCGGGCTGGCAGGGGATGTCCTCGGGCGTTTCCATGACCCCATAGGCGCGGCTCAGGGTGTCGAGGATCTTGGTCATGCGCTTCCCATAGGTCCCGTTGACCAGGACCAGCGCCTTGGCGTCGCGCGGGACCAGGGTGCCGAGGGTTGCCTCGACGACAAAGGTGCCGCTGCCTTGGAGGGGGACACAGACATGGGTGCCCTGTCCGTGGACGATCCCGACCAGACGTTCGCGCACGGATGCATTTAGCTGAATAAAGGCCTCGTCCCGCGAGCCCCAATCGTGCAGCATGGCGGTCTTGGTCTCGGGGGCCGTGGTCAGCGGACCCGGCGTCAGCAGCCAGGGATCGCTCGTGTCGTCGTGGGTGGTCATGGCGGCGGTTCTTTTAGGCTTTGGCTTGCCTTCTGTCCAACGAAATCTGGTAGGGTGGCGCCCATGTCAGGCCTCACATGGGAGAAAAGCGTGTTCGACTTTGGGACCATCGTCATCTTTGACCTTGAATTCACCAGCTGGGAAGGTTTCCTCGAGAGCGGCTGGTCCCTCCCGGGCAGGCACCGGGAAGTTCTCCAGATCGGCGCCGTCCGTCTGGACTCAAAAAACGGATTCGAGGAACAGGAGGGATTTTCCATCCTGGTGAAACCCCACATCCATCCCGAACTTTCCGACTATATCATCGACCTCACCGGCATCACCCAGGACGTCATCGACCGGGACGGCCGGCCCTTTGCCGAGGCCCTGGACGCCTTCGTCGACTTCATCGGCCCGGGTCCGGTGCAGCTTTGCGCCCATGGGGCGGACGCATCGGTAATACGCGAGAATTGTGTCTGGAACGACCTCGACTTCCCGCCGGCATTCAACGAGGTGCTCAACCTGGAGCCGGTGATGCGGAAAGCCATCGGCGAGCGGGTCACGAGTTCCGAAATCCCGGCGCGCCTGGGCCTGCCGGAGACCGGGGCGGCGCACGACGCGCTCGGCGACGCCCGCGCGCTGGCAGCCGCATTGCGGCACCTGAAGGCCGAGGCGCGGATCCAGAGCGGATCGTGAGAAATCGAAGAGATTTCATGGCGCCGAAGTCTCGCGACCGCGTTCCGGCAGGTGACCCTTGCGAACCACAACGGCATTGCCGTCATCGGTGCGTCGGTCAGAATATTGGCTCAGAAGTTCCCGGAGTTCTGTCTCCACCGCCTGATTGATCAACGGCTGTGCACCTGATCTCAACAAATCCGTAAGGGGATCAAAAATTGCATCTCGACCCGTAAATTCTAAAACGTTATCCTTCGTTATAGTGGCGTATCTCCCTTGGTTGATTTGATGTCTCGCAACAACAAATCAACCCGATACGCAGCTTCAATTCAAATGTTCAAACATCAGATTTGGTCATAACTCGTCGCGTGATGAAATGTGCGAAAGATACTGGACAAGAATCTCATTAGAATTAAAGCTTAGGCAATCGTCAGGTGATGCCTTTCAGGGCTTCTTCTCTGACGTCATGGGAAAGCTTCATGCCGATGATTTTGTTCGAGTTCGCTCTTTTGGCCGAAAGGGCGATAAAGGCTGCGATGGATATTTGCGGTCTACAGGAAGCCTGTATCAATGTTATGGGGCGGTCAACGGCGACAAGGGCAAGGTCACCTATTTGATAGAGAAAATGGAAGCGGATTTTGCAAAGGCAAAAACGCAACTCAGTTACACGATGAAAGAATGGCATATGGTCCATAATTTGGTCGATGGATTGCCTGTCGATGCGTTGGAAACTCTCGAGAAATTAGAAAAAGAGAACCCAGAAATAACGTTTCATCTTGTCGGATTAGAAGGCTTTGAACAACTAATACACAATTTGGACAAGGATCAGGTCGAGGAGCTTTTGGGGCCGGCTGCGACCAATCAAGATGCACAAAATCTACAGGTGGCTGAATTACAAGACCTCATAAATGGGGTGGTCGCGCTCAACGAAAGCGACGAACCCAAGATGACAAATATTACCCCTGTCCCCGTAGATAAACTGGACGCAAATGTCCTGCCAAAGCACTGGAAAGATTTGATCTCCAGCGGATGGCAAAACGCCCATATTGTCGCATCGTACTTGGATCAGCATCATGATCCACTTATCGGTGAAGAGATCGCCGAGATGTTTAACACTCGCTACAAATATCTTCGTAGGCAAGACCTACCGCCCGATTCCATAATGAATGGACTCTATGAATTTGTGACAGGTGTTGGATCGGTAGCTCCTGCGCGTCAAGTCGCAGCTCAAGCATTGTTAGCTCACCTATTTGAAAGTTGTGACATTTTCGAAAACGTAACGGCGGGGGCAACATCATGATCCTGCCGGGGAAGCACCTAAAACAGGACAGAGCTCTTCTTGGTATTGGAAGCGAAATCCTGGCTACGTTGGACCAGGAGCAAACAGTTTCAGAGCTTTGGGTGCGAGTACAAGAGGGTCGTGATGAAAGTGCCAATCCGCTTTCGTTCGATTGGTTTGTTCTGTCGTTGAGTTTTCTTTTTGCAATTGGCGCTGTTGAATATGACCGAGGAGTTCTGAGTGTGGAGAGTGGCCGATGATATTGAGCATCGGCAGCTCCCTTGAGACGTTTAAGCGGGTTGAATTCCGGGAAGGGTTCAATGTTCTGTTGTCAGATAGACAACCGGGTGCAAGTGACAAGCAGACTCGAAACAGTGTCGGGAAAACCAGCCTTGTAGAGATTATTCACTTCCTTCTCGGAGCTGAATGCAGCAAGAAGAGTCTGTTTCGCACCGATGAGCTCATAGAGCATAGTTTTTCGGGAGCGTTCGATTTTGGGGGGGGCAAGCTAGCCGTTGAACGTAGCGGCTCTGCACCAGCACAGATATTTCTTTTAAGTGAGTTTGATGAGCGGAACGATCTGCCGATCAAAATTGATAAACAAAGTGGACGTCCATACCTTTCGAATAAGAATTGGAAAGTTTTCCTTGGTCATATCCTTTTCGGGCTTCCCGCCGATCAATCTGGGACAATTTATGAGGAGTCTTTTACGCCGTCTTTCAGATCAATGATCTCGTATTTTATTCGGCGTCAAAATTCGGGGGCCTTCATTAGTCCAGAACGCCAGGTTGAGAAGCAGCAAACGTGGGACTGGCAAGAAAATCTTTCCTATCTGTTTGGCTTAGATTGGCGCATTTCGTTTGAGTTCCAGAAAGTGAAGGCTCGTGAAAATGCGTTTAAAGAACTTAAAAAAGCTGCGAAAGGCGGTGCTCTCGGTGACGTTATTGGAACTGTTGCGGAACTCCGTTCTGAGGTGACTGTTGCAGAAAGGAAGGCAAAGCAGAGGAGGGAGCAATTAGAAAATTTTCAAGTTCTTGAATCCTATGACGAGTTAGCGGCTAGAGCCGCCTGCGCAAAAACGAAAATGCAGGCACTTGTCCGAGAAACTGTTAGCTTACGGGAGACCCTTGATCATTTAGAGGAGGCACTTGCGAGCGAGGCACCACCAGACCCAACCATTCTTGAAAAGGTATACGCGTCTGCGGGAGTTGAACTTCCCGGAGTTGCTCTAAAACGGCTAGATGAAGTCCGAGTGTTTTATGTATCTGTCGTTGGGAACAGGAAATCACACCTTCAAAGAGAGATTTCTAACGTAACCGAAAAGATTGACGCGAATACGGCAAGGGCATCAATTCTGGACCAAGATCGTCAGCAAACCCTAAAAACTCTAGAAAGCCGGGGGGCGTTGGAAGACTTTCTTGCTCTACAAAAAGTCCTTGCAGAATTGGAGGCAGAAGCAGCCAATTTAAGAGAGCGTTTTAAGGCAGCAGAGCTCTTGGAAGGTGCAAAGACCCAACTCGATATTGATCGCGGCAATCTTCACCGACGGCTGCAACAGGACTTTCAAGAGCGTAAGGAGGCTCTTGACGAGGCAATTCTACTAGTTACCGAGGCGATTTCAGAGTTTTACGATGATCGCGATGGTAGATTTGAAATTTCGGCAACAGATAGAGGTCCCGAATTCAAAATTTCTATTGAAGGCGACCGCGGTGATGGGATCGCGAGTATGGAAATTTTCTGTCTTGACCTAGCTTTACTGAATCTCAACGCAGCTAAGAGCCGGGGGCCGGGGTTCTTGCTGCATGATAGCCATTTGTTTGATGGTGTTGATGAACGGCAAATAGCCCGTGCATTGACTCTCGGCGCTCAGGCAACGGAGACACAAGGCTTACAATATATCGTTACGATGAACTCTGATATTTTCGATCGGTTGCCTCTTCCAGATACGATCGATAGAGATCAAGTGGTGTTGCGTACAAGATTGTCGGACGAAACAGAAAGCGGCGGTCTATTCGGCTTCCGATTTGACTAATCGTGTCCCATCATAGCCGTGCCTAATTCGTAAACCGCGAAAAGTAACGCCAATTGGGTTTGTCTCAATAAATTTCCGCAAAGATTCCCCCCTGATTTTCAAGGAGGGGATTGTCATGTCTGGTTATCGCCGTTCTTTTTCCGAAGGTGCCTGTGAACCGTTGCGCGCCCCGATACGCGAAGCCCGGAATATCGGCGAACTGAAGCGCGCTCAGTGCATCTTTTTCCG
>PIVK01000208.1 GCA_003354135.1 Rhodospirillales bacterium
GGAGGCCCATCTAAATAAATATAGGTTTGTGAATTGTCTGATTTGCAAAACAACCCCATCAAAAAATGTGAAAGTTTCCATTTCCATGATTTCAGAAGTTCATGAAAAAAGACAACTTTTCACACATTTGCTATAGGTATAGGGTCATGTTAATACCATTTAGATATGAGTGATGGTATGCTTCAACACACTTACAGGTTGCCTTAAGTAACATAATAACAAACCCTAAACTTTTATTTTAGTATATACATGTATGTTTATTGTCATTTGGCTAGCAATATGACAAAAGGGACAGCGTCAAACAAAGGTATAGTTTTAATATAAACTAGAAAAGAGCCTCTCGGCCAAATATCAAAATTGATATAAACTGGTGTCACATCTGGTTGATAGCATACCACTTCCAGCCATTATGACTTCAATTTCTGTCATCTTTCAGTCTAATGGCCTTCCGGTGATTATGACATCACTTCCAGTCTGCTGTAGTCACTGCCTGTTATTATGATATCACTTATTTCCAGTGATTATGACATCACTTGCTGTCTGCTGGAGTCACTTCCGATCATTATGACATCACTTCTGGTCTGCTGGAGACGATATCTGTTCATTCCAGTCATTATAACATCACTTCCAGCCATTATAACATCAAATCCAGTCATTATGACATCACTTCCAGTCTGCTGGAGTCGCTTCCAGTGAGATCACTTCTGGTCCTTATGACATCACTTCCGGTCTACTGCAGTTGCTTCCAGTCATCATGACATCATTTCCGGTCATCGTAACATCACTTCCGGTCAGTATGACATCACTTCCGGTCTACTGGAGTCACTTCCAGTCATTATGACATCACTTCCGGTCATTATGACATCACTTCCGGTCCACTTCAGCCACTTCCGGTCATTATGACATCATTTCCGGTCAGTATGAGATCACTTCCGGTCTACTGGAGTCACTTCCAGTCATTAGGACATCACTTCCGGTCTGCTGGAGTTACTTCCGGTCATTATGACATCACTTCCGGTCACTATGACATCACTTCCAGTCATTATGACATCACTTTTGCTGACTCAGCAAAGTTGGCAGAGTGCCAATTTCCATCAACAGGCATCACGATTCACCTCATCTTACCTTGGTACCAAGTTTGAACTTCCTAGCCAGAAATGAGTAGAAGAGTTGCATAAAACCCCCAAAATCAAAAACTGCTGACTCATCACTATAAAGTTGGCTGCGTGCCAACTTTCATAACCAGGCACCATGGTTCGCCCCAATGCAAGTCAGTACCTAATTTGAGGTTCCTAGCCCCAGACATGAGTAAGGAGAGCAGCTGAAAATGGCAAACATAAAAAACTGAAAAACTGCTGACTCAGCACTTTAAATTTGGCTGAGTGCCAACTTTTATCACCAGGCAATATGGTT
>PIVK01000209.1 GCA_003354135.1 Rhodospirillales bacterium
GTAAATAGATAAATACAATATATTTCTATATACTTCTATCACAGTGGCTTACATCACCATAAGAACTATACAATACAATAAAAGTTACAATATATAATTTATAGAACATGCTGCGCAGATGACAAGAGACCGGCCTCACCCTTTTCCCAACGTCAACAACCAGGGGCTCTGTCCCCTCACAAAGGCAACCCGCGTGGCTGGGGTTAAGGGTCGCGATCCCTAACACCCCATAGAGCAGGGTCATCCATATGAGTGAATCCGGCTCCCCAGATCGAAGCATCAAGGTTAGGGAAGGTGCCTCATGATGCCATCACGCAGAGATTAGAATACAGTAAATACAATACATCGAGATACAGTGAATTAAACTAATTGGTCATCATCATCATCATCAAGGGTCGTGGTGGAGGCCAGACTCTCGGTCCGGTCCTCTGTCAACTCCATATGTCGGCTACCTATGTGGTTGGTTTCCTCACTGGTTAAATCACAGGCTAGTAGTTCACAGTTCCTATTTCTCTACCAAGGAGGAAACACGAGGCAGTCGGGGCATTCTAGGCAGCACCGAAGCGCTCAGGTGGCCGGCTAAGACGCCCAAAGTGGGTCTTTACCGGCTCCCTGGGGACTTCGACCTTAGTTTTGCTCCCGATAGGTCGACCTCTACCAACTGCTCCGCCACTGAGTGGGGGACCATCACCAGCAGCTCTATGAGCCACTCCGGACGGCCCAACCAAGGGGGTCTCTACTGCCGAAGCAGGAGTCTCCCCTGGCTTGAGATCCCTCTTAGCCTCTAGCTGCTGCGCGAGGAGGCTGCTAAGTTGCCTGCCCCTACCAATAAATGGCTTGATTCGCGCAGGAGGCTTGCTAGGCATGGGAGGGTCCCACCTCACATTATCAGGCGGACGCATTACGTCGTTCCCCTCGGTACAGCAACAAGATTCTTTGCCACAGTCGCAACACACGTCATCGGGCTCCAACACGACGTCTCGGCGACTCTCTTCGCAACCACTGTCAATCACTTCAAATGACTCTAGTGAATCATTTTTGGTGGGGTCATCGCTAGACAGTGGCAGCCGAGTAATGCCGGATACTCCATCTCCCTCTAAAGAAGAGTTTGAGCCTCCTGGCTCATCACTGGCAACTCCCAAGTCCATGTTCGAGTCATGGTCAGCTCTCGCCAAAGGGGAAGACTGCACCTGCGGGGAGAAGTAATCCGGAGGCGGGATGGGGTGTCCATGGACATCCACAGGTCCCACCTTGGGTACGACTCTCCGTGGGCACTCCTCCTCATCAGAAGGTGCCGAGCTATTGTCGAACACTTCATGGAAGTTCTCTGGGGCCATGTGGTAGTAGTCAATGGCACTCTGGTAAGGTTCAGGGCTGAGTCTATCCGGTTCAGGATCTCGTCCTGTCTGGC
>PIVK01000210.1 GCA_003354135.1 Rhodospirillales bacterium
CGGTGAATCTCCCTGGCGTCAAACACGACGTCCGTGGAGACTCGAACAGTCTCCTCACCCTGGCGCCCCAAAGCTCGCCGCAGCCGGCGGTTGAAGGAGCGGGCATCGGGACCTCCTGGCATGCTGAAGCCTAATTCCCGACGGAGTCGGGACAAGGACAGCTCGCCACGGGGGTTGCGCACCGACGCCCAACTCAAGATGGTATCCTCCTCCCCATCAGATCCAGAGTACTCCGCGTCCTCAGATGGGTCATAGAGAACGGGCTCTTCTGTTGGGGTGAGGCGACCTACCTCGACGGACGGTGTCGCCTCGAACAGCTGGTGTCGCTGTTCATCGTCTAGATAGCCCGTCACGATCGGGGGTTTCTCGTCTTCTTTCGGTAGTGCAGGGCTCACATCAGTCTCCAACGACTGAGAACCCTGGCTGTCTTCTTGTGGTAATGTGGGGCTCACATCAGTCTCTAGAAACTGAGAGCCCTCATCGTCCTCCTGTTCTTCGTCCGACGCTGAGACGTGGGGCAAGGCCCGTATAGGAATCAGAAGTCCCTCGGGAATTGCCCCTGCCCCTAGCGCGAATATGGCAGCAGCTTCCGGCTCAGGATTCACCTGGCCAGAGACCTCCATGGGGAGGTCAGCCAGCCACTGTGAGGACCCTGAGCCCTCCGCCAAAGTAGGAGGTCCATCGTCGTCCCTCGTAATCACCAAGCCAAGGTCAACCTGATGGAGCGGTTGACCATCGGTGGTGACCACAGTTGCGGTCAGCCCCTGTAGGGCAGGGACCGCAACTTCGGTGGTGTCGGGCGTTGCCTCTTCTCCGACTTCCATGGCGGACTCCTGGCTGACACTATTGCTTGGGGGCAGCGGGGCCCATTCCCCGCCCGAGTGGGACTCGGGTTCGGCGCCCATAGTGGGGCCGACTAGGGGGTCGGTCGGGTCGCTGCCTCCTGCTACGGTCGACCAAAGTCCTCCCTGTTGTTCGGGGGAGGACGCCGGAGTCTCCAGCAGGTTGGTCGTCTTTTGTGGTGGGGGCTTCTGCAAAGCCTCTGTCTCCGCTGCCGGCTCGGGCAGACTCTCCCCTTGCGGGAAGCCCATCAGCCCAAGCACGGCCGCTGGCGGAGCCGCCGAATACACTGGCCCAGTACTGGGAGTGGGGGCAGGTGTCCCCGTCCCTGAAGGACCCGCCTCGAACGGTGCAGGTTGGACAGACGGCTGGAGGAGCGGAAGGCGGGACGCACCGGTAGTGCTCCCCGCTACCTCCGTGAATGTCTTCCCTGTAACCTGCGAGGGGGCCCGGTCTACTAAAAAAGTAGGCCGGATCGGGGTTTGGGCAGTGGCACCCCTCCCCAGTGAAGCCTGTATCCGCAGCTCGGCAGATCGGTTTGTAATTACAGTCGGGGGCAGCGGC
>PIVK01000211.1 GCA_003354135.1 Rhodospirillales bacterium
GAGCGAGTCATGGTCTTGCTACCATAGGCAATCGGCACTTCCTTCTGGTCCTGGATCTGTGACAGGGTGCTGCCAAGGCCAAATCCGCTGGCATCGGTGTCCAGAATGAACTCACCCTCAGAGCGAGGATAGGCTAACACCGAAGCGTGGCACAGCTTGTTCCGCAAAGTCTCGAAGGCAGTCTGGCACGCTGGCGTCCACAACCAGACAGTCTCCTTCTTCATCAGGTGGTAGAGAGGATCAGCCACTGAGGCGAACCCCTCGATCCATCGTCTGTAGTAGGAGGCCAGTCCGAGGAACGCACGAACCTCGGTGAGGTTCTGCGGCACAGGCCAGTGCATGACCTTCTCAACCTTGGTTGGATCTGGCATGACACCATCTTTGGTCACGATGTGTCCCAGGAATGGAGTCTCCTTTAAGAAGAAGTCACACTTCTTAGGTCTTGCCTTCAAATCCCCTTTTAGGAGGGCATCGAAGACGTCGACCAGATTGGACAAGCACTTCTCAAAGGTCTCCCCGAAGACCATGATATCATCCATGTAGACCAGAGCCTTCTTCCAATTCAAGCCGGCCAGCACCAACTCCATCATCCTCTGAAAGGATGCGGGGGCATTGGCCATGCCGTAAGGCATTGCAAGATACTGGAAGAATCCTTCCTCTGTTACGAAAGCAGATTTCTCACGGGCATCTGTATCCAAACTCATCTGCCAGAACCCACTCTTCATATCCAAAGAGCAGAAGAACCGGGCTCCCGACAGAGAGTCCATGACTTCATCGATGCGTGGTAGAGGGTAGGCGTCCTTCACCGTCACCTCATTCAACTTCCTGTAATCCACGCAGAAGCGGTGAGTACCGTCTTTCTTCTTTACTAGAACGATGGGCGAAGACCAGGGGCTATTGCTCGGTTCAATTACGCCCTGTTCTAGCATATTGTCCAACTGCTTAGTAACCTCTTCCTTTAGGCCAATTGGCACCCGGCGAACGGGTACCTTGATAGGTCGAGCGTTGCCCGTGTCAACCGAGTGATAAGCCACATCGGTGCGACCCAAAGGGTCGCCTTCACAAGCGAACACTCCCCTATAACGTCTGAGAACACTCTTCAGCACCTCGGCTTGATCCTCTGTTAGGTTCGGACGAGCTCGATCCACTAACTCCTGCAGCTCCTGGGGCCATCGTTCTCGGGGACCTCCGGAAGAGACTGGCAGCTGGGGTGGCTGACCACCCAGAGCCACATGGACGTAACCCTTCTCCAAGTCCATGTCTCTTACCAAACGGTCCTTGGTTTTGATATCCTCAGGGGCCTCAGGCTTTAGTTCGTCGGGGACACGAGCCGTGGGCGTCGGAAGGTCCGTGATAGTGGACGGTCTATCCAACGTGCCCACGTCCGTACCCTTCGTCA
>PIVK01000212.1 GCA_003354135.1 Rhodospirillales bacterium
TGTTAACAGGAAGTGACTCCTGATGACAGGAAGTGACCTCATAATAACAAAAAGCCAGGGGAAGTGACCGGAAGTAACTCCAGCAGACCGGAAGTGATGTCCTAATGACTGGAAGTGACTCCAGTAAACAGGAAGTGATCCCATACTGGCTGGAAATGATGTCATAATGACCAGAAATAATATCATAATGACTGGAAGTAACTCCAGCAGACCGGAAGTGTGTCATAATGACCGGAAGTGATGTCATAATGACCGGAAGTAACTCCAGCAGACCGGAAGTGATGTCCTAATGACTGGAAGTGACTCCAGTAGACAGGAAGTGATCCCATACTGGCAGGAAATGATGTCATAATGACCGGAGCTGATATAATGACCGGAAGTGACTCCAGCAGACTGGAAGTGATGTCATAATGACTCGAAGTGATGTCATAATGATTGGAAGTGATGTCATAATGACCGGAAGTGATGTCATGATGACCGGAGGTGATGTCATAATGACCGGAAGTAACTCCAGCAGACCGGAAGTTATGTCCTAATGACCGGAAGTGACTCCAGTAGACAGGAAGTGATCTCATACTGGCTGGAAATGATGTCATAATGACCGGAAGTGATATCATAATGACCGGAAGTGACTCCAGCAGACTGGAAGTGATGTCATAATGACTCAAAGTGATGTCATAATGATTGGAAGTGATGTCATAATGACCGGACGTAACTCCAGCAGACTGGAAGTGATGTCATAATGACCGGAAGTGACTCCAGTAGACCAGAAGTGATGCCATACTGACTGAAAATGATGTCATAATGATCGGAAGTAACTCCAGTAGACAGGAAGTGATGTCATAATGACCAGAAGTGATGTCATAATGAACAGCAGTGACTCCAGCAGACCAGAAGTAAGGTCATAATGCCCAGAATTGACTCCAGTAAACCGGAAGTTATCTCATACTAACTACAAGTGATGTCATAATGACCAGAAGTGATGTCATAATGACCGGAAGTGACTCCAGCAGACCGGAAGTGATGTCATACTGACTGGAATTGATGTCATAATGACTGGAAGTGATGTAATGATGACAGAAAGGGATTCTAGCAGAACAGAAGTGATGTCATAATAACTGGAAGTGACTCAAGTCGACTGGAAGTGATGTCATACTGACCAGAAGTGATGTCATAAGGACCGGAAGTGACTCCAATAGACCGGATGTGATGTCATTATACTGACCGGAAGTATTTTCATTTCCACATCATATGATTCCAAAATCCTTTCTGAACAGAATGTGGAGTATTCTTCTCATGCTCTCTTCTAGTATTAATTATACGCGGAATATATATATTCCCCATGCAATACATGCGTTATATATAGGCGGAATATTAAAACGCGGCATATACGA
>PIVK01000213.1 GCA_003354135.1 Rhodospirillales bacterium
GATCGGCGCAGGCGAAATGGAAGCCCCGGTCCAGCTTGGGCGCGAGGCTCCGTTTGACTTCGATCGCCCACAACCGTCCGTCCGGAAAGGAAAGAAGCAAATCGATCTCGGCTCCTGCCGATGTTCGGTAGAAGCTTGGTTCGGTTCCCTGCGGCGCCACGGACAGCAAAGCCTCGACGACATAGCCTTCCCAGCTCCCGCCGACGACCGGATGGCCCAACAGACTTTCCTTATCGCCTTGCCCAAGAAGAGCATGGGTAAGACCGCTATCCCGGATGTAAATTTTCGGCGACTTGACCAGGCGCTTGCCGACATTCCCGTGCCACGGCTGCAAACGCCGCACGAGCAGGAGGTCGACCAGGAGGTCCAGATAACCGGCAACGGTCTTTCCATCGACGCCGAGGCCGCGGGCTAAACTCGATGCGTTCAGAAATGCGCCCTGATTATGCGCCAACATGGTCCAAAACCGCCGCAACGTTTCCGCCGGTATGCGCGGCCCAAGAAGGGGAATGTCCCGTTCCAGATAGGTGCGGATGAAGTTGCGGCGCCATTCCATGCTCAATTCATCGCTTTCGGCAAGGAAGCTTTCCGGAAAGCCGCCCCGAACCCACAGCGTATCGAGGTGCTCTCCTCCCGTTTCCAGCAGGTTGAACGGCGCGAGTTCGAGGTAGGCAACGCGCCCCGCCAGCGTTTCGCCGGATTGCCTGAGAAGATCAATGGAGGCCGAGCCCAACAAGAGGAACCGGCCGCTACGAACGCCCCGCCGCCGCCCGCGGTCGATAAGCCCCCGAAGGCTTTGAAACAATTCGGGGAGGCGGTGGACCTCGTCGAGGATCACCAATTTGTCCTCGTGATCGGCCAGATAAAGCTCGGGATCGCCGAGCTTTCCCAGGTCGGCCTCGGATTCCAGGTCGAGATAAATGGCCGAGCGGGTTTCAGCGACGTCCAGGGCGAGCGTCGTTTTTCCAACCTGCCTTGGCCCAAGAAGCACCACGGCCGGGTTGTGGCCGACAGAATGCAGGAGATGTTCCCGGAGCAGACGCCTTATCATACATTGCAAATTAGGTTCCGCACTCCTAAATTACAAGGATAATCATTGCGGGCGACCAGCCGAGGTGCTACGGGGCGGCGTTGTCGCCGGGCCCCTTGATCGAGTTGACGATCCCCGAGGGAACGCCAATTTCCGCACATATTCGCACGCCGTTCGCACTCAGTTGCCGGGGGCGGCGTCCTCGCTCGCGGCGTCCTCAATGGCCGTCGAGTGAATGAGCGAACAGCGGATGCAATAGCTTTCCGTTCGCCCCACCGGCTTGCCGCATCCGATACACCGGCAATCGCCGGGCGAGACCAGACGACCGCTCGGACGCGAAGCGGTCTTGGAGTCCGCACCTG
>PIVK01000214.1 GCA_003354135.1 Rhodospirillales bacterium
GGAAGAAATGTCCGGGAACCGAACTCAATCCCAGGCGGGGGATCGGTTGGCGAAAGCCATGCCGCAGTCTGCCGAGCAGGGTGAAAAGTCCTGCGCCAACAACCCGGTGGTCGAAAGTGACCGCGGAATGGACTCTCGGTAGAGAGATGGAGGAACGGACATGCCGCGATTAGGACAAGATGAATATCCTAATGAACAAGTAGTGCAATGGTAATATCAGCTTAACGGCCAAGCAGGACCACGCAAGCATTGCCATAGTATAAGGAAGCAAAAAATCAAAAATCAAAAACCTCGTGTTCTCTCGACGCGCTTGGTCGAACAAAGGACCTGCGGTGGCGGCAGTGACAGTGGAAGAGTTAGTGGGTTTCTCTCCGGCGTATACCATCCAGCGACTCGACCAAGCGCTCCTTTCAACCCAGAAGTCCATACTAAAACGTCCCGTGTAGTATGTGAGGACGGTGACGAGAATCTTCCAAAAGCTTTCACCGATGCTCATCTCAAAGATCTTAAGCCCTGCAACATCAATGTCCGGAAAAACCGCAATCGCCAACGTAGTTGCCGACAGGGCCATCAGGTTACGCCCGTGAATTGCGGTGCGGTCGGAAAACGGAGAATGGACGAAGACCGTCTCAGTAAGATCAGTCATGGGAAAAATATAACCCGAAACGTCTGGAGGGGGCGGAATTGTTTGGGGGCCGAGCCTTTGACTAGGTCCCTTTGCGATGAAGCTCGAGGCGGAGCGAGAGGTAGGCGGCGACGCCGGGGGGGACTTTGCGCCTGCCGTGATACCAGCGCCAGACCGTGGTGGGGGACATGGCCTCGGCCGAGCGCTCCTCGATCTCCCGGCGGAGCCCGGCCTGGTCGAGGCCGAGATCCGCAAGGGCGGCTTGGAAGTCTTCGGGGGTCATCGGCCGGGCGCTCCTTTCCACCATTTGGGCCGGATCGTCAGACCGGCGCCGAGGGCTTCCTTGATAGCCTCTCGTTGCGTCTTCTCCAACCGCCAATTGAAGCCGCCGCCGGCGTAGAAGTTGACGTCGAAGTCATCGGTCATGGTGTCGGAGCGGTCGTAGTTGTAGGCCGCCATGATGTCCCGGATCGTTTTCCTGATGGCCTTGGCCTGCGGGGTGTAGATGTCGGCGCGCTCGGTATAGGGGAGGTGTTCCTTCTCGGGATCCTCGTCCTCGGCAACACAGACGGGGTTGAGGATCAGCACCGGGCAGGCGGTGATGTCGGCATCGATGCCGTTGCCGCGCGACTTGCGCACGGGCCCGCTGGATTCTCACGTCAAGTGCAACACCTGCCGTTTGTCACTCAGCCGCTCGATGGGATGGGATGGGGGGCAAAGCAACAAGGCGCTCTTCCGTCGCCACCAGCATCATATCCCGCACG
>PIVK01000082.1 GCA_003354135.1 Rhodospirillales bacterium
GGGCCGTCGGCAATGTCTTCGACCTCGCGGCAGAAGGCGTAGATGGCGAACATGGCATGCCGCTGCTCGGGCGGCAGGGAGCGCATGGCCCAGAAGAACAACGTGCCCGAACGCGAGACCATGTCCCTGACGTAAGCCCCGGGTTCGACGTCTGCGGGAGTTTCGACCGTGTTTTCCATGAACGGTATGGATACACCAGCGGCGAAACGGGGGCTAGTGGTCCAAGTCAAACATATGGCGCCCATACGGCGATATGGCGAACTCATCCGGCCAAGCGGGACCGGGCTCACAACGGTCATGTTTAAGGGCGGTCCTCGATCAGCTCCACCAATCGATGCGGGCCAGCCTCGCACAAAACATCGGTTAGTTTTTTTTACACGCTGCCGCACCGCCCGCACTGGCGGTTAGTACAACGCTCAAAACCAGACATTTGACAGCTTGCAAGAAAGCTTCATCTACTCGTAGAGAAATCCACCACGGGTATAGGTACAGCATTTAATGAGCGTTTGATAAATCCACTTGATGCCGAGTTGGTGTCGCCTTGAAGACTCTAATTAACTTCCTTTATAAAGCGCCAATGCCACGCCTTCATGAAATCGGATAAATTCTGGAACGGACCAAATCCGCTGCCGTTGACTACTACCAACTGACCGAGAAGCCTCTCGGGATCACCAGCGAGATCGGCGAGCATCTTGCGGCCAAACACCTTGGCCTGGAACTGCGCCGACGCCCCTTCACGTCAACCGGGTCCCCCCTCTTAATTCAAAGCGCCCGAAAAATTTTGGATTTTAGTTTATGTAGGATCAACGCCCCTTTGGGTTCCTCTTGTGTACCTACGGCCCGGCGCAATCGACGTCGATCCACTCCCGCACGCGGCTTTCCATGGGCTTGTTTCCGACCTGTACGAACAGTTCCAACGCCTTCCGCCCGGCCCCGCAAGCCTTGCCGAGGTCACCCCGCGTGAAGTGGATATTGCCCAGGCTGCTGTACTGGAACGCCATGTCTTCCCTGCGTCCCAGCTCCTCGTTGAGAGCCAGGGCCTTGAGGAGGAACTCCTCGGCCTTGTCCAAATCGCCCCGCGTGAAGTGGATCTGGCCCAGGTTGCCGTACTGGCTCGCCATGCCTTCCTTGCGTCCCAGCTCCTCGTGGAGAGCCAGGGCCTTGAGGTGGATCTCCTCGGCCTTGTCCAGATCGCCCCGCGTTTCGTGGATCCGGCCCAGGTTGGCATACTGGAACACCATGATTTGCTTGCAGCCCAGCTCCTCGTGGAGAGCCAGGGCCTTGAGGTGGAACTCCTCGGCCTTGTCCAAATCGCCCCGCATGAGGTGGATCAGGCCCAGGTTGCCGGTGGTGGTGGCGATCGCTTTCCTACGTCCCAGCTCCTCGTTGAGAGCCAGGGACTTCAGGTGGAACTCCTCGGCCTTGTCCGGATCGCCCCGCGTGAAGTGGATCAGGCCCAGGCTGCCGTACTGGCTCGCCATGCCTTCCTTGCGTCCCATCTCCTCGTTGAGAGCCAGGGACTTCAGGAGGAACTCCTCGGCCTTGTCCAGATCGCCCCGCGTGAAGTGGGCATTGCCCAGGTTGCCGTACTGGCTCGCCATGCCTTCCTTGAGTCCCAGCTCCTCATTGAGAGCCAGGGACTTCAGGAGGAACTCCTCGGCCTTGTCCAGATCGCCCCGCGTTTCGTGGATGACGCCCAGGTTGCCGTACTGGCTCGCCATGCCTTCCCTGCGTCCCAGCTCCTCGTTGAGAGCCAGGGCCTTGAGGTGGATCTCCTCGGCCTTGTCCAGATCGCCCCGCCTGAAGTGGATCAGGCCCAGGTTGCCGGTAGTGGCGGCGATCGCTTCCTTGTGTCCCAGCTCCTCGTTGAGAGCCAGGGACTTCAGGTGGAACTCCTCGGCCTTGTCCAGATCGCCCCGCGTTTCGTGGATGACGCCCAGGTTGCCGATGGCGGCGGCGAGCGCTTCCTTGCGTCCCATCTCCTCGTCGAGAGCCAGAGACTTCAGGTGGAACTCCTCGGCCTTGTCCAGATCGCCCCGCGTTTGGTGGATGATGCCCAGGCCACCGTAGGCGACGGCGATTACTTTCTTGTCAGCGGTCTTCTCGCCGAGGGCCAGGACCTTGCCGTAGGCGTCTTCGGCGGCACTCAAATCGCCGGTCCGCCACAGCAGGAGGCCCAGGCGGTTCCAGCCCCCGACATTTGCCGGGTCGAGCCGAACGGCTTCGCGGTAGGCGTCGAGGGCCTTTTCGGTATCGCCGAAGAAAGCGAGGGCGCCCAGATGGCAAAGCGCCTCGGACGCTTTGCGGTAGGAGTCTTCGCCCTTACCTGCTTCCCGGTTCGCGATGGCGCGGAAGATGGCCTCGGCCTTCGCGGTGTTGCCGTTCTCCAATTCGGCCCGGGCCTCGGCGATGCCGGGACCGGTTTGTTTGGCCAAGGCGTCCAGGGCTTTCCGCAGGGCCTGGATTTCTTCGTTTTTGGCCTTGAGTTCCGTGCCGTGTTTGGACAACAGGGATGCGGCAAGGGCATCGACATCGGTTTCCCCGGTGTTGTTGTTGATCGTGACGTGCTTGGCCTTGCCGATTTGAGTGTTTCCCATACCGGACGCATTTTGCTCGCCGAGATGGTCGCCCCTGCCGGGGCTCAACGCGATGGCCAACACAACCCCGACGACGGTGGCGCCGATGCCGCTGAAGATCCACGTCGCGTTTTTCTTAAGGAACGCAATTTGCTCGATAAGATCGCTGTCGCCGATGCTCAACGCGATGGCCAACAGGGCGGTCAGCACCACCCCGACCACGATGGCGACGAAGGCCCATTTTGCATTTTTCCTGGAGACCGGAATCTCAACCATAGGTCCCCTGCCCCATTATGAAAGCTCGCGTCGTCCGTCAGGGTATCATGTTCCAGCATGACATGAGTGTAATATCCGATCGGCCTGTCGCTCTCCGACGGCGGGTAGATCGGATCGATCGAGCCGACGAAGGCATAGGCACCGGGCGGCTGGCGCGAACGACATTAGTTGTGCCCTCGACGACTTCACTGCCGGTTAAACCCCATTCAAGTAGCCATTTCATTTCAACGGTTCCCCCAGCCCTCTTGGGCTCCTTTGGTGTACCTACGGCTTGGTGCAATCGACGGCGATCTCCGGCACCATCGCGATTGATGAATTTTTGAGGGAATAATGATTGACGCCTACTGCAGTTTTGTTATTATGAAGAGAGAAAGGGAACCATTCGAGGGATAAAGGTCGATTTGTCGTAATCACGCCAACATCGTGTCCTGCAATCCGCGTACATACCTTCGAGTGATGATTTATAGCGCGGATTTATCGCAGGACGTCGATGAAGAGGCGGAAACATGAAATACGAGGTAAGGTCCGGAAAGGAGTTCCCGGTTGATTCTGCCGATGTACTGAGGGCGCGGACTGGGCTCATCAGAGAACGCATATGCGGTTATGGTGCCATCGCACTTATCACGCTTGTCGCTGTATTTCTCATGGGTGCGGCAGTGCTAGGAGTATTCGAAGAAAAGTTCGAAAAGCTGGAAATGGTTTGGAGAGAGGTAGACTATCTTGTGTTCCTATTCATCGGCTATTACTGGAAAGATACCCACATAACAAAAGCACATGAAAAAGAAAAACATCCACCCAACTACTAGGGTACAGGTCGAAATGCCGGCGCTCTCAATGGAACGGCTACGAAAACTCCGGGAAAAAACCGAGGCAGCGTCCTATGCAGAGGTGGTGAAGAACGCTCTTCGACTGTACGAGGGCGTGATTGAGGAAACCGATAAAGGTCGCGGCCTGTTCACGAAAGACGCAAACGGCAATTACACAACTGTCTTGGTCCTCAATCGCTAATATTGTCGCGGCGGGCGCCGATATTCTGGCCCCCTCGATCAACAAAGCCACAAGGTGACCCCTCTCTTTGAGCTGGTCCCACATCGTTGGACAGTTTGGCGGCGAAGTTAAGGTGTTGTTTAATTCCGGTTCTGCAGTCAAGCTCAGTGTCTTCGTAGGGGGTTTAGATTTTACGGTCTCGAAGCGCGGCTTGGCGCTGGGAGAGATCACCTCTAACCAATTGATAACAAACGCAAACTTTCCATAAGATACATTATGCGACAGGACAAAAGTCCTGTTTTTCCTAAGTCGGCAAGTGGTCGGGCGGAAGGCGCGGGAACACGCGCAATGCTTCTTTAAACAATGGCATCAACGTGTAGTAAGCATGTTGCTCCATCTGTGAAGAGAAGACGCGGGCCAATGGCACATTCTCTGGCGGATTCAGGGTTACCCCTTTGATCTCTTCGACGATGTCATCCTCGACGGCCGGCTCTGTCACGGCCGAATTTGTCGACGGCGAAACGAACATCGTCTTATGTAGCACTTCGGACATTCCGGCAATCACCGTCACGGGCGATTGAACTTGCAGGGAGTCACGAGCGAAGGTCAGATACGTCGCCAGTGCCCTGGCATACATAACCTCGAAGAACGGCACGACGTTACAGTCCTTTAGAGTGAAGCCGTCGACAGCCCATATATCTCCGAACGCACCGACTTGGATAATGCGGTCTATGGACTCCTCATGCTTGGTCTCGTATCTGACCGCACCAAATTTATTCCCCATGTCCCACGGTGGGTAGATAGTCCCCTCCGCAAGCGGCCTAAGAGTGTTGCCGTTTTTCATGAGTTGCAGTAACTCGGCAGGAGACCGTTTAGATGTTGGGACCGTAGGGATGACGTGGATGAACATCTGCGGCCCGTCCTGCCAGGGAATGCCCACGGGCTTGGACGGACTGGTTCCGAGTACGTCACCGTCGTCGAGGAAACAGGAAACCCTTTTCTTCGGCTGCATGTGAACGGAGGCGGGTTCTGGCGACAGTACGTCAACTTCCTTCAGGACGGCCTCGATCTCCGTCTTCAGGGCTGAGACGAGTTTCTTCTTCTCGGCCGTCTTCGTTTTTTTGTCGGCGTCCGGCTCCAGGCAGTACTGAGTCGGCCAGCGGTGGTGCCGCAGGTCGAACGGCACCGACTTCTCCGAAGGTTCTCCGTAGGCTGAGTTCATGACGGCAACGATGCGACTGTGGCCAACTTTTGCCCGCGCCCATCCGTACTCGATGAGAACGTTTGGATTCGACACTGGGCGCTTTTCTTCCGTCTTGGCGACGAAAGTCAGGTCTGGAACAAAGACCGCGCATTCCTCGATTTTTTTGAGGATCGTGTCTGCGATCGGTGGGCTACCACTGACGTCCTGGGTGTCCATATCGAGCGTGACGTCATCCCGGCCGAGTTCCTTCAGTGCTTTCTGCAGGGCATCCTTGATGAAACCCCGATTCACGGAATTAGGCAGGTCACTCTGCCAGGAATAGAAGACGGTATGGGGCATCCGGACACCTATCAATCAGTGGAACTGACATCATAGACTTTTCGGACAATTTCCGCATCATAGCACCCAAGGATTTTCGGGTTCTGGAGTGAACGGGGTATAACACATCAATTGACCAGAAACCAAACTCACGATCTCGAAGCCCCTCACCCTCAAAACCGTTGCCCCGCCATCTGAACACCCCACCGATCGTGCGGTTCCGCCGCCTTCTCTTCTCCCCCATACGCAACCGGTATGGCAT
>PIVK01000215.1 GCA_003354135.1 Rhodospirillales bacterium
CCCCCTACGCCCAATGCGCGTCGTCGCCGGCCTTGAAGTCCCGAAGGTCTTCCGTCGCCTGACCCATGACCCGGGCTGTCAGCTCGTTGGATCGCCGCCGCAGTCCGCCGATTTGCGCCCAGAGCGCCGAGGCGGCGGCGGCTTCGGTCTGCTCGTCGGCCGCCCAGGATGTTTTGTCGGTCAAGGCGGCGAAGGCATCCGCTGCCCAGGTCATGGCATCGGCATACCCGGACGGGTCCGGCACCGCCTGCAACGCCTTGTGCGCCAGCGCCGCCGACTGGGCCGTGGTGTTGCGCTGTTGGACTTCGGTCAACAGGGCCAGAATGCGCCGGGCGGCTTCGTCGTCGACGGCCTGGACCTGCGCCGTTTGCAGGTCCGCCTTCGGCATGGCGGAACGCGGATCGGCAATATTTCCCGTTTCTTCATCGGGCACCAGGCGCACATCGTCCGCCACCCATGCCGTCTCGCAGTCCGGATGCAGTTCCGCCACGTCCGGGACATTATCCTCGTACCAAGCAAGCACGAGGCCGTTTTTCACACAAATCTGGGTCATGATCCTGTCTCCTTAAGTATCGATGTAGGCACCTTCGTTGCCCTCCGTGTTCACGGCGGGGCTGGTGGTGGTGTAGATACTCCCTGCCGCGTGGATATAGCTGTGGGTAACAGCCTTGATGTCTATGGATCCGTTGTTTTCCACCCTTCCATTACTTAGGCGGAGCATCGACCCTCTGTTCACGTTCACGCCGTCAGAGCCGTTGCCGGAAACCCGGGCAGAGTCGCCCCAGATCACACCGGTACCGTTGCCCGAGAGGGCCAGTCCTATAGACAGGTTGTGCACCAAAACCCCGTGCGAGGAGCTGAATGAAGAACCCCAAGCCGCGTCAACGCCGTAACGAGCGTTACCCGCAATGCAACAGTAATCTGCATGTAGAAAACTATTGTCCGCAAGAGCCACACCATGATCGCCGCATCCCGTGACGATCAGGTTTGGGGCGTACATCCACCCGGCCCGCACGACGTAAACACCGATGTAAAAGGCATTGCTGACGGTCAAGCCCATGCCCTGGACAAAATTCCCATACATAGCAAGCGCATATTTCCAGCCGTTCACCCCGACGTTTAAGTCCGCGTCGAGGTGGTATGTGCCGGCGGGTCTGCCGTACATATGGAAACAGGTCTTGGTAGTGGACGTGCTGACGAGAGCCACGTTCCTGATCCAAAGGTAGCCGTAATTCCCGAAGGTGAAGCCGTCCGTGGCGGCACCAGAAAAGTCGATGACCGTATTCAGCGCCTTGACCGTCCCGCCGTTGACGTTGCCGCCCGGGAAAGTGGCGTTGCGGGCGGTGTTGGCGATGGTAATCCGGTTGTTGGCCGCGTCCACGTCCGT
>PIVK01000083.1 GCA_003354135.1 Rhodospirillales bacterium
AAACGCCAAATCCAGCGCCCAGCTATCCAGCGCTTCGCCATCCCTGGGCAGGGTAATGTTCAGAACAGGCTGATTTTCACTTTGATTGACGGATCCATAATCATCACTGGCCAACTTCTGGGCCGGAACAAACAACAACCCGGTGCCCAACACACACGCCAGCGCACCCGCCCTGGAAAAACCCTTGAACATCGAACCCCCTTCCTCCTCCCCTCACGTCAAAACCCAAAAATCCTTGGGCAAAATGACGCGGGAATTATCGGAAACGCCGTCCGCCCGTCTAGCAACGTCCTCATGGCTCCAACCGCCATCCTGAAGAACACCAGTGCGCATTACGGCCTCAAAAATCACGTCAGCTAATCTCTCTTCTTCTCGGGCCTCGGAGTATCCGAGTGAACGCCCATCCTGACAGCCAATTTAACGTCATGTGCGTTGTAGAATAGAAATTTACCACCACGGTTCATGTGTAAAGCATATACTCTGCGTTGTAAAGCATGAATCCACCACCCTAATTCATATGTGGTTTACAAGTCTAGCAACCTAAGGTACGGAGATTCGGTTTTTCGGCGGATGCCCATTTGCCGTCGATTTCGACGAGGACAGCGCTGACGAGGCGTTCAAGTGATTTTTCGTTGGGAAAGACGCCCCCCTTTTGGGTGCAAGGCCTTCGGGGGGGGGGATCCGGACAGTGGCGGAGGTTCTGAATCCTCTCGCTTCGACCATAAAAACAAAAACAAGGGTTTCGCCAAACCGGCCAAGCCCTTGTTTTTTGTCTTTCGACGAATTTTCAGTAAAATTCCCAGGCCGTAACGGGGCAGGGGAGACCGAACAGGAAAGAGCGGGCCGGAGCCCGCTCTTCAATTTGGTGCATCTTGCCTCGAAAGGCTCAGCTTGTTGTTGGCTGCATTTCGCAATTCCAGCCATTCCTTCATGTGCTATGGGAGTTAGAATAACATTCTATAATTGTGCCTTCAACATCGAAGTGATAAAATTCCGAATGGAAACGCAGCACTGGAGGGGGCAGCAATGCATCGCCTAGGACTCGACGTCGGCACCAACAGCCTGGGGTGGTTTCTCTATGAACTGGATGGAGATCGTCAACCGGTCCGTGCCTTGGACGGAGGTGTCCTGATCTTCCCGGATGGACGCAACCCAAAAGACGGAACTTCCAACGCCAGTCACCGCCGCGAAAAGCGCGGGCCCAGACGTAACCGCGACCGAGGCCTGCGGCGGCGACGGCGGCTGTTTGCGCTGCTTTTCGAACTGGGCTTGATGCCAGGGGACGAAGCAAGGCGCAACGCCTTGTTTCGGCAGGACCCGTACGAACTGCGGGCCGCCGCTCTGGACCGTCCACTGTCGGCCGGCGAGTTGGCCCGGGCCCTGTGGTCCTTCCACAACCGTCGCGGCTTCAAGAGCAATCGAAAGGCCGGCAATGCCAAGGAAGACGGTGCACTGAAGACCGCCATCTCGGAATTGCGCCGACGCATCGAACAGTCAGGAAGCCGGACGCTGGGCGAATACCTTCACCGCCGACAGCGCAATAAGGGCAAACCAATCCGGGCCCGCGCCGGCAATGGCCTCTATCCGGAACGCGCCATGCTGGAAGTCGAGTTCCTGGCAATTAAAGAGGCCCAGGCCCCCCATCATCCGAATCTTACACCCGAGGATTGGGGGGCGATCTTCGACACGCTGAGCCATCAACGCCCCCTGAGGCCCGTAGAGCGGGGTTGGTGCACCCTTGTTCCGGGTGAGAAGCGTGCCTTTAAGGCCAATCCACTTTTTCAGCGATATCGAATACTGGCGGATCTCAACAACCTGAAAACAAGCCCCCACGGTGAGCCCTACCGCTCATTAAACAGACAGGAATGGGATAAACTGTTCCTCAAACTGCTATCCGTCAAACAGGTTGATTTCCGCAAGATACCGGCACTATTCGATCTGCCGGAGCGTACCCGCATCAACCTGGAGACCGAATCCCGCAGCAAGCTCGACGGGGACCTCACCGCGACCGTCCTTTCTCACAAGGACCGTTTCGGCAAAGAGTGGCGGACCTTCTCGCCGGATCGCCAGCGCGAAGTGGTGGAGAAACTGATCGACGAAGAGGACGAAGACGCCCTCCTGGACTGGCTGATGCGCGAATTCGACCTACCACGCCATCGCTCCGAAGCCATCGCGTCTTCCCCCCTTCCCGCCGGAACCTGCGCCTTTAGCCGCACCGCACTGTCCAGACTGGTGCCAATATTGGAGGACCAGGGCCCGCGCTATGACAAAGCGGTGGTCGAAGCCGGCTTCGACCACCATTCCGACTTCCGCCTCGATGGCAATGCAGAAAAACTACCCTATTACGGCGAAGTTCTTATCCGCCACGTTCTTGGCGCCGATCCCGGCAACGGGCGTAACGAGGTCGAACGCTTCGGGCGGATATCCAATCCTACCGTGCACATAGCGCTGGGCCAATTGCGCCGCCTATTTAACGGCATCACGACAACCTGGGGCAAACCCGACGAAGTGGTAGTCGAACTGGCGCGTGAACTTAAACAATCCAGCGAAGCCAAGGCGGAAATACGCAAACGGAACGCGGCCAACGAGAAACGCAATCGTGACCTGGAAGCCCAAATTGATGCACACGGCGGGATTGCGACCCCGGCTTCGATGCGCAAGATGCGCCTTTGGGCCGAACAGGGAAAAGAAGGCGAGCGCGTCTGCCCCTTCACGGGCACCACGCTTTCGGTTGATCTGGTCCTGTCGGACAAGACCGAAATCGAACATATTCTGCCCTTCTCCCGCAGTTTGGACGACTCCATGGCCAACAAGGTCGTTGCCATGCGCGAAGCCAACAGGGAAAAGGGAAACCGCACCCCCTGGGAGGCCTGGGGCGTCGTCGATCCCGAGCGCTACGACACCATCCTCGCTCGTGCGGCCCGTCTCCCCAAGAACAAGCAATGGCGCTTCTTCCCGGATGCCATAGAGCGGTTGGAGGAAGGCAACGACTTCATCGGCCGCCAGTTGAACGAAACGCGCTACCTTTCACGTTTGGTCAGGGAATACTTGTCGGCCGCCGTCCAGCCCAACCGTATTTCGGTGACCCCCGGACGGCTGACCGCGATGTTGCGCGGCAAGTGGGGATTTAACGGCATCCTTGGCGACGAGAACCGCAAGACCCGAACGGATCACCGCCACCACATGGTCGACGCAGCGGTGATCGGCGCCACCACGCGGTCCGTTCTGAACCGGATGGCACGGGCCGCCGAAGGCAGCCGCAACCGTCTAATCGACGATATGCCCGTTCCCTTCGATGGGTTCCGAGCCCAAGTGGCGGGCCTTGTGCACAATGCAACAGTGCACTTCAAGCCAAACCATGCCCACCCAGCCCCGGGCACAACCACGGGAGCCCTACACAACGACACGGCCCATGGCATCGTATCGGGACCGGACGAAAAGGGGTTTTTCCGCCTAGTAACCCGCAAGCCGCTGGTGACGATAAAGGCGCCTTATCTGGAAAACCTCCGTGATCCGACGCTACGCGACCGCTTGAAGGAGCTGTGGGACGAAGTTCGGGCGGAAACGGGCAAGGACGGGGATTTGGAATGGAAACATTTCGCCGCCCGGGCGGAACGGGAACTGAAGGTTCGCAGCGTGCGGCTTTACGACACCCTTCATGAACGGAGTCTCGCCCTGATCCGGGACAAGAACGGCCGTCCCTACAAGGCCTACAAAACCGACGGCAACGCCTTCATGGATGTCTGGCTGAAACCCGACGGCAAGACGGTGGGGGAAACTGTCAGCCGGTATCTCGCCCATCGCCCCGATTTCGTGTCCGAGGTTAAGACCAAACATCCCACCGCCCGCAAGCTGATGCGGCTTCACATCAACGACATGGTGGCGATGGGCGAGGGCAGCGGCCGGTCCATTTTCCGGATCAAAGCACTGACCGGGCAGACGATCGTGCTGGCCGCCCACAACGAAGGCGGCAAGGCCAAGGAAATGCCGACCTTCAGTAAGTCGGCCAGCCGCGTGATCCAGGAAGGGCTGCGCAAGGTCAAGGTGGACCGCCTGGGCCGTATCAGGGACGGGGGTCCCTTCGGGGCCTGAGCTTAAGCCATCATGGAACGGCGCATCCTGGACCTGACCGGCGAAAGGCGTAACCTGCGAAAAGACCGGGGTTCACTTGCCGTCACCACGGAAGAGGGCGAGACCCGTGTGCCTTTCGACGACATCGAGGCGGTCATCGTCAACGCCCGTCAGGCCACCTACACCAACGAAGCGGTCCTGGAACTGTCCCGCCGGGGGATACCTCTGGTCGCCTGCGACAAAAGCCACCGGCCCGTTGCGTGGCTGTGGCCTGCCGAGGGCAACTTCGAACAAACCCGGCGCATGGCCGCTCAGAAGAACGCAAAAACAGGGCTGGAAAACCGCCTCTGGGCACGGCTGGTCAAGGCCAAGATCGCGGGACAGGCAGCGGTACTCGAATGGCGGGGCATCCGGGCGGGCGCGCTGAAATCGCTGGCCCGCGCGGTGCGGCCCGGCGATCCCGGCAATTGCGAGGCCCGGGCCGCGGCCCGTTATTGGCCTTTGGCTTTTGGGCCCGGCTTCACCCGGGACCGCCAAGGCGGCGGGATCAACGGATTGCTGAACTACGGCTATATCGTCGTGCGGTCCTGCTGCGCACGTAACGTGATGGCGGCGGGGCTGCATCCTTCAATCGGCCTATTTCACAAGAACCGGTTCAACGCCTTCTGCCTAATCGACGATTTGATGGAACCCTTCCGCCCCCTGGTGGACCGGGTGGTGCTGGAACTGGTGGACCGGGGATTAAACTCGGTCGAGCCGGAAAGCAAGGAGGCGCTGGTGGGGCTCCTGGCCCGCGAGGTCGAAAGCGAACAGGGGTTCCAGCCTTTGTCCAGGGCCATGGAAACGGCGTCGCGATCCCTCGCGCAAGCCTTCGTCGAAGACAAGTTGGCGCTCGTTCTCCCCAAGACAGACACGTTTTTCCGATGAATGGCTTCAGCGGGTACCGTTTCATGTGGCTGATGGTGATGTTCGATCTGCCGGTAGGCACGAAGAAACAAAGCAAGCGGGCGACCCGCTTTCGCAACGACCTTCTGGACCTGGGATTTGGAATGAGCCAGTTCTCGGTCTACATGCGGTTCTGCGGTAACCGTGACGCGGCAGAGACCCTAGTGCGCAAGGTCGGCAGGAAGGTTCCCCCGGAAGGTACGGTCAGCGTCCTCGGTTTCACCGACCGCCAATATGGGAACATGACCATCTTTCACGGCGGCACACCCGACACCGAGGACCGGGAGCGCAAGCAACTCCTCCTGCTTTAACGCTCCGAGACGTCCGGAAGGCGGTACGAGGGAACGGATTTCCCTAAGAAAAACAGGGCCCTATCCAGGACCCTGTTTTAGCACATGAAGGAATGGCCGGTAACCAAAACTCAAATTCCTCTAGGTTCTCATAAACCGCTGTTTTAGCACATGAAGGAATGGCCGGTAACCAAAACAAAGACCATGGGATAAACCACAAGGCCCTGGTTTTAGCACATGAAGGAATGGCCGGTAACCAAAACTAGACCTCATGG
>PIVK01000216.1 GCA_003354135.1 Rhodospirillales bacterium
CAGAAAGTAACCTCATAATAACAAAGCCAGGGAAAGTGATGTCATAATGACCAGAAGTGATGTCATAATGACCGGAAGTGACCGGAAGTAACTCCAGCAGACCGGAAGTGATGTCCTAATGACTGGAAGTGACTCCAGTAGACAGGAAGTGATCCCATACTGGCTGGAAATGATGTCATAATGACCGGAAGTGATGTCATAATGACCGGAAGTGATGTCATAATGACCTGAAGTAACTCTAGCAGACCGGAAGTGATGTCATAATGACCGGAAGTGACTCCAGTAGACAGGAAGTGATCCCATACTGGCTTGAAATGATGTCATAATGACCGGAACTGATATCATAATGACCAGAAGTGACTCCAGCAGACCGGAAGTGATGTCATAATGACCGGAAGAGATGTCATGATGACCGGAAGTAATGTCATAATGACCGGAAGTAACTCCAGCAGACCGGAAGTGATGTCCTAATGACAGGAAGTGACTCCAGTAGACAGTAAGTGATCTCATACTGGGTGGAAATGATGTCATAATGACCGGAAGTGATACCATAATGACCGGAAGTAACTCCAGCTGACTGGAAGTGATGTCATAATGACCGGAAGTGACTCCAGTAGAACAGAAGTGATGTCATACTGACTGGAAATGATGTCATAATGACTGGATGTGATGTCATAATGATCGGAAGTGACTCCAGCAGACTGGAAGTGATGTCATAATGACCAAAAGTGACTCCAGTGGACCAGAAGTGATCTCATACTAACCGGAAGTGATGTCGTAATGACCGGAAGTGGCTCCAGTAGACAGGAAGTGATGTCATAATGAGCAGAAGTGATGTCATAATGAACGGAAGTGACTCCAGCAGACCGGAAGTAAGGGCATAATGCCCAGAATTGACTCCAGTAAACCGGAAGTGATCTTTACTAACTAGAAGTGATGTCATAATGACCGGAAGTAATGTCATAATGACCGGAAGTGACTCTAACAGACCAGAAGTGATGTTGTAATGATTGGAAGTGACTCCGGCAGGCCGGAAGTGATGTCATAATGACCGGAAGTGACTCCAGTAGACTGGATGGGATCTAATACTAATCGAAAGTGAGGTAATAATGACCGGAAGTGATGTCATAATGACCGGAAATGACTCCAGTAGGCCAAAAGTGATGTCATGCTGACCGGAAGTGATGTCGTAATGACCGGAAGTGATGTAATGATGACAGGAAGTGATTCCAGCAGACCAGAAGTGATGTCATAATAACAGGAAGTGACTCAAGTGGACCAGAAGTGATGTCATATTGACCGGAAGTGATGTCATAAGGACCGGAAGTGACTCCAGTAGACCGGAAGTGATGTCATTATACTGACCGGAAGTATTTT
>PIVK01000039.1 GCA_003354135.1 Rhodospirillales bacterium
CCATCAGCGCACCAGCAGCATCGAACAGTCCATGCGCCCCAGAAGCCCATGGGTGGCGATTCCTTCTAGGAAAGGCAGGCCGGCTTCCAGCACCATCAGGGTCGCATGTTGGCGCCGCACCTCCCGATAGAGCTCGTTCAGGTCGGCGTGGGGCATGTGGACGAAGGTGGCCTGGACCCCGCGCTCCTCCATCCGCGCCGAGACCCTTTCCCGCCATTGGCGAACCAGGCCGAGGCTGCCGGTGAGGAAGGCGACCTCGATCATGCCCCCGTGGTGGTCGGCCAGTTCGATCGCCAACTCCAGGGCCGTTTCGGCCGCGGGCGTCCCGTTATAGGCCGCCAGCACCGGGCCATCGATGCTCGCGTCCTTGCGCAACAGCAGGACGGGCCCCGGCGCGGCTTCCGCGATGGCACGGGCCACGGCACCCGGTTGTTTCCGCCGACCGCCCGTCGCGCGGAGCAGGAACTCGCCGCAGGACCAGTCCACCACCACCAAATCGGTGTCGGTCGCGGCTGCCAGGACCTCCGTCTTGAGACGTCCTCGGCGGATCGCGAAGGAGCTTTTCACGCCCCGCGCCCGGGCGGTCCGTTCCAAAAGCTGGCTGCTCGCCTCGGCCTGTACCTTCATGGCCCGGCGCAGGACGGACGTGTCGAGCGAGTGGCGCGTGGCCGAGAGCACGCTGACCGCGCTCGCCCAGGAGTAGCCGGCGGCACGCAGCAGATCCTCGTCCTCGATGAACAGGCCGGCCAGGTCCACCTCCATGCGGGCCGCCAAGCGAGCCACGGAATCGATGGCCGGCATGCTCTCGAAAGCCGGGTCGAAGACGATCAGCATTCTCCGGAACCGGACTCCGCCGGAGTCGGGCTCGGCGACGGCGGCGCTCATTTTCGGCCCTTCCGACCGTTGGCCCGCCCCTGGCCCGTGATTTCCGAGGCCAGCGCCTTGGCGCGCCGCGTGAAACGTTCCAGCCCAGTGGATATGGCACGGTTGATGCTGCCGATGGGATATTGGCCCTTGGCATCCGGTTCTCCGGCCGGCAGGCCCGTCAGAATTTCGAGACCCTGGTCGATGGTCTCGACGGCGTAGATGTGAAACCTCCCCTTCTTCACCTCCACCACCACGTCGGCGCGCAGCATGAGGTGCTTAACGTTGGTCGCCGGCACGAGAACGCCTTCCTCGCCGGTGAGGCCGCGGGCCCGGCAGATGTCGAAAAAGCCCTCGATCTTCTCGTTGACCCCACCGATGGCCTGCACCCGGCCGGTCTGGTCGACGGACCCGGTAACGGCGAAACATTGCTTGATCGGCACCTGCGAGACCGCGGACAGGAGGGCATAGAGTTCGGCCGAGGAGGCGCTGTCCCCCTCGATCCCGCCGTAGGACTGCTCGAACACCAGGCTGGCATTGAGCGACAGGGGCTTCTCGCGGGCGTAGCGGGTGGCAAGGTAGGATGACATGATGAGCACGCCTTTGGAATGAAGCGGCCCGCCAAGCGCCACTTCCCGCTCGATGTCCACCACGTCGCCCTTGCCGAGGCGCACCCGGCAGGTGATGCGGCTGGGACGGCCGAAGGCAAAGGAATCCATCATGATCACGGACAGGCCATTGATCTGACCCACCGCCGCGCCTTCGGTCTCGATGATGAAGGTGCCGCGCAGAATCTCCTCCCGGATGTGCTCGGACACGCGGTCGGAGCGGCGGAGCTTGGCGTCGATGGCCTTCTGCACATGCTTGGCGGTGATGGTCCGGGCCTTGGTGTTGCGGGCCCAGAAATCAGCCTCGCGCACCAGGTCGGCAATGCTGCCCATGTGAGCGGTCAGTTTCTCGGAATCGTCGGCGAGGCGCGCGCCGTGTTCGACCACCCGAGCCACGCCCGTGCGGTCGAGAGGTTTCAGGCCTTCCTTCTCCGCCACCGCGGCGATCAACTGGGCATACTGGTGCACGGTGTCGAGGGAGCGGTCCAAACGGGTCTCGAAATCGGCCGCGACCTTGAACAGTTCGCCGAAATCGGGGTCATTGTGGTTGAGCAGGTAATAGAGCATCGGCTCGCCCATCAGCACCACCTTGACGTCGAGCCGAATGGGTTCCGGCTCCAGGGTTTGGGCGCTGGACCAGCCCAGGGCTTCGGCCGCCGATTCGATGCGGATGCGCCTGGACTTCAGGGACCGTTTCAGGGTTTCCCACGAGGACGACTGCATCAGCACCTTGCGTATGTCGAGTACCAGATAACCGCCGTTGGCCCGGTGCAGCGCGCCCGCCTTGATGAGGTTGAAATCGGTGACCAGGGTGCCGAACTGGCTCAAGTGCTCGATCCGGCCCACCAAGTTGGCCTGGGTCGGGTGATCCTCCTCGATCACCGGCGCGCCCACGGGGCCGTGGTCCGGATCCAGCAGGATGGCGTTGTCGACCACCACGTTGACGCTGTAGCGCCGCATGGAACCGGCGCCGGCCTTGGGAACAGGGGCCTTGTTCTTGTCGCCTTCCTTTTCCTGCGGCAGGAAGTCGGAGGCGTTCTCCACCACGTCTTCGCTGACCGCATTCAAATATTCGATGACCTTTTCATGGTCTTTCCAGATCGCCTTGAGCTCGTTGATCAGGTGATCGACGGCAAAGCGGGTAACCTCGCGGATCAGCTCGCGGATCAGCTCGCGCTGCTCCTTCTCCCACATGGGGATCTCTTGCAAGGTCTCCTCGAGGTCCGTCTGCAGATTTTCCAGCGCCTGCTTGCGCTTTTTCTTTTCCTTGTCGGTAAGACCCTCGAATTCCTGGGGATTCAGGACTTCGCCTTCGCGCACCGGAGCCAGGGCGAGGCCGACGGGGGTGCGAATCAACGCCACGTCCTTCTTCTCGGCCCGGTCCTGAATCTTCTGGAACGCCTCCTCGTGGCGTTCCTTGAACTGCTCCCCGATCACGCTCTTGCGGTTGCGGAATTCGTCGGATTCGAAGGCGGCGGGGATCGCCGCGCCCAAATCTTCCATCAGGCGCTCCATGCCCTCCTTCAAAGGCCGTCCCTTGCCCGGAGGCAGTTCCAGAGCCTTGGGCCGGTGGGGCTCGGTGAAATTGTTGACGTAGCACCAGTCGTTGGGCACCGGCTGCTCGACCGCGGTCTGCTCCAGGAACCGGCGGACCAGGCTGCGCTTGCCGACCCCTTCCTCGCCCAGGACGTAAAGATTATAGCCTTTGTGGCGCATGCCGATCCCGAAGCGCACGGCTTCGACAGCGCGGTCTTGGCCGACGAACTCGTTCAAAGGTTCCAGCTCGGCCGTGGTCTTGAAGGAGAATTCGGCCGGATCGCAGGGGGTGAAAAGCCGGTCGGCGGACAGTGCTTTTGGTGGTGTACTCATGTCTGGCCCTCAATGCGCTCCATGTCGTCATCGCTGAGACCGAAGTGATGGCCGATCTCGTGGATCAGGACATGTCTGATGATATGGGTCAAATCTTCCTCCGTTTCGCACCAATAGTCGAGGATCGGGCGGCGGTAGAGGAAAATCATGTCAAGGTCGTGGGGAATATCGAAGATGCTTTTCCGGTCCAGCGACACCCCGCGGTAGAGGCCCAGAAGGTCGAAGGGGCTCTCCAGGTTCATTTCGGCTTCGGTCTCCGCATCGGGGAACTCATCGACCCGGACGGGGACCCCGTCCACACGGTGGCGCAGGTGGTGGGGGAGGCTTCCCAATGCGGCCTGTGCAATGGTTTCCATTTCGGCGAGGTCCGGAGGTGACGTAAATCCTTTGGACATAACAAGAGCGTATACCTCCTTGCGCTGCGCGCCAAGGTATCCCATGTGCAGAAGGGTTCAACGGAAGGAGGCTGGACCAAATAATGTAAGAAACTTCGAATCCACCACACGGGCCCGTTTTATGGACCGGGCGGCCTGAGGGTCTGGATCATCAGCCCCAGGAGGCGGGGTGTCGCCTTGCCGGTAGCGGGCAGGCCTTCAGCCGCCTCGAAAGCCTGGATGGTTTCAAACCCGAGGTGTTTGAGCAGGGTCGCCACGGTGGCGACAGGCGGCGCGGCCCCGGTCTGCGGAGCGCGCGGCCCCGTTTTGTGGGCGAAGGTGGCTGTGGGCACGGCGATGCCCAGGGTCGAGCGGCGGCTACGGGTCGTGGCGACATGGATGGCGGCGATCCGGAAACCCGTGCCGTCGAACAGAAAGATGGGGGATCCTGAATCCCCCGGCACCGCGTCGCAGCGGTGCTTGAGGAGATCCTTCCCCTTGGCGAATCCGACCATGGGACAGGCGGCGTGCACGGTCAGCACGTGGCGTTTGTCCTTGCTGTAGCCCGCCTGGACGAAGGCGGTTCCCGCCTTGAGGTGGCGTTCCAGTGCCTCGCGGTCCAGAACCTCGATACCGAGATAGCCCGTGACCTTGCCCACGTCCTCCTTGAGCCGGACCAGGGCCCAGTCCCGGTCACGCCGGGGGCTGGCCGACGGACCTTTGCGGTAATCGGGGGGGACGATGATCTCCGCCGCCTCGGAATGGGCCAGGTATTCGCCCCGCGACCAGCCGGCGACGAAATGCAGGGACACCGGCGGCAGGTAGCGCCGCGTGCGCGGGTTCCACAGGCAGTGGGCGGCGCTTAGGACCAGCTTGGGGCCGATCAGCGTGCCGGTGCAGTGCCCCCCGGTGCGTTTGTTGAGACGCCCGATGGTGGACCAGGGGTATTCCCGCGAGTCGACCGTTATGCGATCGTCGTCCCCCTTGACCCCGGGCAGCAGCGGATTGCCGGCCTCGGCCGGCCAGGCCGTCAGCAGAAGCACGGCTGCCAGGAGCCGATAGATCTCAGGTCTCCACGTTGCCCAGGCGGCGATACGGCGCCTGGGGCGCCGATGGCGCCCGGCCCGGTGTTCCATGACCTCGACGCAACCCTCGGCAACCGCTTTCAACACGTCGATTTTCATGCCGTCGAGGAACTGCCGCGGATTGGTGCGAGGGGCGATGACGAAGGGATCGTTCATTGGGTCCGGATGTCCCGGATCAGTTTCAGCGCCAGCACGACGGCCGGAAGCAGGTGCCAGAAGACGTCGAAGATGTCGATGGGCTGGGTGAGGGTCCCCGCCGTCAGCATCTTGAACTTTTCCACCAAGTGGGGCTCGGGCATGAAGGGCGCCAGCGCCATCAACGCCGTCACCGCCACCAGTGGGCCCATCGGGATTTTGTCCAGCCACGTCATAGGACTCTTTCCTAGGACATGGCGGACCCACGCGCAACCGGGCTTTGTACTTACCGCCGCCTCTGCCCCCGCCCGAGGAGCGCCATTCTTGACGGAAACTCCGGTTTCATGCCAGCGTAGCCCAATCAGGGGGAGGAATTATGGCGGGAGACCGGAAACATGAGCGATCTGGTATTGACGCTGGGCAACAAGAACTATTCCTCCTGGTCCATGCGGGCTTGGCTGGCGTTGCGCCAGGCGGGAATCCCCTTCGAAGAAACGGTGGTCCCCCTCTTCACCCCTGAATGGGAAGCGGCGGCAGCAGACGAGCCCTGGGTGATCGAACACTGCGACGTGGAGTGAGGAGGCGGCCATGCGCATCACTTTTCTGGGCACCGGGGACGCGTTCTCCTCCGGCGGACGCCTGCCGACCTGCATCCTGGTAGAGACGGACGGACCCAGGGTGCTGCTCGACTGCGGGCCGGCGGTGCTGGCCGCTCTCAAGGCCCGTGACCTGGACCCCGGCGGGATCGACGCCATCCTACTCACCCATCTGCACGGCGATCACTTCGGCGGCGTGCCCTTCTTCCTCCTCGATGCCATTCTGGGCAGCGTGCGCAGCCGCCCCCTCACCATCGCCGGCCCGCCGGAAACCGAAGTCCGCGTCCGTGCCCTGGGCGAGATGCTGTTTCCCGGCGTATGGGACCGCGAAGCCGGGTTTCCCCTTACCTTCGTCGAGATGAGCCCCGAGTCGGCCCATGACGTCCTGGGGCTCTCGGTGATCCCGTATCCGGTCGACCATTCTCCGGCCGCCAATCCGGCGGCGCTTCGCATCGAGCACGGCGGCAAGGTGCTGGCCTTCACCGGCGACACGTCGTGGACCGAGACCCTGATCCCCTTGGCCCGGGACGCCGACCTGCTGATCGCCGAATGCTACTTTTTCCTGCCTCGGGGCTCAGGCCACCTGGACTACAAGACCCTTAGCGCGAAGCTGCCCGAGTTGGCGGCCAAGCGGGTGATCCTCACCCACATGAGCCCCGAGATGCTGGCCAAGACAGACGAGATCTCCCTGGAAAGCGCCTACGACGGGAAGGTGGTCGAGACCTAAAGCGGGTTCACGCGAGAATTCGGCGCCACGAAGCGGCTTCGATTTCTCGCGTACCTCTAGATCCCGCCCGGCGGGAAAGAAAGGTAGAGCTTTCCGAGGCCGTTGAAGGCCCGGAAGAGCTGGTCGAACTGCTTGGCGAAGGTCGCTTCGTCGAGCGCGCTGTTGGACATGCGCATGTCCTCGAAGATGCCTTGCAGCGGCGTTTTTTCGTCCATGCGCCCCACCATGGCCCCCGAGAGCGGGGGCAGGGGCTGCCGGCAGACAAAGCCGTCGAGAGGTGCCCTAATCGTGGCGTCGGGCCGGAATTCCTTGGCCCAGGACGTGCCGTTGAGGTCACGCAGGTGCGGCACTGCGGCCATGTCCGTAGGATCGGCCAACGTGCTTCCGGCCCGGTCCCCCGGCACAACGTAGAAGATATGCTTGCGCAGGTTGCCGGCCAGAAGCTCGGCGAAGGCGGCGCGCTCCAGCCACGGCCTGGTTTCGAGACGCTCCAGAAGCTTGGGATCGTTGATGTAGGTCGCCGGATCGTAGCGCACCGGTTCGATGAAGGTGACGATTTCGAGTCCGGCGCCCCGCACAAGGTCGGCAATCTCGGGCACCCGGTAGGCCCGGTCGCGGCTGTGCAGGAACAGATCGTAAAGCCCCGCATCCCCGCCCTCCAGATGGTCGCCGATGAAGGGATTGCGTTTGAGCCAGTTGGTGTCGGGAAGCCGCGAGAGGAGTTTTTTCGCCAGCTTTACCCGATCCGGCTCCGGGGCGCCGTCGTCCAGCAGCTTCATCATCCCCTGCATGTGGTAGACGCCGGTTCGGCCCAGTTCGCCATAGAGCATCAGCCCCATCCCCCCGCCGGGCGCCAGCACGTCGGCCAACGCCTGCAGCCCCCCCGCCGGATCCTCCAGGTGGTGCAACACGCCACAGCAGTCGATATAATCGAACGGACCGAGCCCGGACGCGGGGAGGTCGAGGATCGACATCCGCTCGAAGCGGATGTTGCCGAGCCCTCGCGCTTCGGCCCGCGCCTCGCAGATCTCGCGGGACGCGGTGGACAGGTCAAGGTAGAGCACCTCGGCCGGACACCCCGCATCCTGCAGTTGTTGGGCCAGCATGATCGTCGCGTCACCGGTCCCGCCACCAGCCACCAACGCCCTGAAAGGCTTCGCGAAGTCCCGCCGCCCCGCAAAGAGGTAGTGGTTGACCTCCAGGATCTCGCCTGGCGACCCGGTGACCAAGCGCTTGGCCTCGTCGGCCGGATCGCGGGCCGGATAAGGAAAGGCTTCGTATTGGGCGCGGACGGTGAGATCGGACATGATAGCTTGATCGAACGAAGATTTTCGCCAAGATTACGCCGAGACGACTTCAAGGCAAGGAAAAGGTGAGTTCATGCGTGGTTACTTCGGCGTCGGTGTCGAACGGGTGAGCAAGCCCCGCAACGTCGGTGCGCTGTTCCGCACCGCGCACGCCTTCGGCGCCGGCTTCGTCTTTACCGTCGGTGCGGTCTACGATACGGATGGACACGTGCGGGCGGACACCTCGAAGACTCCCGGCCAATTGCCGTTCTACAGCTTCCCCGATTTGGATCACTTGGTCCTGCCCGAGGGTTGTTCGCTGGTCGGCGTCGAGCTCACGGACGACGCCATCGATCTCCCCAGCTTCCACCATCCCCGGCAGGCCGTCTACATCCTGGGTCCGGAGCGGGGCAATTTGAGTGCCCGGATGACCGAACGCTGCGATCACGTGATCAAGATTCCGACCAAGTTCTGCATCAACGTCAGCCTGGCCGGGGCGCTTGTCATGTATGACCGGGTTCTGAGCCTGGGCCGCTTCGCCTCCCGGCCGATGCGGCCCGGCGGGCCGACCGAGAGCTTGCCGGACCACGTCGCGGGCGGGCCGGTGATTCGTTCGAAGATGGACCCCTACCTCGACGCCCCCCCGGCTGAGGCTCTGGAGGCTTACGATTCCGAAGGCGAATAGGCCCGAGCGGACCGCCATCCCCGGTACTCGGGTCGACAATCTGCGCCGCTTGGGCGGCATCGAGGAAACCATTGCGGTCGAGTTCGAAGGTGAGAAGATTATGGCGGGTTGGAATCGCAGTCCGCCGGGGGTATTGATAGTGCCATGAGAAACCTTGCGACAGGACTGGCCTTGATTTTGGCCCTTGGCGCCGCCGGTGCCTGGGCCCAGGAGGCCGAGCATATCGGCACCTTCGGCGACTGGGACGCGATCAAAAATCAAGAGGGCGGACAGACCTTTTGTTACATCGCCACCGCACCCAAGAAGGCACAAGGCAAGTACACCAAGCGCGGCAAGGTCTACGTCACGGTGACCCATTGGCCGGGCGAGAAGCGTTTCGACGAGATCGGCTTCCGCGCCGGCTATACCCTGAAGCAGGACAGCCTGGTCAAGGTCACCATCGGCTCCTTCGCCATGGACCTGCGCACCGAAGGGGGCTGGGCCTGGACTTCGGACGCCAAGCAAGACAAGGCTCTTGTCCGCGCCATGAAGGGGGGGTCCTCCATGGTGGTCAAGGGCACCTCGTCCCGCGGCACGTTGACCACCGACACCTATTCGCTGACCGGCATCACCGCCGCTTATAACGCCATGGGCGAGGCCTGCGGGGTCAAGTGACCACCGCAAAGCGCCGGAACCTGGTGGGACTGTCGCGCAACGAACTGGCCGCCGAGATGGAGGCCATCGGCGAGAAGCCCTTCCGCGTCAAGCAGTTCTGGCATTGGATCTATCACCAGGGCGAGACAGACTTCGCCAACATGACCACTCTGGCCAAGCCATTGCGCGAGAGGTTGGCGGACGATTTCCGGGTTTGGCGGCCCGAGGTTGTGCGTGAACAGGTCTCGAAGGACCGCACGCGCAAGTGGCTGTTCCGGTTCGAGGACGGGAATGAAGCCGAGACCGTCTTCATCCCCGAGGACGATCGCGGGGCGGTCTGCCTCTCGACCCAGATCGGCTGCACGCTGGGCTGCCGATTCTGCCACACCGGGACCCAGGCCCTGGTGCGGGACCTCGGCACGGCCGAGATCGTCGGCCAGGTGATGGCGGCTCGTGACTCCTGCGGCGAATGGCCGAGCCCGCAGGACGAACGCCTGCTGTCCAACGTGGTCGTCATGGGGATGGGGGAACCGCTCTACAATTACGACGCCGTCGCCAAGGCGCTCCGGATCCTCATGGATCCGGAGGGCATCGCCATTTCCAAACGCCGTATCACGCTCTCGACCGCCGGCGTGGTGCCGATGATGGACCGCCTGGGCCGCGAGACCGGGGTCAAGCTGGCGGTGTCGCTGCATGCGGCCACCGACGAGGTGCGCAACCGCATCATGCCGATCAACAAGAAGTACCCTCTGGCCCAACTGATGAAAGCCTGCCGCGAGTATCCGGGGGCCAGCAACGCCAAGCGGATCACCTTCGAATACCTACTCTTGAAGGACATCAACGATTCACCGGAAGATGCGCGGAAGCTGGTGAAGCTGGTGAAGGAAATCCCCTGCAAGTTCAACCTGATCCCGTTCAACGCATGGCCGGGAGCCCCCTACAAAACCCCTCCGGTGGCCCGCGCCCAGGAATTCTCCCGCATCCTTAACGATGCCGGCTACTCGGCCCCGATCCGGGTGCCGCGGGGCCGTGACATCCTGGCCGCTTGCGGGCAGCTGCGCTCCGACAGCGCCAGAGTTCAACGGAAGACCGGGGCGGTATGATCGAATCCTTCCTCATTGACGCCGTGGTGTTCGTCGAGGCGATGGCACTTATTTGCCTCTATCCGCTGTGGCGCATCTTCCGCCGCGCGGGATTTCCGGGCCATTGGGCGCTCGGGGTACTGTTTCCGGTTCTGGGGTTCTGGATCGCGGGTGGGCTTCTGGCCTTCGTTGACTGGCCCCGGTCGAGGACAGAGGGCGCGGCATGATCGGGCAACTGGCGGCCTTTGTCCTGTTCGGATTGTCTCTGGTGATTGTGGCCCGCGTGGTCGACAAGGCCGGTTATTCCCCCTGGTGGAGCCTGTTGTTGTTCGTGCCGCTGGGGAACCTGGCCGGGCTCTGGGTGCTGGCGTTCATCCGCTGGCCGGCCCTGGAGGAGGGCGGGCGGCCTCGGCACACATGACGTCCTCGATCTTCACGGGAACCTGTGCGGTCGATGCAGGTTACAAGACCCACCGGAGGTTCTTGCGGGCCGGCGGCGATGGCCTATACTGCGCGGCCTGTTTTGACCCAAATCTCGGGGATTGGTGAACAATGAGCGGCGACGTTAAGAAAGTGGTCCTCGCCTATTCGGGCGGGCTCGACACCTCGGTCATCCTGCGTTGGCTGCAGGATGTCTACAAATGCGAGGTGGTGACCTTCACCGCCGACATCGGCCAAGGGGAGGAACTGGAGCCGGCGCGAAAGAAGGCCGAGATGATGGGGATCAAAGCGATCTTCGTCGACGACCTGCGCGAGGAGTTCGTCCGCGACTATGTCTTCCCCATGTTCCGGGCCAACGCCATCTACGAAGGCACCTACCTTCTGGGCACCTCCATCGCCCGGCCGCTGATTGCCAAGCGCCAGATCGAGATCGCCCGCGAGGTCGGCGCCGACGCCGTGTCCCACGGTGCGACCGGCAAGGGCAACGACCAGGTCCGCTTCGAGATGGGCTACTACGCCCTCGAACCCGGCATCCGGGTGATCGCACCGTGGCGGGAATGGGACCTCAATTCGCGATCCAAGCTCATTGAATACGCCAAGAAGCACCAGATCCCTGTGCCCAAGGATAAAAGAGGCGAGGCTCCCTTCTCCCAGGACGCCAACCTCCTGCATATCTCGTCGGAAGGCAAGATCCTCGAGGACCCCTGGGACGAGCCCGACTACGACCTGATCCTGACCCGTATGGTCACACCTTTTGCCGCCCCCGACCGAGCGACCGAGATCACTATCGATTTCGAAAAGGGCGACCCCGTGGCCATCGACGGGGGGAAGATGAGCCCGGCAACGCTGTTCGGGAAATTGAACGAACTGGGCGGAGCCAACGGGGTCGGGTGTATCGACATCGTTGAGAACCGCTTCATCGGCATGAAGTCGCGCGGCGTCTACGAGACCCCGGGCGGCACGGTGCTGTTCCACGCCCGGCGGGCCATGGAGAGCCTGACCCTGGACCGCGGCGCGGCGCATACGAAGGACGAACTGATGCCACGCTACGCCGAACTGGTGTACAACGGTTTCTGGTTCGCGCCCGAACGCAAGATGCTCCAGGCCGCCATTGACACGGCCGGCGCGCGCGTCACCGGCACGGTTCGGCTCAAACTCTACAAGGGCAACGTCATCATCACCGGACGGCGGTCGCCCAATTCCCTCTATTCCCAAGACATCGCCACCTTCGAGGAAGACAGTGTCTATGACCAGAGGGACGCCGAGGGTTTCATCAAGCTCAACGCGCTTCGCATGCGTCTCGCGGCGGCGCTGGAGAAGTAGGCGGTCTCACGCCTCGGGCGGAACAACATAACGGCCTCCAGCCAGTCAGTTCTCGTCGTTGATCAGGCGGTGGGGATGGCGGCCGCGATTGAGCCAGTAGCAATAGAGCGCAGCCGGGACAAGGCGGATGTCAACTTCGTCTTTCCGTCCGGGTCGGGCCAGCGCTCGGGTCAGGATGTGGGCATTGGGCGTTCCATTTGTGGAACGAACGAACTGCACCAAGTTCGTTGGGCCTTGGTCCGAACGTTGGTACCGGTCGGTCCAATCCATTTCAAAAACGGCACTGGGCTTGTTGGTTTTAGGATCGAAGCCCACGAGATCGACGTCACCGCCGCGCCAACTGGCATAGGCCATGTTCTTTTCCGCTTCGGTGGCCTGCCACTGGCTGACGACGGCCGTTTGAACGAGACGGGGAAAGGCGTCGTGGTCAATCGGTGAGGGGCCAAACAAAGCCGCGTAAAGACAGGGCGTGGTCAGGAAGATCTTGAACCCCACGGCGCGCTGGAACGGATTTCCGTTTTGGTCAACGCGGTCTATGCGGGTGATTAGAGACGCCGCCTCCAAGTATTCCAGATATTTCCGGAGCGTGTTTTTGGCGACGCTGGTGGTCTTTGAGAGTTCATCGATACTGATCTCGCGCCCGGTATTGAAGGCCAGGACAGCGAATACGCGATTCACTTCCTGGGCATCGGAAATCCCGAACAGATTTGACAGATCCTTGTGCAACACCCGGCTGGTGAGCCCGTCGCGGATAAAGGTGGGTGGGGGGGCCCTTTCCGTCTTGCTCATGATGCTCTCTGGAAACCCGCCGAAGTTGATCCAGCGCATGAACTCCTGATTGAGGACCGGCAGCTGGCTCTTCTTGAACACGGCCTTGCCGCCCGGCGTGGTGGCGGCGGGGCCGAACAGCTTTTCCTCGCTGCCACGAAAGCGCATGAACTCTAGAAAGGTCAGCGGTGGCAGCACGAACACCGAAAAGCGCTCCGTGGCCGGCGTCCCGGCGGAAATCGAACAAACGAACCGCGTTTTCGGCCGCATCTTGGCGAGTTCGAGTATGGCGTCCTGCCAGCCTTTGATGTATTGGATTTCGTCAAAAAAAACGAAAAGTTCCTCCTCAAACCCGTGCCGGTAGCGGCGACAGAACATTTCGAACAATGTTCCGGGATCGGTGGTGGTGAAGCTCGGCGTGGTGAGCGAGGCGAAGAAGACCCGGGTCGGCGCGATGCCCTCTTCGATGAGCCTTGCCACCGCCTGGCGCAGCATGACCGTCTTGCCGACGTGGAGCGGCCCGGCCAGGCACAGCACCTCCCCCTCATCGGCCTTCATTATGCGGTTGAAAAAAGATGGGAAGAACACGCGCTGCGGCGGATGGCGGAATTCGATTCGAGTCGTCGGCTTGAAGTTCCACCACGGGTTCTCGAAGGCGAGACGCTGGAACAGGTCGTTGTCGGATATAACGTGCATACGAACCTCTCCTACGCTGGCCCTATCCCCACAACCGAGACCTTCAACAGTGCGGCGGCGATAAGATCATTTCCTTGACCTTATCTTGCGCCATTTTTCGGTCAACCCGGGGGAGAGTCAAGCAAGAGTTTGGTTTTAACCCAGAATTCCGTTTACCACGCGCCACACTTCCGGCACGAGTTCGGTTTCGAACCAGGGGTTGCGCTTGAGCCAGGCGGCGTTACGCCAGCTGGGATGGGGGAGAGGCAGGAACTGCGGCAGACAGCTTGACCAGGCACGAACCGTTTCCGGCATGGCCGGGCCAGGATCAGCCAAGTGCGGAAATGCCTTCGCGCAGCACCCGATCGACGAAGTCCGGGACCACTTCGGTTGCCGGACCGTAGACGGTTTCGGCGAAGATGCTCGCCCCTTCCGAGGGCTCCAGGTTTAGTTCCGCCGTATGGACGGTTCCGGACTGGCGCGCATGACTGACGAACCCGGCGGCCGGATAGACGTTGCCGGACGTCCCGATGGAGACGAACATGGCGCAGTCGCTCAGGGTTTCGAAGATGTGCTCCATTTCGAAAGGCATCTCGCCGAACCAGACCACGTGAGGCCTTAGGCCGCCGCCGCGTCCGCAAGCGGAGCATGTATCCTCGACGGCTAAGGACGCACGCCATTCCATCATCTCGCCGCAGGCGGTGCAGCGCACCTTGAGGAGTTCGCCGTGCATATGCAGAAGGTTGGTGCTGCCGGCTCGTTCGTGCAGATCGTCGATGTTCTGAGTCACCAGGAAGACCTCGCCCGGCCACTCGGCCTCCAGACGGGCCAGAGCGGTGTGGGCCGCGTTGGGCACAATGGCGCCGCCCGTCAGCTTTTCCCGCCGGGCATTGTAGAAGGCATGCACGCGTCCCGGGTCGCGGGCAAAAGCTTCCGGGGTCGCCACATCCTCGATGCGCACCCGGGCCCAGATGCCGTCAGCATCACGGAAGGTGTCGAGCCCGGATTCCTTGGAGATTCCGGCCCCGGTCAGGATGACGATCGAAGGTGCTCTCTTGCCGCTCATCGTGCCCGCATGATAAGCCAATCTCACCGGTCAATGCCATGAGGGAGTTGGATGTGGTTAGAGTCCTGTTTGTCTGCTTAGGGAATATCTGCCGCTCTCCCACTGCGGAGGGCATGTTCCGGGCACTGGTGGCGTGCGAGGGCCTGGCCGAGAAGATCGCCATCGATTCGGCCGGCACCGGGGCTTGGCACGTGGGCGACGCCCCGGACCGACGCATGCAGGCGGCTGCCGGCCGACGTGGCGTGGACCTGAGCACGCTGCGGGCCCGCCAAGCTACGGCGGGTGATTTTGACCATTTCGACTACGTGTTGGCCATGGACGCCCAGAATCACCGGGACCTGAAGAACATTTGCCCCAGGGGGCAGGAGGACAGACTGCACCTATTCCTCGATTTCGCGCCCGAGACCCGACGCAGCGACGTCCCCGACCCCTATTACGGCGGGCCGCAAGGGTTTGAAGAGGTCCTAGATCTGGTGGAAGCCGCATCCCGAGGTCTGCTCGTCCACATCAGGGAGACCCGTTTTTGATGCCGGATCTCCAGGCCGCCATCGCGCGGGCGGCCGGGGCACAGGTGCGGAGGATGTCGACGCTGTCGGGAGGCTGCGTCGGCGATGTCTACCGGGTGGAGTTGGCCGACGGACGCACCCTGGTCGCCAAAGCCGGCGACGCGGATAGCGGGCTCGGGATCGAGGGTTATATGCTGGATTATCTCGCCTCCCATTCGGCTCTGCCCGGACCCAAGGTTGTTCACGCGGCCAATGACCTGCTGATAATGACCTGGATCGAAACCTCCGGAGGCCTGAGCGCCGGCGCCCAGCGCCATGCGGCGGATCTGTTGGCGGCGCTCCATGCCGTCACCGGCGACAGTTTCGGCCTCGAAAAATCCACCCTGATCGGCGGCCTGCACCAGCCCAATCCCTGGACCGCCCGCTGGATCGACTTCTTCCGCGACCAGCGCCTGCTCCACATGGGCGGTCAGGCTCTCAAGGCGGCGCAGCTTCCGGCACGGACGCTGACTCGCCTCGAGGCCTTTTGCGGCCGGCTGGAGAAGTGGATCGAGGAGCCGGCGGCGCCGTCGCTGATCCACGGCGACATGTGGACCGGCAATGTGCTCTGCCACCGGGACCGCATTGCCGGTTTCGTCGATCCGGCCATCTACTATGCGGACCCCGAGGTCGAACTCGCCTTCGCGACCCTTTTCGGCACCTTCGGACAACCGTTCTTCGAACGTTACAATGATCTCCGTCCCTTGCGTCCGGGCTTTTTCGAGGAAAGGCGCGACATCTACAACCTTTATCCGCTGCTGGTCCACGTGCACCTGTTCGGCGGGTCCTATGTGAGGTCGGTGGAGCGCACCCTGAGCCGGTTCGGGTTTTGAATGTCTGATATCGACCTTGTGATCTTTGATTGCGACGGCGTTCTTGTCGATTCCGAAATGATCGCCAGCCGGGTTCTCGCCCAGGAGGTGGCCGCGCTGGGCTACCCGCTGACGGACGAAGAGAGCCGGACCCGCTTCACCGGCATGAGCATCAAGAGCGTCATTGCGGCCATCGAAGCGGATTGGCATCGGCGCCTTCCGGAGACCTTCGAGGAATCGCTGAGGGCCCGGGACCGGAAAGTCTTTGCCGCCGAACTGCATCCGGTCTCCGGCATCCGGGAAGTTCTTCCCCTTATTTCCATTCCGAAATGTGTTGCCTCCTCAGGCGTCCCGGAGAAGATCCGTCATTCCCTGACCGTCACCGGCCTCATCGACGCCTTCGACGGCCACCTCTTCAGCGCCCGCCAGGTCGAGCGCGGCAAGCCGGCCCCCGACCTGTTCCTGTTCGCCGCCCATAGCATGGGGGTCGCCCCCGGCCGATGTCTGGTCATTGAGGACTCGGTGGCCGGGCTCAAGGCAGGCCTGGCGGCCGGCATGCGGGTGCTGGGTTTTGCTGGCGCCAGCCACTGCGGCAAGGGTTACGGGGACATGCTGGCCGAGGCCGGGGCCGAAGAGGTGTTTTCGGACATGGCACGTCTACCCGGTCTCCTCTAGACCTCCGGACGTAGGGTCTAGGCGGTATTCGGCCAGATGCTCGTAGTGGGCTCCCCTGCGGCCCAAATGGCTGCGGTAGAGAACGAACCCGCGGACCGGGATTGGGTCCGCCTGGAAAAAGCCGTTGTGTTCCAGGAACCCGTCCAGTTTGCCGGCCGAGGGCGGATGCTTGAACCGGGCCAGGGTAATGTGAGGGCTGAACCTGCGTCCCTCGGGTTCGCAGCTAGCCCGTTGAAGCGCCGTTTCCACCTTGGCCTGCAGGCGCTCCAGCGCCTCACACGGCTCGACTCCGGCCCACAGCACCCGAGTCTGGCGTTTCTTGCCGAAGGTATCGATGCCGTTCAAGATCAAGTCGAACCCTGGTGCACGGATGGCGGCCAGCGCGTGGTTGATCTCTTCGGCGACATGTCCGTCGACCTCGCCGATAAACCGGAGAGACAGATGCAGGTTGTCGGGCTTCACCCATTTGGCCCCGGGAATGCCGGAGCTTAGGCCCCCAAGGCGCAGGCGCACCTCCTCAGGTAGGGCGAGGCCCACGAACAGACGCAGCATTTCCCGAGGCCTCCTCAGCTATGAAATGGCGGGAACCTTGATCCGCCGGACAAGCCCACCGTGTCAAGAAAAAGGGGCGCGCCACCGAAACAGGCGTCGGCCTCACCGGGCCGAACGCGCCTTAGGGTGTGGGGGTTGGGTTTTCTCCGTGAACCGCCTCGATGGCGTCCAGGACATCTTCCGGCAACGAAATATCGATCGATGCCAAGTTCGATTCGAGCTGCGCCTCCGTCGTCGCCCCGATGATATTGGCGCTCAGGAACGGCCGGGAATTGATGAACGCCAATGCCATCTGCGCCGGATCCAAGCCCGCGTCTCGGGCGATGTCCACATAGGCCCGGGTGGCGTCCTCCGCGCGTCCCCCCAGGTACCGTTCATAGTGGGGGAAAAGGGTCAGCCGGGCGTCTTCGGGCCGGGCTCCATTCAAGTACTTGCCCGACAGCATCCCGAAGGCGAGCGGCGAATAGGCGAGCAGGCCGCAATCCTCGCGAATCGCGACCTCCGCCAGTCCAACTTCGAAACTGCGGTTGAGCAGGCTATACGGATTCTGGATGCTGGCCATGCGCGGCCCGCCGGTGCGCTCCGCGATCCCCAGATAGGTCATCAGCCCCCACGGTGTCTCGTTGGAGACACCGATGGCCCGGACCTTGCCGGCTTCGACCAGACGGTTGAGGGTATCCAGCACCTCGTTCAGGGGTTGGAACCTGCTGGCCTCGTCGTGTTGGTAGCCCAACTGGCCGAAGTAGTTGGTCTTCCGCTCCGGCCAGTGAAGCTGATAGAGATCCACGTAATCTGTGCCGAGACGTTGCAGGCTGGCATCAAGCGCGCGTTCGATATGGTCCCGGGTGAAACGCGGGCCGCCGCGCAAATGCGTCGCCCATTCCGCGGGCCCGGCCACCTTGGTCGCCACCACCACGTCTTCCCGGTTGCGCCTGGCCTGCATCCAGGACCCGATATAGGTCTCGGTCCGGCCCTGGGTCTCGGGCTTGGGGGGAAAGGAGTACATTTCCGCCGTGTCGAGGAAGGTCACGCCCGCCTCAATCGCCATGTCGAGCTGGCGATGGGCCTCCGCTTCCGTGTTCTGCTCGCCCCAGGTCATGGTGCCGAGACAGATTTGGCTGACCCGGATCCCGGTCCGGCCCAACGTCGAATACCGCATGAAATCCCCCTTCAACAATCTAAAGGAACAGGCTCAGCACCCCCGTGTGGGTGTAAATGCGGCTCGATGAAATCTCGCCGCCGGCATAGAAGCCGATCAGCGGCACGTCGCCGAGGACCTCACGGATGATCGCCATCTCCTCGCCCGCCGAGCCGAAAAAATTGATGCCCCGCGCCAGGCAGGACACATAGACTCCGCCCTTGGGCACCCCTTCCAATCGATGCCCGAGCTGTTTCATAGAGGTCCGCAGATCGGCCCGAGCCGTCTCCGGATCGCGGCGCACGAAGAGAATGCGCGTACCCAGCTCCAATTGGTTGCCGATGGCGAGCCAGCCACGCACGGGATCGATACCCGACAGATTGCGGACCGTGTAATCGCCGGTATCCGAACCCTCCACCGGCAATGCGATGTGGATGTAACCCGCGGCCCGGTTGAGGTCGTCTGCCAGCCACGGTCCCGCATCTTCCTTCAGAACATCGAGCGCCAGGCGTCCGTCGAGCCCGATCAGGATGTTGTCGAGGCAGTCCGAAACCACGTGGCTGTCGCCGATGGGCGTGCAACCCTGGCTGTGCCCGGTCGCCACCGCAATCTCGGGCGCGAACAGAACGCCGGACAGGCCGCCGCCTGTCACCCGGCCCGCCACCTGGTGACAGGCCGAACGTGACGAGGTAATCCCGCCGACCAGAAAGGTCGGCCCCATGTCCGCAAGGCTTACGATCAGATCAGCCGTGTCCGCGTTCCCCGGATCCCCGTGAACAAGGCCGAAGAAGGCCCCTTTGTCGGCAATCCAGGTCTTGTCGGACTCGGAGAGCTGATCCGCCACCTGGGTGATACTGGGAAAGACACGGTAGGTCCCGTCCGGGAAGGCGGCCACCATGACTGCGAGTGCCGGTTCGTCGAAGTACTCGGCTTCATTGGCGCAGATTCCGATCCCGACGCTGCCCACCCAGTCCGTGATGCCGGTTTTCTGGCGCAGATAGGTGAGAACGCTGGGCAGGTCCTCGGCCAGGTCATCTGTCAGGTAGATCAGGCCGAAATTGCTGCCTGGCGGCAACGGATTCAGCCGGTCCGTGCATTCCTTGGCTGCGTGGGCCCAGTCTTCGGCACGGGCATGGGCGACCTTGAACGGCGTCATGGCAAAGATAATACAGGAAATATGAGGAGCGCACGAACAAACGTCACCGGTCCGCGATCAAGGCCTTCACGAAGGGCAGGATGCCGGAAACGATGACGTCGACTCCGTCCGGTGTCGGATGAATGCCGTCGGCCTGGTTGAGCTCGGGTCTGGTTGCCACGCCGTCGAGGAAGAAGGGATAGAACGCGACGCCGTGCTTTTCGGCCAAGCGCGGATAGACGGCATTGAACGCGTCACCGTAATCGGCCCCCAGGTTGGGTGGCGCGCGCATACCCGTGAGCAGCACCGGAATGTCCCGGTCTTTGAGCATCCGGATCATGGCGTCCAGGTTGAGTTCGGTCGAGCCGGGTCTCAGGCCCCTGAGCCCGTCGTTGGCTCCCAGCTCCAGGATCACCGCGTCGGCGCCGTCGGCCAACGCCCAGTGCAGCCGCGCCACCCCACCTGCCGTGGTGTCCCCCGACACACCTGCGTTGATCACCCGAACGTCGAAGCCCTCGGCCCTTAAGACGGTTTCGAGGCGCATCGGAAAGGAGTCGCCTTTTTCAAGCCCGAGGCCCGCCGTCAGGCTGTCGCCCAGGGCCAGGATTTTCAGGGGATCGCCCGCAGCCGCCGAAGCGGCCGCATTGACAAGTAGGGCGAAAAGACCATATCGAAGGAAGCGAACGATCAGCATTCGAGGCACCATGACCGGAACGAACAAGACGCCCGAACCGGCTATCCGGCTCGATGGCGTTCATCTTACCCTGCAGAGCGACGCGGGTCCGGTCAATATCCTGCGCGACCTCGATTTGGAAATCGCCGCCGGAGAGACGGTGGGCGTGGTCGGGCCCTCGGGATCGGGCAAGACCAGTATGCTGATGGTGATCGCCGGCCTGGAAAAGCCGACCTCCGGCACCGTCAACGCCGCGGGAATCCCGGTCCACGCCCTTAACGAGGACGCGCTGGCCCTGTTCCGCCGGGATCACGTCGGCATCGTTTTTCAGGACTTTCATCTGGTGCCGACCATGACGGCCCTGGAAAATGTTGCCCTGCCGCTGGAGTTCGCGGGTCTTCGCGATGCTTACGATCGGGCTCGGGTCCAACTGGGGGCCGTTGGCCTCGACCACCGTCTGGCTCACTACCCGGGGCAGCTTTCGGGCGGCGAACGGCAGCGGGTCGCCCTTGCCCGCGCCTTCGCCCCCGAACCGGCCCTCCTGTTGGCCGACGAGCCGACGGGGAATCTCGACGGCGGCACCGGGCGAGCGGTGATGGACCTGCTGTTCGAGCTTCATGAACGGCGTGGCACGACTCTGATACTGATTACCCACGAACCCGGTCTGGCCGACCGTTGCGGGCGCATCGTCCATATGGAGGACGGCCGCATCGCCGGGGAGCCGTCCCCGTGAACGGTCTCGCGCTGGCCTGGCGTCTGGCACGGCGCGAACTGCGGGCCGGTCTCGGAGGGTTCCGGGTCTTTCTCGCCTGCCTGATCCTCGGCGTCGGAGCCATTGCCGGAGTCGGCTCCCTAAGCGCGTCCGTCAGCGCCGGTCTTCTGGCCGATGGGCGCGCCCTGCTGGGCGGCGATGTCGACCTCAGGCTGCTCCACCGCCCGGCGACTGCCGACCAGGAGGCCTGGCTCGCCGCCCGGGCCCAGGCCCGCTCGGACACGGTCGAGATGCGGGCCATGGCCTCGCCTCAGGCCAAGGATCGTTGGGCAATGGTCGAACTGAAGGCGGTCGATGCGGCCTACCCCCTGGTGGGCGCCATGGAGACGGTGCCGCCGCGCCCCCTGGATCGGGTCCTGGCCCGCCAGGACGGGACCTGGGGGGCGGTGGCGGAAAAAGGGTTGCTGCGCAAGCTGAGCCTCGAGACCGGAGACCGGATCAAGGTCGGGGATGCCGTCTTCACGGTCCGTGCGGTCCTGGTGCGCGAACCCGACCGGGTGGCCAGCGTTTTCAGCTTCGGGCCGCGGCTGCTGGTGCCCATGGCGGCGCTGGCCGAAACCGGTCTGGTGCAGCCCGGCAGCCAGATCCGCTATCACCACCGCGTCCTACTGCCGCCCGGCATCAACGGGGCCGCCTGGGTCGACCAACTGGAGGCCCGGTTCCCCGACGCCGGCTGGCGCATCCGACGCCCGGACGACGCGGCGCCGGGCGTGCAGCGGTTCATCGACCGCATGACCCTGTTCCTGACCTTCATCGGGCTGGTGGTGCTGCTGGTGGGAGGCCTGGGCGTTGGCAATGCCGTGGACAGCTATCTGGACGGAAAGACCGCCACCATTGCCACCATGAAATGCCTCGGCGCGGCAGGGGGGCTGGTGTTCAGGATCTATCTGCTGCAGATTCTGGCCTTGGCGGGCCTGGGGATTGGCGGCGGCCTGGTTTTGGGCGCCGCTCTGCCTGTGGCTGCCGCCTGGGGCATGAAAGGCCATCTGGCGGTGGCGCCGGTGGTCGGGATTTATCCCGAACCCCTGGCCCTGGCCGCCCTGTTCGGTCTGTTGGGAGCGGTGACGGTCGCGCTCGGGCCTCTGGCCCGCGCGGGACGGGTGCCGGTCGCAGTTCTCTACCGCGACCGGGTGGCGCCGGTCCGGATGCGGCTCGGATGGCGAAGCGGAATGGCGGCCGGATTGGGCGTCGCCGCGCTGGCGGGACTCACGATCCTGAGTGCCAACGACCGCTACTTCGCCTATTGGTTTGTTGGCGGAACCATCGTTACGTTGGCTTTGCTGCGGAGCGGAGCCGCAGTGCTGGCCAAGCTGTCCCGACGGGTCCGGGCACGGACCCCCGCCTGGCGCCTGGCTCTCGGCAACCTGCATCGGCCCGGAGCCGCAACGGCCGGCACCGTGGTTTCGCTGGGGAGCGGGTTGTCGGTGCTGGTGGCGGTGGCGCTGATCGAAGGGAACCTGGGGCGCCACATCGCCGAGCGGTTGCCGGAGGAAGCGCCGGCCTTCTTCTTCATCGACATCCAAGATCATCAGGCGGAGGCCTTCGATGCCGCGGTCACCGCGGTCGAGGGAACCGGCGGGCTGAAGCGCGTGCCTTCGTTGCGCGGTCGGATCGTAAAGATCGCCGGACGGCCGGTCGAAGAAGTCGAGGTCGACCCGTCGGTTGCCTGGGCGATACGCGGCGACCGGGCGTTGACCTATGCGGTTCATCCCCCGGAGGGCGCGGAGATTGCGGCAGGACACTGGTGGCCCGAGGATTATTCCGGACCTCCGATCATTTCGTTCGACGCCGGGGTGGCACGCGGTTTAGGCGTGGGCCTGGGCGATACCCTGACTCTCAACGTCTTGGGACGCGATATCACGGCCACCATCACCAGCCTACGCGAGATCGACTGGCGCAGCCTTCGTTTTGACTTCGCGATCATCTTTGCCCCCGGGACCCTGGAAGCGGCCCCGCACACCCACATCGCCGCCGTCCGCGTCTCGGAGGACAGGGAAGCGGCTATCGAACAGGCGGTCGCGGGAACTTTCCCCAACATAACCGCCATCCGGGTGCGCGAGGCGCTGGAAGCCGCAGGACGGATTCTGGCCGGGATTGGGGGCGCGGTGCGGGGCACGGCAGCGCTCACCATCCTGGCCGGCGCCCTGGTGCTGGGGGGTACCATTGCCGCCACGCGCCAGCGGCGGGTCTACGAGGCGGTGGTGTTCAAGGTTCTCGGCGCCACCCGGAACCAGGTCTTGGCCGCGCTTCTGATCGAATACACGGCCCTGGGTCTCGCCACCGGGGTCATCGGCACCGCCGTGGGGACGCTGACAGCCTGGGCGGTGGTGGTGTTCCTGATGGGCACGCCCTGGGCCTTTCTTCCCGGGGTAGCCGTGGGAACGGCCCTGGCCTGCCTTGCGATCACGGTGCTGGCCGGTTTCGCCGGAACCTGGAAGGCGTTGGGGGGTAAGGCCGCGCCTTACCTGCGGAACGAGTAGGGCCGGGCTCCCGGCTGCCACGAGAACGCTATGGTCTGTCGGTTGATTTCTGCTGGTTTCATGCCATATTAGCAGTAGGCAGTACCAACTCGTTCTGAGGAGAGAACACTGATGGCGTCCGACCCTAACGACCGCTTCACGCTGCGCACCCAGGAGATGACGGGCGCACAGGCGCAAGCCGCTCAGATCGATGTCGGTCTGCGCAAGTACATGCTGCAGGTCTACAACTACATGGCCTCGGGCCTCCTGCTGACCGGTGTCATCGCCATGGTGACGTCGAGCACCCCGGCCATTCTCAGTTTGCTCTACGCCCCCGGGCCGGGCGGCGTGATACAGCCGACCATGTTGGCTTGGATCGTCATGTTCTCGCCGCTGGCCTTCATCCTGGTGTTGAACTTCGGCGTCCAGCGGATGAAGGCCTCGACCCTGCAGATGGTGTTCTGGGGGTTCGCGGCGGTGATGGGGTTGTCCATGGCCCACATCTTCCTCGCCTTCACCGGCGCTTCCATCGCCCGGGTCTTCTTTATCACCGCAGGCACCTTCGCCGGTATGAGCCTCTACGGCTATACCACCAAGCGGGACCTGTCGGGCTTCCGCTCCTTCCTGGTGATGGGACTGATCGGCATCGTCATTGCGATGGTCGTCAACATCTTCCTGCAGAGTTCGGCGCTCCACTTCGGGATCTCGGTGATCGGCGTGCTGGTGTTCGTCGGCCTTACCGCCTACGACACCCAGAAGATCAAGTCGATCTACCTGGAATCCGACGGGCGCGAAGTGATGACCAAGAAGGCCGTTATGGGTGCGGTCAGCCTGTATCTCGACTTCATTAACCTGTTCATGATGCTGCTTCGTCTGTTCGGCGAGCGCCGCTAGAGACAAGAGGATCGCGACAAATCGGAACCATAAGATGGGTCCGATTTGTCGTGTGAACCCGCTTTATCCTTTGTGAAATAGAGGACACCTCACGACATAACCCGAGTCACGGCAATGACTCGGGTTATGTCAATCGTGCTTTGAATGCGAAAAATCAACGGGTTCGCCGAAGCTACTGTTGAATTTCAGTGATACACCGCCTCCGTACAGCCTGAGAAACACCTCAGGTTCCTGGACAGTTGCGAAAAAGGTAACGATCCCGCTATCACGGGATCGTCCTGGCGAGCCGGAATCCGACAAGAGGGATCTCCGAGTTCGGGGGGGCTGAGCCGCGGTTGGCCGAACGAACGTGTTCCGCGCTGTTGGAGAACGAACCGCCGCGAAGAACACGTTTGGTGTCGCCGGCAGCATACAAATCCTCGACCCATTCGTACACATTGCCGATCATGTCGTACACGCTAAAGGCGTTGGCGTCAAAGCTGCCCACCGGGGCCGTTTTGTTGTCAAAATCATCACCGCAATCTGTGTTGTTACAGTTAGCTTTAGCTTCGCCTCCCACCCCACCGACGTCCGAGCCCCCCGGATAGACCGTGTTGGACCCGGCACGGGCCACGTATTCCCATTCGGATTCGCTGGGCAAGTGGTAAGTGAGCCCGGTTCTGGCGTTCAGCCACGGGATATATTCGGTGGTGACGGCGTCCCAACTGACACTGGTCACCGGCCGGGTGCCCTTGCCGAAGCCGTCATCGGTAGGCAAGACGCACCCGCCATCGTCAACGCACTTCATGTAATCGTCCCACGTCACCTCGTACCTGCCGATCTCAAAATTG
>PIVK01000217.1 GCA_003354135.1 Rhodospirillales bacterium
TGTAATCATATTTATTTTTGCCCCTTTTATGGTTAGTGATGCCTTTACATAACTAGGGCTGTTGATCCTGAAGAATCAACTGGCTCGGATCATGTTTGACCATGTTCTGCCTTATTATATCAAATCCTAGTGATGTTTGGCACTATTTATCCATATTCTACCAGAACCTTGACTATGGATCTGTTCAACAATATTTGACTAGATTCTTTCCCAACCTGATTATGTGCTGTCATATGTGGTCATATGTATACACCTGGCTCTGGTAATATTGATTTGATGGTAGGACATAGAAACAGACAAACAGACAAGCACAAACACCCTACACATTCAACATTGGTTGACATGGGCAAACATGGCGTGAATTTACCAAAATACTGATCTGAGGCCTTTTACAGCAAACACAAGTGATTTGTTTATTTTGATGACATAGTTAAAATTTCGGCGGCCATTTTGGATGGGTTAGAATTGTGTTGAGTGCCGAAATTTTTTAGTATGCACAACTTTGGGTCAGGAGTGACCCATTTTGCCAGGTTTGGTACACTGGAACCAAACAGTGTCGATTTGATGCTCCAGACAAAATAAAACATCGGTGGCCATTTTGGATGGGTTGGACTTAGCTGAGTGCCAAAAAAATGAATATGCACAACTTTAGGTCAGGGGTTGCAATCATGCCATGTTTGGTCCACTGGGAACAAATGGTGTGGATTTGATGCTCCGGACAACATAGAATGCTCAAAGGACATAGAAACAGACAGACAAGTACAAACACCCTACCCCCACCCAACATTGATTGACATGGGCAAACATGGTTCTGAATTTACCAAAATACTGATCCGAGGCCTTTCAGAGCAAACACAAGTGATTTGTTGATTTTTATGACATAATTAAAATTTTGGTGGCCATTTTGGATGGGTTAGAATTGGCTGAGTGCTGAAAAATTTCAGTATGCACAACTTTGGGTCAAGAGTGACCCATTTTGCCAGGTTTGGTTCACCGGGATCAAACAGTGTTGATTTGGTGCTCCGGACAAAATTGAAACTTTGGCGGCCATTTTGGATGGGTTGTAATCTGCTGAGTGCCAAAAAATTTCAATATGCATAACTTTGGGTGGGGGTCTACCAGTATGCCAAACTTGGGCTTCCTAGGTCAAACAGTGTGGATTTGATGGCCCGGACAAATTTTGGGGGGGAAGAAACCAAGAAACAAAGAAACAAAGAAAGAAAGAAAGAAACAACTGGAGTAATTTCATAGTCTCGGATTTTGGCAAATCCGAGCCAATAACAAACTGAGTGAAAACAATGCTTTGGTGTTGACACACCAAACCAATAACAAACTGAGTGAAAACAATGCTTTGGTGTTTACACACCAAACCAA
>PIVK01000218.1 GCA_003354135.1 Rhodospirillales bacterium
TATCGGAAGTGCGGACGGGCTACGGTTTCTTGGTGGAAGTATATTTCCGATTGCGCGACAGCAAAGGACGGAATTGGCGTGCTTCCTTACGGGGCAAAGAGAGGGAGACCGGTGAGGAATTCAAATATCGTCATCCCATTGCCGAGGGAGCTTGGCTGCCAAGTCCACCACCCGATGATCGCGTTGCCTGTGACCGTTTCATTGTCCGCCCTCCCCGTAATCCGGGCTCTGGAACCTACGACCTCTATTGGGCGCTGGTAGATGTAGCAACCGGCACGGTGTGGAAAAAGATCCCTGTTGCCGTCGACAACTGGGCGCATGTCGGAGTCATCCACTTTACGGAGACCGCACCTCGGGGAGTTGCGGGACTTATACCGGAAAGTACGGTGTGGTCATTTTCTGACGGGAGTTGATGGGCCTCTTCAGGTCAGCATTACGATTTGAGAAAAGGAGTAACTGCTGTCCGGTTAACTGAGAGGGTGACATGCTGAGAACCGTGATTTCCGCGGGTTCCAGAGCGAAAATTGTTGTCTCCGACTTGAACGCGTTTGTGCCATTCTGGCAGGTTCGGGCTCATGTTTTCCACATGCCTGGAGCCCAAGATGTATATCGGCAAGCCTCTGTTTTCCCAGCTTATAGATTTTCTGCCCTGGAAGACCTTCCACCGGATTGTCGAGCGCTACGACGGCGACCACCGGGTATTGACGAGAGTGATATCTGCCGAGGAAAGCAACGGAGGGAGATCGCCGATGATCGCTTCCCTTCCGAATGCGGCGGCGTGCCCGGGTAGGTCACGCCCCAGCATCACGTCCCCGCCGGCAACCAGGGTTCGCAACGGAAGCGTCGTCAATAACGGAGTGATCAAAGACGGCGATGCGGGTTTCCTTTCCGCCTTGAGGGACGGATCGACGACAGTAGCGGAGACTTTCGTTGAGGAGACGGCTTTCGTCACCAGAGAGAATCCCCTCCAGTCGGCAAATGACACACCGTGCTTTTCGGTGTAAGTCCCGCAACTCTCCGAGGTGCGGTCTCCGTAAAGTGGATGACTCCGACATGCGCCCAGTTGTCGACGGCAACAGGGATCTTTTTCCACACCGTGTCGGTTGCGACATCTACCAGCGCCCAATAGAGGTCGTAGGTTCCAGAGCCCGGATTACGGGGAGGGCGGACAATGAAACGGTCACAGGCGACGCGATCATCGGGTGGTGGACTTGGCAGCCAAGCTCCCTCGGCAATGGGATGACTATATTTGAGTTCCTCACCGGTCTCCCTCTCTTTGCCCCGTAAGGAAGCACGCCAATTCCGTCCTTTGCTGTCGCGCAATCGGAAATATACTTCCACCAAGAAACCGTAGCCCGTCCGCACTTCCGATA
>PIVK01000219.1 GCA_003354135.1 Rhodospirillales bacterium
ATTCTTTATAATGTAATTTTCCATTGGGACTGGCCCTGTGTATGGTTGGTTGGATCTGGACTGAAAAATAGAAGCCTGCGGTTGACTTTTATTTGCCATTCACAAGGTGGGGTTCGACACCAAATGGATTTGCATGAAATTTGTTAGCTGGTAGCAGGAGATGACCGGTTAAAATCTGCATCTAACCCAAAATTCTTTAAAATGTAATTCTCCATTGGGACTGGCCCTGGTATGGTTGGATCTGGAATGAAAAATAGAAGCCTGCCATTGACTTTTATTTGCCATTAGCTGGCAGCAGGAGACGACTGGATAAAATCTGAATCTATCCCAAAATTATTTATACACGTAATGTAATTCTCCTTTGGGACTCGCCCTGTTCATGGTTGGATCTGTACTGAAAAATAGAAGCCTGCTGTTGACTTTTATTTGCCATTCTCAAGATGGGGGTCAACCCCAAATGGATTTGCATGAAATTTGTTAGCTTGCAGCAGGAGACGATTGGACAAAATCTGAATCTAACCCAAAATTCTTTATAATGTAATTCTCCATTGGGAATGGCCCTATGTATGGTTGGATCTGGACTGAAAAATAGAAGCCTGCAGTTGACTTTTATTTGCCATTCACAAGGTGGGGGTCGACACCAAATTGATTTGCATGAAATTTGTTAGCTGGCAGCAGGAGAAGACTGGATAAAATCTGAATTTAACCCAAAATTCTTTATAATGTAATTCTCCATTGGGAATGGCCCTATGTATGGTTGGATCTGGACTGAAAAATAGAAGCCTGCTGTTGACTTTTATTTGCCATTCACAAGGTGGGGGTTGAACCCAAATGGATTTGCATGAAATTTGTTAGCTGGCAGCAGGAGATGACAGGTTAAAATCTGTATCTAACCCAAAATTCTTTATAATATAATTCGCCATTGGGATTGGCCCTGTGTATGGTTGGATCTGTACTGAAAAATAAAAGCCTGATGTTGACTTTTATTTGCCATTCTCAAGGTGGGGGTTGAACCCAAATGGATTTGCATGAAATTGGTTAGCTGGCAGCAGGAGACGACAGGTTAAAATCTGTATCTAACCCAGAATTTGTTATAATATAATTCTCCATTGGGATTGGCCCTGTGTATGGTTGGATCTGGACTGAAAAATAGAAGCCTGCCATTGGCTTTTATTTACCATTCACAAAGTGGGGGTCAACCCCAAACGGATTTGCATGACATATGTTTGCTGGCAGCAGGAGACGACTGGTTAAAATCTGCATCTAACCCAAAATTCTTTATAATGTAATTCTCCATTGGGACTGGCCCTGGGTATGGTTGGATCTGGACTGAAAAATAGAAGCCTGCAGTTGACTTTTATTTGCCATTCAC
>PIVK01000220.1 GCA_003354135.1 Rhodospirillales bacterium
GGAAAAAAAGAGGAAAAGGAGAAAAAGAGGAAGAGGAGGGGGGAATGAGGGGAGGAGGGGGAGAAAGGATGGATAAGAAAACGATATATGCAAACAAAAAAGATAAAGAGGGGAAGAGAGGGAAAGAGAAAAGGAAGGGGAGGGGAACAGGGGGAGAAGGAAAGAGAGAGAGAGAGAGAGAGAGAGAGAGAGAGAGAGAGAGAGCACACCAGCAAGCCCTGTTTCCAGCTTAGATAACAAAAAATTAAAAATCAAAGTGATAGATTAATTGATAGTAGCAGGTATGGCTGTTATTTATATTCAATGCATATGACAAATCACTACCAATCTGCTAACATGCATTATTTTTCACTATGAATGAATTTGGTAGGACAAGGTCATTACAGACAGCAGCTGGTTCATCATTCCTGACATACTGTAGGTTTTGCACTCTCTTAGTTCATTAATATTTTGAGAAAAATGAACCTAAATACATCCACAGATGTCATCACTAATGCCCTATTCTGTGTTGAATTAAAATGAATAATTTATAAAATGAATTTATATTACTGCTTATTACAATCCATAGCTCTATCAGCTATGATTTCCATGATATTCACCATTTGAAAAGGGGTGACCTTGATTTTGAACTTAAATGAACCTAAATACACCCCCCAAATGTCAGCACAAATGCTTCATGCTGTGCTGAGTTTCACAAGTGATTCCATCTAGTAACATCTTAGTTACAAACCATAGCTCTATCAGCTATGATTTCCATGATATTCACCCTTTAAAAAGGGGTGACCTTGATTTTGAGAAAAATGAACCTAAATACACCCCCCAGATGTCAGCACTAATGCTTTATGCTGTGTTGGGTTTCACAAGTGATTGCATCTAGTAACATCTTAATTATATTGCATTTTAAACTTGACTTCAGTAAGCTTTCAAAGTAGGTACAGACGCAGAGAGTTTGACTACATATCCAATGGTCGTGAGTTCTACTCCTCCCTCAGGCAAATTTTTTTCATGAACTTTCTTTTGTTAATGGTGATATGTTAGTGTTACTTCAATTAATGTTTAGACAAGAGGAATTTTCAAAGTTATTCTTATTTCTAACTGGTATGTCTTTTGCAAAATTAGACAGTCTGAGATTGAATAATTTATAACATGAATTTATATTACTGCTTATTACAAACCATAGCTCTATCAGCTATGATTTCCATGATATTCACCATTTGAAAAGGGGTGACCTTGATTTTGAACTTAAATGTCAAAACTATATATGTATGGAGAGAGAGAGAGAGAGAGAGAGAGAGAGAGAGAGAGAGAGAGAGAGAGAGAGAGAGAGAGAGAGAGAGAGAGAGAGAGAGAGAGAGCAAGAGAGAGAG
>PIVK01000040.1 GCA_003354135.1 Rhodospirillales bacterium
CGTCACCCCGTTGCCGGGGAGGGGGCTCATGCGCGTCGATCTGGCCAAAACAGTCATAGCCGGCCTCAGCGGTAAGTTTTCAACACTTGCAGCATGTGTATTGCAAGATTTCAACACTGTTCACTGCAGGAATTGTAGGACTACAACACTATATACCGAGAGCCTTGTTTTTTTGCAACACTTAATGAAGAACGGGTCGTGAGAAACTGATCTACCTTCTTGAAATAAAGGGCGATTCATGGAATACCCCGCGTCACGGAGCTTCTCGGCTTATACCAAGGTGCGGTCATTATCACCGCACCTTGGTATTAATTCTCAAACGAAGTGCAACACTTCTGTCCGTCTCATTGAGGCCCTCCTTTTGAGCCCCGTTCCAAACCGGATGGATCGTATGTTGCCGACACACCGACACGTCAGTGTTGCGCTTGACGTGAGAATCCAGCAAAATAATCACATGTTGCCGACACGTCAGTGTTGCACTTGACGTGAGAATCCAGCAAAACACGCGGGTGACTATTGTGGACGCCATGGCAAACGAACGGCTTATACCGCTGGCGGTGCTCGGGGCTTCGGTCGCGGCCTTGGGGTTCGCGCTGACAGCCCAGTATGGGTTCGATCTTCGACCCTGCGATCTCTGCATTTACCAGCGGTTCCCCTTCGCGCTGGCGGGTCTTCTGGCGGTGCTCGTCATGGTGCTTCCGGTCTCCGGCCGGGCCAAGGTCTGGATGATCACGCTCTGCGGGCTCGCCTTTCTGGTCAATTCCGGAATCGCTGCCTATCACGTCGGCGTGGAACAGCATTGGTGGACGGCATCATGTTCCGCGGAGGTGGTGACCGACTTCACCCTGGAACAGATGATGGCCGATCTCGAACGGCCTGCGGAACGGCCCCCCTGCGACCAGGGCAGCGGGACCCTTCTGGGGATGTCGATACCATCCTGGAATGTGCCGGTTTCCTTCTTTCTCGGCGTGGCGGCCCTGATCGGTGCGCGCAGTCTCCGCCGGGTCTGATCTTCAGTCCGATTTGCGTCGCATGCCTCGTCCGGCCAGGCCGGCGACGATCCCGCGGAGCGTCCGGATCTCCTGTTCGGTCAGTTGTGCCCGCTGGAACAGGTTGCGGATGTTGCGGACCATGGTCGGCCGCTTCTCCTTCACGTGGAGGAAGCCGCAGTCGTCCAGCTCGTCCTCCAGATGTTCGAAAAACCCGATCAGTTCCTCCTTGGTGGCGAGCCGTGTTTTGCCCGGAACCGTGAGCCCGTGGCCCGGTTTGCCTGCGGCCATTTGATACCACTCGTACCCCACCAAAAGCACGGCCTGGGCCAGGTTGAGGGAGGTGAACTCAGGATTGAGCGGCACCATGAGGACGGCATCAGCCAGGGTCACGTCGTCGTTGTTCAGGCCCCAAGCCTCCTTGCCGAAGATCACGCCGGCGCGGGCTCCCCGGCGGGCGGCGGCCTGCATCTCTTCGGCGGCCCGGCGCGGCGTCACCACGCCCTTGGTCATGTGGCGGTCCCGGGCGGTGGTGGCGTAGATGCGTCTCAGGTCGGCCACGGCCTCGGCCGTGGTCTCGAACAGGCGCACCTTGTCCAGGACCGGCGTGGCTCCAGAGGCGGCGGACATCGCCCGTGGGTTGGGCCAGCCGTCGCGCGGCCGGACCAGACGGAGGTCGTCCAGGCCGCAATTCCACATGGCCCGGGCCACCATGCCGATGTTCTCGCCCATCTGGGGATCGACCAGGATGATCGCGGGTCCGTCGCCCGCCGGTGCCGCCGTTTCGGGGGCCGGCATCAGTCTTTCTTCGCGGGCGTCCCGCCGCCCCCGTCGCGGAACAACTTGTAGACGATGCTGTCGCGAAGGGCGGCGTAGGAGGCGTCGATAATGTTCTCCGACACGCCGACCGTATTCCAATGGTCTCCCTGCCCGTTGGCCGATTCGATCATCACCCGGGTCACCGCTTCGGTGCCGTCGCCGGACGTCAGTATCCGGACCTTGAAATCGACGAGGCGCATGTCGTCGAGCTGCGGATAGCTGCGCTTGAGGAGTTTGCGAAGCGCGTTGTCGAGCGCGTTGACCGGACCGTTGCCCTCGGCCACGGTCATGTAAAGCCCGCCCTTGACCTCAAGCTTCACCGTTGCTTCCGACATGGTAATCAGTTCGTCCTTGTCGTTCCAGCGCCGTTCGTCGATGACGCGGAAGCTGCGGCAGTGGAAATAGTCGGGAACCTCGCCCAGCGCCCGGCGAGCCAGAAGCTCGAAACTGGCCTCGGCCCCGTCGTAGGCATAGCCGCAGAATTCCTGCTCTTTCACCGCGTCGACCAACTGGGCGACCTTGGGGTCCTTGGCGTCGACGTCGATCCCGATATCCCGGAACCTGGCTAGGATGTTGGACCGGCCCGATTGCTCCGAGACCACGATGTGGCGGTGATTGCCCACCAATTCCGGCGCGATGTGTTCGTAGCAGCGGGGGTCCTTCTCGACCCCCGAGGCATGGACCCCGCCCTTATGAGCGAAGGCGGACGCGCCGACATAAGGCGCGCTGCGGGACGGAGCCCGGTTGAGCCGTTCGTCGATGACCCGTGAGACATGGGTCAGACGGGTGAGATCCGTCGCCGTGATGCCGGTCTCTAAACCCATCTTCAGCATCAGGGACGGGATGATCGAGATCAGGTTGGCGTTGCCGCAGCGCTCGCCCAGACCGTTCAACGCGCCTTGGACCTGGCGCACCCCGCAGCGGACCGCAGCCAGGCTGTTGGCGACCGCATTGCCCGTGTCGTCATGGCAATGGACCCCCAGGCGATTGCCGGGAATGTGCTTGATCACGTCGTCGACGATATCCTCCATTTCGTGGGTAAGGGTGCCGCCGTTGGTGTCGCACAACACCACCCAGAGCGCACCGGCCTCATAGGCCGCCTTGGCGCATTGAAGGGCATAGTCCCGGTTGGACTTGTAGCCGTCGAAGAAATGTTCGCAGTCGAACAGGACCTCATCCACCCGGGTTGTCGCGTGGCGGATGCTGTCGGCGATCATGGCGACATTCTCTTCGAGTTCAATTCCGAGCGCGACCTCGACCTGAAAATCCCAGGTCTTGCCGAAGATGCAGGCCGTGCGGGCGGCCGTCCCCAAGATCCCGTTGAGACCGGGATCGTTGGCCGCACTCCGGCCCGCGCGCCGCGTCATGCCGAAGGTGCTCAGCCGGGTCCGGTGGAGCTTAGGCGGATTGGCGAAGAAGGCGTCGTCGGTGGCGTTGGCCCCGGGCCAACCGCCCTCGACGTAGTCGACGCCCAGATTGTCGAGTTCGACGGCGATGGCTTCCTTATCGGCAGCACTAAAATCGATGCCCTGGGTCTGGGCTCCATCACGCAGGGTCGAATCGTAAATGTATACGCGCTTGTCGTTCATGGCCGCGCTTCTTTTCCAGGCTCTGACGAGAGGCCGGAAGAATGCCGAATTTCCACCGGTTATACAAGCGTTTCCCAATGGTTCGGACATCCTCGAAGTGTTCGGCTTGGCGAACCCGGCTCCGGATTCTATGCTACCGGAGATGGTTTCGAATGATCGGGACGGGACGGCATGAACGATCGCGCGGTGCTTGAAGGAATGACCGAAGAGGAACAGGCGGCATTCCTCGCCTGCCAGGAAAAGGTCAGGGACACCAACATCAACGAAAATACGCTTTTGGCGACAGACTATCTCAACCTTTTCAACGAGATCGTCATGACGCTGGAGATGGTGCCGATGATGCCGGAAATCCTCGAAGAAGCGAAGGAATGGCGGCCCAAGACCTACCGGGAGCATTTCGCCGACTCGAACATCGCCGACAAGGAGTTGGCCGTCGAGGTCTACCCCCACGTGCCGCGGAAATACCGCGAACCGTTTGAAACGACGGTTAGCCAGATGAGCAACCTCGTGCAGGCGACGATCACTCGCCTGGGAAAACAGCTGGAGGCCGGCGATATGGAACTCGTCCAAGTGAGCGCATCGGCCTCGTCACGAATGCTCCAGCGGCTGATGGACCATGCGTCGGGCATCATCCACGGCAGCGAAAAGACCATGGACCAGTCGGAAATCGACGCTTTCCTGGATTAGAGGTTCCGGCCTGGATTAGAGGTTCCAGCCTGGATTAGAGGTTCCGGCCGGTGCTCAGGCAAGATAATCCACCTCCTCCTGCCGCAGGTCGACGAATTCGCGGATTTTGGCCTCGACCACCGTGTAGCCGGAATTGACGAGGTGGGACGCGCCCAACTGACGCCGATGAGGGGTCCGTCGCCTTGCAATGACTTGGCTTTGCCGCTATAACCCCCGCTTCCCGGGCGGCATGGGCCGAAAGGGCATGCCCATGCGCCCCGAACACGCGACCAAAAAAGATGCAAAAGAAAGGACCGTGAAATGCCCAAGATGAAGACCAAGTCGAGCGCCAAGAAGCGCTTCCGGCTCACCGCTTCGGGTAAGGTGCGCGCCAACGTCGGCTACAAGCAGCACGGTATGCGCAAGCGCCCCAACAAGATGATCCGTCAAGCACGGGGGACCATGATCCTCTGTGACTCAGACGCCCGCATCGTCAAATCCTACATGCCGAACGGTTGAGGGAGGGCTGAGACATGGCACGCGTCAAACGGGGCACCACCACTCACGCCCGTCACAAGAAGATCACCGCCCGCGCCAAGGGCTACCAGGGGCGCAATAAGAACGTCTTCAGGGTCGCCGTCGAACGCACGGAGAAGGGCCTGCAATACGCCTACCGTGACCGCCGGACCAAGAAGCGCCAGTTCCGCCGCCTGTGGATCCAGCGCATCAACGCCGGGGCGCGTCTGTATGGGCTGACTTACTCGCGGTTCATGAACGGTCTCGACAAGGCCGGAATCGAACTCGACCGCAAGGTCCTGTCGGACTTGGCGGTCCGCGAGCCCGACGCGTTTAAGAGCTTGGTGGAACAGGCCCAGGCCGCTCTCGCCACGTAACGCTTCGCGTAACTTCGAAGTTTTTGGATTGGGGAGCCGCCCTGGGGGCGTGTTCCCCTTTGCCGTTTGTAAGGGAATACCAAAGGCATGAATAATGACCTGGACCAGATCCGAGACGAGGCCCTGACCCGCGTGGCGACCGCTGAAGGGCTCGATGCTCTGGAAGCCGTCCGCGTGGCGCTTCTGGGCAAGAAAGGATCGATCAGCGGGCTCATGAAAAGCCTCGGCGGCATGGCGCCGGAAGACCGCAAAGCAGCCGGCCAGGCCTTCAATGCCCTCAAAGCGCAAGTCGCCGACGCCATCGAGGCCGCCAAGGAGAGGTTGGCCGACGCCGACCTCGAGGCCCGGCTGATGTCGGAAAAGGTGGACGTCACTCTGCCGGTGCGCGAACAGGCGAAGGGTTTCGTCCATCCCATCAGCCAGACCATGGACGAGGTTACCGCCATCCTGGGCGAGATGGGGTTCATCGTCGCCGAAGGCCCCAACATCGAAGAGGACTGGTACAACTTCACGGCACTGAACATTCCCCCTGAACACCCGGCCCGCCAAGAGCATGACACGTTCTACCTTCCCGGAGAGAAGAACGGGCACCGCATGGTGCTGCGCACCCACACCTCGCCGGTGCAGATCCGCACCATGCAGAACGCCGAACCGCCGTTGCGCATCATCGCGCCGGGCCGCACCTACCGCTGCGATTACGATGCCACCCATTCACCCATGTTCCACCAGGTCGAGGGGTTGGTGGTCGACAAGGCCAGCCATTTCGGACATCTCAAGGGCTGCCTGATCGAGTTCTGCCGCGCGTTCTTCGACGTCGACGACCTGCCGGTGCGCTTCCGGCCCAGTTACTTCCCCTTCACCGAACCGTCGGCCGAAGTCGACATCGGCTGCACACGGGAAGGCGGCGCCTTCCGCATCGGACACGGCGACGACTGGCTGGAGATCCTGGGCTGCGGCATGGTCAATCCCAAGGTGCTCGAGAATTGCGGCATCGACGCCACCGAATACCAGGGCTTCGCCTTCGGTATGGGAATCGAACGTCTGGCGATGCTCAAATACGGCATTCCGGACCTCCGGACCTTCTATGAATCGGACCTGCGCTGGCTTCGGCATTTCGGATTCTCGGCACTCGACGTCCCCAGCATGGTGGGGGGGATAGGCTGATGAAGTTCACGCTGAACTGGCTGAAACAGCATCTCGAAACCGATGCAACGCTGACCGAGATCACCGATGCTCTGACCATAATCGGCCTCGAGCTGGAAAGCGTCGAGGACCGGGGCGCCGATCTCGGCGGGTTCGTCGTCGGGCATGTGACCGAATGCGAGCCGCACCCGGATGCCGACAAGCTGCGCCTGTGCACGGTGGATGTGGGCGAGGAAACGTTCCGGGTCGTCTGCGGCGCATCCAATGCGCGGGCCGGCATGAAGGGTGTCTTCGCCCGCGAGGGCCAATATGTTCCGGGAATCGACTTCACCCTGAAAAAGGCCACGATCCGCGGCGTGGAAAGCTGTGGCATGCTGCTGTCCGAGCGCGAGATGGCCCTGTCGGACGAACACACCGGCATCGTCGAATTGCCCGACGATGCCGAAATCGGGGCCCGGGCGATCGAGGCCATGGGGCTCGACGACCCAGTGATCGACATTGCGATCACCCCCAACCGGGGCGACTGCCTGGGCGTGCGTGGCGTGGCACGGGACCTGGCGGCAGCCGGATTTGGAACCCTGAAGCCCCTGGACACCTCGCCTGTCGGCAGCACCTTCGAAAGCCCCCGGGCCGTTCACCTCGATCTCAGCGACGGCACGGAAGATGCCTGCCCTTATTTCGTCGGGCGCTATATCCGGGGCGTCAAGAATGACCCCAGCCCCAAATGGCTCCAGGACCGGTTGCTGGCTATCGGGCTGCGGCCCATCTCGTCCCTGGTGGACATCACCAACTATATCAACATCGACCTCTGCCGACCGCTGCATGTGTTCGACATCGCCAAGGTGGAGGGCGACTTCCATGTCCGGCTGGCGAAGAACGGCGAGATGCTGCCGGCTCTCGACGGCAAGGACTACACGCTCGACGGGACCATGACGGTGATCGCCGGCGACACCCGGGCCGAGGCCATCGCCGGGGTCATGGGCGGTGAGAACTCGGGGTGTGCCGGGGCCACGACCGACGTTTTCCTCGAGATCGCCTACTTCGACCCCATCCGCACCGCCACCACCGGGCGCAAGCTCAATCTGCAATCGGACTCCCGTTACCGCTTCGAGCGCGGCGTCGACCCGGCGTTCCTGGTCGATGCCGCTCACATCACCACTCGCCTGATTCAGGAGCTTTGCGGCGGCGAGGCTTCGGACTTGGTGATTGCCGGGACAGAACCGGACTGGCGCAAGGCCATCACCTTCCGGCCCGAGCGCGTGGCAACGCTGGGCGGGGTCGAGGTGTCGAAGGCGGACCAGGTCCGCACCCTAAAGACCCTCGGATTCGAAGTCGCGGACGTTGGGACCACCCTGGACGTCGTCGCCCCGTCCTGGCGACACGACATCGAGGGCGAGGCCTGCATCGTGGAAGAGGTGGTCCGGCTTTTGGGCTATGACAAGGTGCCTGCCGTGCCCTTCTCGCGCGTCCAAAACCTCCCAGAGCCGGCGCTGCCTCCGGCCCTGAGACGCCGTGCCATGGCGCGGCGCACCCTGGCCGGCCGGGGCATGGTCGAAGCCGTGACGTATTCCTTCCTGCCCGAAGCCCAGGCACGCCTGTTCGGAGGCGGGTCCGAAGATCTGCGGCTGGTCAACCCGATCAGCAGCGACCTCGATATGATGCGCCCCTCCCTGCTGCCCAACCTGGTCGCCGCCGCGGGGCGCAATGCGGATCGCGGCCTCAAGGACGCAGCCCTGTTTGAGGTGGGGCCGCAGTTCGCCGACGACACGCCCGAAGGCCAGTCGATGGCAGCGACGGGGATCCGGTCGGGCCGCACCGGGCACCGCAACTGGGCGAAACCGCCGCGGACGGTTGATGTTTTCGATGCCAAGGCGGATGCGCTGGCCGTGCTGGAGGCCGTGGGCGTTCCGGTCGGCAGCCTGCAGGTGGCGGCGGAAGCGCCGGAATATTTTCATCCGGGACGATCCGGCGTCCTGCGATTGGGACCCAAGAATATCCTTGCCGCCTTCGGTGAAATCCACCCCCGGGTCCTGAAGGCCATGGGCGTGGCGGGACCGGTGACCGGGTTCGAGATCCGGCTTGATGTCCTTCCCAAAGCGAAAGTTCGGAAAGGGGCTGCGCGGGCGCACCTGGTCCTGTCGGCCCTCCAGCCCGTGGAACGCGATTTCGCCTTCGTTGTGGATGGCGCGGTGGAGGCCGAAGCCATCATCCGGGCCGCACGAACTGCCGATAAGACATTGATCGACGAAGTCCGGGTCTTCGATGTCTTTGCGAGTGAAAGCCTGGGCGAAGACCGGAAATCGGTCGCCGTCAACGTGGTGCTGCAACCGACCGAGGCGACACTGACCGACGCCGACATCGATGCCGTTGCCGCCAAGGTGGTCGCGGCCGTCGAGAAAGCGACCGGCGGCACTTTGCGGAAATAAGACCCGATGAATTCAGGAGTGACGTCCAACCACGGCAGGTCAAAGAGTGACGTTGAAAATTGACTCGAGCCCCCCTCGTCCGAGAAAGAATTTTCCCGCCAAGGTTGGGCTTCGCTTCGAATGTTCTCTAGAGTAAGGTATAATGGCTAAGGTGTTTTTGGAGAGCAACGTCCAAAGCGGGTCGGAGTTATGTATTGGTCGCAGTCCTATAATCTTGAGAACGTGCGCATACTTCTCGTCGACAAGAACGAGCATATGCGGAGCTTGTTGACAGGCGTTCTCAAAACCCTCGGTGTCCGCTACGTCGCCACCGCCAACGACGGCGAGCAGGCACTGCATGAGATGGGAGGCACCGTTCCCGACATCATTCTGACTGGGATCAGCATGACCCCTATAACCGGGATCGACATGGCCCCTATGACCGGGATTGATTTCGTGGAGCGTATCCGATCCGGCGAAGCCGGAATCGACCGCAGCACCCCGGTGATCGTCATCAGTTCCTACACCGAAGAGGCCTACGTCCAGAAGGCCCGTGACGCCGGCATCGATGAATTCGTGGCCAAACCCGTTTCGGCAAAGACTCTTTACGAGAGACTCGCGGCGGTGATCGACAAACGCCGGCCTTTCATTGACGCGCCAAAATACTTCGGCCCCGACCGGCGGCGCCATAGGGAGGAGCGCCCGGAAGACCTGCGGCGGAAGGACGACGAGAAACGGGGCGCCATTCTTTTGGACGAATGACCACAAACGAGTCTTGTGCCAATAATGGCCCCTGAGCCAGAGACAGGACGGCCGCGCCATGAAGGAATTCGGCAACACGGCCCATAAGCCTCCCGTCGCCGTCGTCGACGGTGATTCCACACACCGGGACGCGTTGGCTGGTGCGCTGGCCGCGTTCTACGACGTGGTCGGTTACGGAGACAGCATCCAGGCCCTCGAAGACATGGCGTCCCAACCGCCGGACGTGGTCATCCTCGACGAATGGGTCCCCCCCGACGGAGGCCTCAAGCTTCTGCAAACCTTTCGGGGCATCGATACCCTGGCCGCAATCCCTGTCATCTGCACATCGGCGGAAACCGGCGTCGAGTTCTTCCCGTCCGCACGGGGGATGGGCGTCTCGATCACCTTGAACAAGCCCATAAAGTTCAGCCAGTTGCTGTCGTCGATCTCAGCCCAGGTCAACCGGGCGGCGGAGAAGGAATGGGACAAGATCGAACCGGTGCAGCAGAGCGCACTGAAAAAAACGATCACCATCTTCAATACCATCCCAGATCTGATCGATGCGGGAAAGCCCCTGCCCTACGGCGAGGTCAAGGATAGCTGCGAACCTCTGGTTGCCGCGGTGACCAGCAACCAATACAAGGACCTGCTGCGCAACGTCCGGGGACACGACAATTACTCCTATGTCCACTCGCTACGGGTCGCCACCTTCCTGTCCTTGTTCGGAAACACCATCGGCATCGAAGGCGGCGACCTGATGGTCCTGTCCACCGGCGGCCTGGTTCACGACATCGGCAAGATGTCCATTCCCTGCGGGGTCCTGAACAAGCCGGGAAAATTGGAGGGAAGCGAATGGGACGTCATGAAGAGCCACGTCAATGTGACGATCCACTGTCTCGAAGATTCGCCCGACATCCCCAAAGGGGTCATTACTATTGCCTCGCAGCATCATGAGAAACTGGACGGAAGCGGTTATCCAAAGGGATTGTCCGGCACCGATCTGAACGATTTGGCCCGCATGGCCACCATCGTCGACATCTTCGGAGCTCTCACCGACCGGCGCTGCTACAAGGATCCCGTGCCGCCCGAAAAAGCTCTCGCCATCATGTTGGACATGAAGGACGCCCTGGACCGGGAGCTCCTGATGCTGTTCCGGGAAATGCTGTTGGACGCTGCCACGGACGCCGACTGACGGATGAATGAGGTGAAAGCCGCCAACCGCCTGTAATTCATTTTCCCCGGCAAACCCTCATTTTGTGTCATTCCTCAAAGAGGAGTGCCTTCAGTTTTGCGAGGACGTCGTCCACAACGCCGTCCGGAGGCGGGACCGAGCAGGAATTTCTCGACGCGCTGACGGTTGTCGTCCTCGTTCCGTTCGTCTTCTATAGGGCGCGTGCCATCTATCGCAAACGCAATGGCACAAGGTGACCCAGGAAGAAATCCATCATGCCGTGTCGCTAATAGCGACATAAAGTTCTTGACGAGGGAGTCGCTTATAGCGACAATTAATTATGCAACTTATCGTCTCCCCTGGGGCCGTGAAGGCCTTCCGCAAGATGCCGCAGAAAGATGCCGAGACGCTGTTGGGAAAGTTGCAAAAGGTGGCCGACGCCCCGAAGGGAAAACATTCGGCCGCCAAGCAGATGACCGATCATCCGGGATTCCGGTTGCGGCACGGGGATTGGCGAGCCGTCTACCGCCTGGATTTCGACGCCGGCCGGATGGTCGTCGACCGCGTCGGCAAGAGAGGAGAGATCTACCGATGAACGTTATTCATCCAATTGCCGAGACCGGGGACACCATTACCCTGCGGCGTGTTGATTTCAAACGCCTGCTGGACGCCGCCGAAGATGCCGACGACGTCACCGCCCTGGTGGCCGCCGCGGCGCGCGAGGAGGCATTGGGCCAAGGGGAAGCCCGTACCGACCATCTGCCGGGCGGTTTGGTGGTTCGGCTCATCGCGGGTGAACATCCGGTGCGCATCTGGCGAGAGCATCGCGGCTTGTTGCCGCAGGAACTGGCGGACCGGGCTGGGGTTTCCCGCAGTTACCTGGTCGAGATCGAGACCGGCCGGAAACCGGGCTCCGTCTCTGCCTACCGGAAACTTTCGGCAGCCCTCGGCGTGCAGGTCGATGATCTACTGCCCGATGACGACACAAGGTGACCCAAAAGCCGGAGTGCCATGATTGGCATGCCATGCGCCGCGTGTCATGATAGGCGATGATTTGCTCCTGGGGGAACGCGAAGACGCGATGGTTCGCCGAGACCGGCAAGTCGAAATGGTCCGGCCTCGATGCGGACAAGGCCCTGGCCCGGCTGCAACTGCTTGACGCGGCGGCCAGCCTGGACGAGATTCCACCCCTGAAATCGGTCGGTCTGCACAAGCTGTCCGGCGACCGGGCGGGACAGGCGATAACCGTCAACGGGCCGTGGCGCGTAGTCTTCACCTTCCGGGACGGCAATGCCTTCGACGTGGAAATTACCGATTACCATAGGGGATAGACATGGAAACCATGGCCTTTCACGGGGTCCACCCCGGAAACGTCCTTAAAGAGGAGTTGGAAACGCGTGGTTTGAGCGCCAATGCCTTTGCTCTCAAGCTGCGCGTCCCGCCGCAAAGGATTCAGGAGATCGTTGCCGGCAAGAGGGGCATCAGTCCCGAAACGGCGCTGCGGATCGGCCGGGGTCTCGGCACCGGAGCCCGTATCTGGACCGCCATGCAGCAGGCCTACGATCTGCGCCAGGCCGAACTAGCCCACGGTGCACGGGTCGAGGCCGAAGTCGAAGCTGCATAATCGTCACAAGGTGACCGCTCGTGGCTATCAGCACGCATCCAAGGCTCGCTCTGGATTTTTCGCCCCGACGTCGCCGATGACGCGCGAATTAAGCTGAACCAGGACACTCGGCTGGGCTATATTTCGGTTTCCCTCTCCAACTTTGATGGGATTGCATTCGCGTGCAAATTCCGGGGTGGCTTGTGATCTTGGAGGGGTATCGGACTGGCCCGGAAGGGCGAACTGACCTACGATGCGTGACCGTAGCCATCACCGAGGCAGATCGTGACTGATTTTTCCGATGCACTTACCACCGCATTGACACTGGTTGCGACCATGGACCGCGACCTGACCGAGATCGTGTTGCTTTCGCTCCGAGTCAGTCTCACGGCCGTGGCAATTGCCGCCATCATCGGCTTGCCGCTCGGCGCCGCACTCGCGCTTCTCCGCTTCCCCGGCCGAAAAGTGGTTATTGTCCTGATGAGCGCACTGATGGGGCTGCCGCCCGTCGTTGTCGGTCTGGCGGTCTACCTTTTGTTATCGCGGTCAGGGCCGTTCGGCACTTTCGGGCTGTTGTTCAACCCGGGCGCGATGATCCTTGCTCAGGTCATTCTGGTGATACCGATCATCGCATCCCTGACCCAACAGGTGACCGAGGACCTCTGGCACGAGTACGAGGAGCAGCTTCAATCCCTCGGGGCCTCGACCATGGAATCGGTTTGGACCCTGTTGTGGGACGGTCGTTACAGCCTGATGACCGCCCATCTGGCCGGTTTCGGGCGGGCCAGCGCCGAAGTGGGCGCGGTGATGATTGTCGGTGGAAATATCGATCACGTTACCCGCGTAATGACCACGTCCATCGCGCTTGAGGTCAGCAAGGGAGACCTGCCCCTGGCCCTCGGGTTGGGGTTGGTCCTGATCTTCCTCTCCCTTTGCATCAATATGGGCGTCCACAGCCTTCAAACCGTTGGGCGGAGGTGGCAACGTTGATGCACGGGCAGGTCACCATATTTCCACTTCATACAAAGAACCTATGTTATCAGATCGGGGGCAAGCGCCTGATCAAGGATATTTCCTTTTCCCTCTCCCATGGAACGAAGACCTTCATTGTCGGCCCTAACGGTGCGGGAAAGAGTCTTCTGATGAGGCTCTGTCACGGCCTGATCAAGCCGACATCGGGAAGCGTGGAATGTCATGCCGTCCAGACCACCCAGAAATGCAAACAGGCTATGGTTTTCCAGCGTCCGGTTCTCTTGCGCCGCTCTGTGGCCGGGAACATCGCCTATGCACTTCGGGTCTACGGCGTAGAGAAACGGCGGCACAGGGAGATTATTGAGGAAAGCCTCCGTCAGGTCGGGCTCAACCGTTTTAGCAAGCATCCGGCCCGGTCGCTGTCGTTCGGCGAACAACAACGCCTTGCCCTGGCCCGGGCCCTGGCGCTCAAGCCGGATATTCTCTTTCTCGACGAGCCGACGGCCAACCTAGATCCCGCCGCGACCCACGTGGTGGAAGAGGTGATCGAGATGGCCCATCTGGCCGGCACGAAAATCATCATGACCACCCACGATCTCAACCAGGCAAGGCGCTTGAGTGACGATATCCTGTTCCTCTACCGCGGACGCCTCAAGGAGCAGGCCCCGACAGGAGAGCTCTTCACCAACCCAAAAAACGACTTGGCGCAAGCTTTCGTGAAAGGCGAACTTCTATGGTGGCGCCAGCGCCCCTTGAGTCCCGATTGCGATGCCCACAAAGACCAATAAAAGGGAAAGCACGATGAAAAGACCTGTTTGGTCGGCGGTCGCGTTTGCCGTAATCGTGGCGGGCCTCTGCGGTGTCGCGGACGCCGGGGACCGTTACATTACCGTCGCCTCGACAACATCGACCGCAAATTCGGGGCTGTTCAAGGACATCCTTCCCCGGTTCACCAGGAAAAGCGGCATCGAGGTCCGGGTCGTCGCGGTCGGCACCGGCCAGGCCATCCGGCTGGCCCGCAACGGCGATGCCGACGTTCTGTTCGTCCACCACCGGAAATCCGAAGAGAAATTCGTTTCCGAGGGTTACGGCGTGAAGCGTTTCGATGTCATGTACAATGATTTCATCGTCATCGGCCCCAAGAACGATCCGGCAAAAATCAAAGGCGTTTCCGATGTCGTGAAGGGTCTGTCGAGCATCGCCGCAGCCACGGCGCCGTTCGTTTCCCGGGGCGACGACAGTGGCACGCACAAGAAGGAACTTGCGCTGTGGCGCGAAGCCGGTGTCGACGTCAAGACGGCATCCGGCACCTGGTATCGGGAGACGGGCTCGGGCATGGGTGCGACCCTCAACACGGCTGCTGCCATGGGGGCCTACACCTTGGCCGACCGCGGGACATGGCTAAGCTTCGCCAACAAAGAGGGCCTTGCCATCGCCTACGAGGGCGACAAGCGCCTGCTCAACCTCTACGGCGTTATTCTGGTCAACCCAAAACGCCACAAACATATAAAGGCGGAGATGGGACAGACCTTCATCGACTGGCTGGTCTCGGACGAAGGCCAGAAGGCCATAGGGGATTTTCGCATCGGCGGGAAGCCGTTGTTTAATCCCAACGCGCCTGCCGACACCAGATAACGGCCTGTCCATGTATGGAATTGCTGCAACCGGCAATTATCCATTAAGGTGGGGCCGTGCCGGCACAGGCACAGAGAAAAGCACGAGCGATATAAGCACCCCATTGCCCCCCCCCGAGACACTTGGAGGCTGACCGGTGAAAACAGGAAAGATACTTACAACGGCCATATTCGCCCTCGTTCTCGGGCAGCAGGCCGTGCCTACGGCCCATGCCCAGCAGGGCGAGAAGCTGGAAGGCAGTGTCACCCACCAGATGTATCTGGACATGAAGCTGGGCAAGCTCAATATCGAGGGTGATAACGCGGTCGTGGAGTCCCTGGTCCTTCAGCGCGACATCCCCATCACCTATGACTACATCTCCACCCTGATGCGCACGCCGAATGCTCTCGGCGAAGGCGCGGCTTGCATTGTTTGCCACGCGTCCAACGATCCGTCCAAGAGCTATCGCGGCCTTGACCTGTCAACCTGTGAGGGAATTCTGCGCGGTGCCACAGAGGACCCGGTGAGGCCGGTGATCGTTCCGGGCAAGCCCAGCAAAAGCCTTCTGGTGCAGAAGCTGCACAGCAACCGGATGCCTTTGGGCGTGCCCTTCTTTCAGGCGGTCGATACGGACGAAATCATGACGGTCAAGAAATGGATCGACGACGGCGCCAAGAATGATGATTTCTTCAACACGAAGGTGCTGCCGCTGTTCAAGGACAAGGAGGCCTTCGGTGGCGGCGCGGCCTGCATTGAATGCCACAAGTCGCACCGCGACCCGCCGAGCTTCAACGAGGTCAACATGTTGAGCTACGAGGGCATCATGAAAGGCGCGTTCTCGGAAACCAACGAGAAGCAGGGTCTGCATGGCAAGCCGATCGTCATTCCACACGACTCGGGAAACAGCCCGCTCTATCAGCGCTTGACCAGCAATCGCATGCCTCCGGGCATCGATCCGGGGGAACCCGGGAACCACCCGAACACCTTGCTGCTCATGCGGTGGGTCGAACAGGGAGCGTGGTGCAAGTAGGCTCGCCCGAACTCCCAGGGACCGCGATAGGCGCGCAGTAAGGCGGGACGAACTGGGAAAGAAATACGAACATAAATCGGAAGGATGAAGAGCATTATTTCGGTATTCGCTTTGGTGTTGGCGTATGGCGTGATGTTCTGGGTGCCTCCTGCCCAGGCCCAGCCGGATGTCTGCACGGAAGCCCAGGAGCGCTACAGGGGCCTCGATATCGAGAAGCCCATGGGTGACGGCATCGCCGTCGTGTTGACCTTCAAGTACAATTTCTGCCCCAAACAGCTGGTGGTGAAAAAAGGAGCCGCGGTCCACTTCATCAACGTCGACAAACGCACCAGCCACAGCGTCTGGTTCAAAGAGGCCGGCAAGGAGGAAAGCGACCGCTTCTTCCCCGATGAGGGCTGGAGCGTGCCCATGCTGAGCGCGGGGGAATTCCCGTATCTATGCGGCCCCCATTGGGAACAGGAAGGAATGATAGGAAAGGTCATCGTGACGGAGTAACCTTTAACCGATCTCCCGCCGAGGGTGGGATCGGTACCTTCTGTGGCCGCTCCCTTCTCTTTTCAACGTGTAAATGACCAAGAAAAGGACAAGGATCCCGAAATGGCTTTGCTCGAATGGAAAGAGGAATACAAGATCGGCTTTCCTGCGGTTGATTACGAACACGAGAATCTGATCAATGCGATCGGCAACGTGCAGCAGCGCCTCGCCGGAGACGGAGCGGCCGATGAGATCAGAGGCCTCCTGGCCGAGATCAATACCCTTGTCGAGGCCCATTTCGCGCTGGAGGAGAAGGTAATGCGGGACATAGGCTACGAAGGCTTCATTCCGCACAAGGCCGACCATGACCTGTTGTTGGAGCAGATCCGAGACATCATGGAAAGCGTTGAGGACGAGCCGGGTCCGGCGTTCCGGGACGACCTGGGCCGGCGTCTCAACGACTGGTTCGCACGTCACTTTGCCTCCGAGGACAAGAAACTCCACGCCTCGACGGGCGGCAAGCCCCATTAGGGCAGTGTCAATGCCGATTGGATCTTCCCCAGAAGTGCCGAAGTAAACCACCGTGGTACGTAGAACGCCTGTCCGATTTCCGGGCTGTGCCGAAAATCACCGCAGGATAAAGCGGCTCTCTTCCGTATGGTAGTCGACGGCCAGAACTTGGGTCGCTTTAAGGTTTACGGTCTCCTCGATTTGGCTATCAAAGCCTTCTTCCCGCCCAGTCTCGCGCATGCGCACGCTGATCTTGTGCGTTCCGGCGGGAACCTGGAATTTCTGGTAGAAGAGGGACGGTCCGTCGGAGGCGACGCCGGACGGCTTGATCGACTTGGCGTACAGGAGTTCACCATCCATATAGAACTCGATATAGACGGGCCAGCGCTCGCGTCCGCACTTCTGCTTGCCGCGTTTCTGCGGCGGCAGTTTGCGCAGTTCCTCGCGTGACATCTTGACGCACAGCGTCTTGTGGTCGCCGGGCTTGGACAGGCTCAGCTTGATCTGGGCCTCGCCATCGTTGGTCAACCGGTAGGCCGGATCGGCGGACCAGAGGTAGATGGGCAGCGCAAACAGCGCATAGAAGAGCCCTTGGCCCACCCAACTCATGGCCGTGTACTTGGTCTCCCGCTTCCGGACCTTTTCCGTTTGGCCCATCTTCTTGCGGCGCTCGTCCATGAGCTGCTCGCGCTCTTCGCGCTCACGCTTCCGCTTGGCGATCACTTCCCCCGGGAGGTAGATGATATGCTTGATCCCCATCATATAGAGCATCCAGATCAGGATCGGCCCGAAGAACAGGATGGGGACGATGTAGAAAACCGGAATCCCGTGATAAGTGGCGGTGAGGTCGATCATCGGGCCTCTTCCTCGGCAAGGGCGGCTGCCGGCAGGGCTTTCAGCTTCTCGCGAAATTCGTCCAGGTCGCGGCGCAGTTCGTCCACGTCCGTGCGTCCAACATAGCTGACGAACAGCCTATCGCGCGGCACCCGGCGTCGGAGATAAGGATCTCGGACCCCATCCAGGCGCTCGTCCATCCACCGGTCGCCGAGCCGGTTGTAGCAGTCGCAGGACCGGCAGGACGCGATCAACACTCCGTCCGACGCGTTCTTGGAGAGCGCGAAGTCGAGGAACGACGGCGGCAGCATGGAAATACAGCTGAGCGTGACCCCCTTGACGCCCGGCCCTTCCACTGGGCTGAGATCGGCACCGTGGATGCAGCCGTAGACGACGACCCGGGGCTCGTCCGGCGTCGCTTCGGCATCCAGGACCTCCATGGCCTTCACGGTGCGGGCCTTCATGGCCTTCAGGGGGAAGTCCGGCAGGTCGATGCCGGTGGTCAGATCCTCGGAATGACGGAATGGCGTCGATGTCGGGCAGGCCCCGACACAAATTCCGCAGGCGGTGCAGAGGCTGATGTCGACCACCGCCTCCTGTTCGAAGGGGCGAGCGTCGGTGCGCGCCTGCATCTGGACCGCACCGAAGGGGCAGTCGATGAAGCAGCGGGTGCAACCATTGCATTTCTCCAGATCCACCACGGCGGCACGGGGCAGCTTGATCCGGGGGATCCAGGGCATGGCCATGATGAAAACGGAGACCACCGTCACGGCAATCCACAAGGGGCCTGCACCATATTCCTCAAACACGGGATAGAAAGCCATGTAGAACCAGTCAAGCCGCACGGTCGCCGGCGCGATGCCGAGGTCAGCCGGCGCTTGGCTGGTCGCCGGGTAAACCAGCGACAACACCACCAGCATGGCCAGGACCCCCAGCGCCAGACCCTTGGGCGGGTTGATTTTGGCGTGGTTCATCCTAAGCACATGGATCCACATGATGGCCAGCAGGAACAGCGGCGCAAAGATATGCATGAACAGCATCAGGGTGAAGAAGCGGTCGGTCAGGCTGCCGCGGGTCAGAAAATTGTTGGCGATCGGCTCGCCGAAGATGCCCAGCCAGTCGAGCCATTCCATCGAGGCGATGGCCACATACTGGGCCAGTTCGTCCCAGACCATCCAGTAGCCGCTGATCCCCGAAAACAGCAGGAACCACAAAATCGGCACGCCGGTGAACCAAGTGAACCAGCGGGCGTCGCGATAGCGGTCGAACAGGAATTCGCGCAGCAGATGAAAAACCGCGGCCAAAACCATGCCGTCCGAAGCGTAGCGATGGATGGAGCGCATGATTCCGGCCAGCCACCACTGCTCGGTCATGGCCTGCACGGACTGGTAGGCGTTGGGCACGTGGGTGTCGAACAGCACGTAGACATAGATTCCGCTGATAGACACCAGCCAGAACAGATAGAAAGAGATCGTTCCCATCTGCCGCAACGGGTTCCCTTTGGGGCCGAACGGCTTGTCGGCCAAAGCCTCAAGGCGCAACAGCGCGTTCTGCAGGGGCTGACGAATGGGCTTCTTGTTCAACAGGCTTTCCTTTTTTTCGGATCCGGGGTCCATGTCCGGGTTGCTTCGGGGCTGGGAGAGGTCGGCCCGGCACCGTCGATACGAGGCGAAAGGTTTACCCGGAAGAATATGTACTTTTCGCAGTCTCGACCAAGTCCGGCATTGACGCGGGTCAAGAAGCCGCATCGCGCGGCACTCAGGTTTTTTTCACCGCCCTTTCCCGATCGCGTCTGCGCAGCCTCAGGGTATTGCGGACCACGAAGACGGCAAGGAAAATGATGACGCTGAAGCCGGCTCCTATCTGGACAAACGGCGTGTAGTCAAAGCGATAGACCCCGGCCTTGGGATCATAGGTGATGCAGAACAGCTGGACCTTCTTGATCAGGTCGTCGAGGCTGCGGAACGGAGCCTTGGTCCCGAAGGCCGCCTCTTTCAAGGGCTCGACGAAATGAGTTAAAGGGAAATTCTCGCCGTAGACCTGACGGTAGACGGTCCCTTTCTTATCGATCACGGTGACATGCGACAGGTGCTCAAACCCCTCGTTGTCAGTGGCGGGGACGAAAGTGTATCCCAGCACATCGGCAAGCTCCGTGACCGCGATCAGATCACCCGACAGGAACTTCCAGTGCGGCGTGTCGATGGCATAGCGTTCTCGGAAAGCGGCCATCGCCTCGGGCTTGTCGACAGGCGCGTCGTAACCGATGGACACCACCTTGAAGGTGCCGGGCCCCAGAGCTTCCTCGGCGGCCGCAATGGCGTCAATCAAATGCGTCGTGATGGTGGGGCAGCTGGACGCGCAGCTCGTGTAGATGAAGGTGACGACCACGGGTCCGTCCCGAAAGTCGGACAAGCGGACTTCCCGGCCGCGCGTGTCTCGGAAGGTGAAGTCGGGAACCGTTTGACCGATGGCTCCCTGAGCCCGTTCCAGAGCTTTGTCCAAATCGAGCCGGAAAGGTGTGACAGCTTGGGCCTGAACGGCCGTAGCCGAAAATACCAGGGAAGCGAGGAGGGCCACTCCGATCACGGGCAGGAGAAGAAAAGTTCGGAACATGGTGCAGGTCTTACCCCGGATCGGGCCCCAAAAAAAAGCTGCGGTGACGTCGGGCGAAAGAAAACGGCACTCTATTAAAGACTTGGGGCGGGTGGTCGAAACCACCCGCCCCATTGTCTTGGTAGGCCGTGGCCTCTCTTAGGAGAGGGGCCAGACACTGGCCAGGAACTTCCAGTTCACGAAGTAGTAAAGGATGAACGTGACCAGGAAGATGATGGCCAGGAAGAAGGTGCCCGGAACGGTCACGCCCTCGGCACTTCCCGACACCGCGGCGCCGGAGGCCGCGGGAGCCGCGGGAGCCACTGCGGGAGCCGCCTTCGGCGCCCCCAAAAGGATCGTGCCCACCATGTTCAGGATGAAGATGGCACCGCCCAGACCGGCAATCAGAGCTGCCACGCCGTTCAGGCCCATCATCAGGAACGCGGCCGGCGGCAGGTCGAACCCTATAGCCGCTTCGGACAGCGTCATGTCCCAATGGCGGCGCGGAGCACCAAGCGTACCCGCACCCATTTGGAACACGGCGATCAGGCTGATGCCGAGACCGAACAGGTAGGGCGACCACTTGGCCATGCCTGCACCCCAGAGTTCTTTCTGATAGAGCACCGGCACCACCCAGTAGGCGAGGGCCATGAAGGCCAACGTCGTACCGGCACCCACCGTGGCGTGGAAGTGGCCGGGCACGTACATGGTGTTATGCATGATCAGGTTCAGCTGCTCGGTACCGAGGACGACACCGGAGATGCCGCCAAGGAAGCCGAACGAGACCAGCGAGATGAACATGCCGGAGAACACCGGATTGCCCCACGGACACTTACGCAGCCACTCGAACAGACCCTTGTTGAAGCCCTTCTTGCGCTGCGCAGCCTCGATCGAGCCCGGAACCGTCAGACCATGGATCATCGACCCCAGCACCGCTATGTAGAGAGCGTACGAGGTGTTGAAGATCTTGTACTCGGAGCTGATGCCCGGTTCCACCAGGAGGTGGTGAGCGGAAGCCAACTGCAGGAACAGAATGTACATGAAGAAGGCCATGCGGCTCACCTTCTCGCTGAGCGGCTTGGCGCCGAACAGAATGCCGCCGATGGCGTACCAGCAGGCGATATGAGCCGCCACGTTGATCTGCTGCGAGGAGTGACCCATCGCCCACCAGACCACCTTGTAGAGCAGGGAGTCGATGTAGGGGATGAGACCCAACGACCACAGCAGGGTCGGCAGCAGAATCGCTGCGCCGGTGGCGATGGTGAACACCGCGATGATCGCGGCCACCATGGCACCGAAGGTTACCAGCGGCATGGAGCCTTCGAAGGTCTTCTCCCTCTGGGCCGTGACCAGCGTGGCGAAAAACACACCGCAACCGATCAGCGCACCGACCGCGAAGACGATGATGCCGGCATAGAAAAGAGGCTCGGCCTGCAGTGGCACGTACGAGGTGAACATCACGCTCGAATTGCCCTGGAGGACAGCCACGTTCGTGGCGGCAGCACCGACCAGCATCAGCCAGTACTGAATCCAACCCAGCATAGGCGCGACAAGGCGCGCATTCAGAAGAATGGCCGAGGTGAAATACAACAGGGCCATTTCAAAGAAGATGATCCACACGAGCAGGATATCAAGTCCGTGCCCGGTCAGAACCAGATAGTACAGCTCGGCCGGGAGCAGATGAATCTCCGGCCAGCGGGTGAGTGCCACAAGGAGACCGAACAGGCCGCCTACCAGAAGGAAGACGACGGAGGTTACGGCGTTCCACTTGATCAGCTTGTCGGCCTGAAGGTCGATCTTGAAGCCGGTCTCGGGGCACGTACGGAATTCAGCCATTATTCCCTTCCCCCCTTTACTCGGTCACATAGATGCGGCCGGTCATAACGTGATGACCCAATCCGCAATATTCGTTGCAGAGAACGCCATACGTACCAGCCTTGGTCGGAGTGATCTTGATGATCATCTCGTACTCGGGATGAACCTGGATGTTGATGTTCTCAGGCAGCAGCGACCAGCCGTGCATCACGTCCGCAGAGGACAGGTGCAGGCGGTAGGTCTCTCCGGCCTTGAGTTCCAGGACGGGCCACCACTCGAACTGGCGTCCGATCATGTAGGCGTCGCCGCCAACCGGCGGACGAACCACAGGAATGCCCGTGCTGCCTTCTTCGCGAACGGTATACTTCTCGGCCGCGGCTTCCACTTTTTCTACATAGGCATCGATTGTGCCCTTGTAGGCTTCGTTGGAAAGGTTCTGCTCACCGGCAAAGTGCCAGTAAGGCATCATGAAGAACATGACCAAAGCCCAAATCAAGGCGATGGTCACCCACAAAACCTCCGTTTTTTCGACGGGTTCGTTCCACCAAACCCGTTCATCAGGAGGAGTAATAGCCATTGGGGACCCCCCTATACCAGTTATCGGCTAACAGGAATCTGCATCACCTCGTAAACACCCCAGAGCGTGTACAACACGGTCGGGATGAGTACGCCGATGGCGAGCAAAAGAAGTGGGTTATCGAGAACCTTCTGCATGAAGGGCACAGGCTCTTGGGACTGGTCGGCCATAGCCTCCCTCCTCTCCAAGTGTCTTCCTTTTCACGTATGCCACCCCCCCATCCTGGACAAAGAGCACGCCAGGATGGAAACGCCACACGGTGAAACAGTACCAACACGTACCACAGGTGCCAAGCCTTAACATAAGTCAAATTGGCGAATATTTTCTCGAAATTCCAGACCAAAACACCTGTCATCTGCCATATTTCTGTTTTTTAGTCCTGTGGGGCTTGCCGGGTTCCCCGCAACCCAACACCCCGTATTGCGGACGAAGGTGGGTCAAATCACTCACTCCGGGTGTATTTTCCGCTTGATGGGACATGACGGACGCTTTATCACCGCTTTTAATTCTGAGGCCGACCCACATGCGATGGCCACCGAGATCGGGAGATATCTCTGACGATCGAGAGGACTCTTTCACCAGTAAACGTTAGGATTGGAGAAACACCCACATGCGTAAGATCATCGCCACCTTCGCCCTTGCGGCGGTTGCCGGGCTGGCCCAGCCTGCCTTTGCCGGCGACGTCACCGTTGAGAACGCCTGGGCCCGGGCTTCGGCCGGCATGACCAAGGCGGGTGCCGCCTTCATGACCGTCAAGAACGCCGGCGCCACAGCCGATCGGCTGGTGGCTGCCAAGGCGAGCATCGCCAAGAAGGTCGAGTTGCACACCCACAAGATGGTCGAAGGCGTGATGATGATGCGCCGCATCGACGGCGTTGATGTCCCTGCCGGCGGTATGGCCATGCTCAAGCCGGGCGGACACCATGTCATGTTCATGGGCCTCCATGCGCCGCTGAAGGAAGGCCAGACGTTCCCCTTGACCCTGGTCTTCAAGAACGCCGGGGAGATCACCTCCCAGGTGATGATCAATTCGGTCGGTGCCATGAAGGGCATGAAGCACAACATGGGAAAAAAGCTCTAGAGCACGATCGGAATAATCCGAGTCATTGCCCTGACTCGGTTTCTGTCGTGAACCGCCCTCTACATCAATATATTGATGTTCCGAAAACCCACTGCGGCGGGAGTTAGTCGACCTTGGTCTGGCCTTCCAAGAAGCCTTCGGAGATCTGGAGGTTGATATTGATCAGGGTTTGCATAAGCTCGTCGGTGAGGCCCTGGCCCGAAGTGAAGACCTTGCCGGCTACGAACTGACTCAAGTCGACGAGATTGTCCCGCGCGTTCTTGGGCAGCGGACAATCGTGACGCATCGCGAAAGTGCGGATGACCACCCAGGTTTCCAGGTTTTCATTGAGGGCCTGTACGGCTTCGGAGGAATTCAGTCCTCCGTTCTGTCGCGCTTGGTCCATCGCAATCGCGCACCGTGTGAGTTGGTACGCCTGCTCTTCCGCAAGATTGGGCTGCTGTTCGAACTCGTTCATGACGTGCCTCCGATATCGATGACTTCCCCCACCCAAACCGAACGCCACCGGGCTTAGGCACCTAGCGCTCGTAAACATTGTTACCCAAAATCTATAATCGTTCAATGGTTTAAATCTGGAGGTTTCTGTGAAGTCCCGCATCGGTGACGGGCGAGGCCGGCTGTTCCAACCCGCAGAACCTCCTTGAAAGCATTTCGTCCTTGCTTCAACGGGGAGATGTGAGCCCAGCCATCATCCATACCGAATGACCGAAAGAAAGCGTTGGTGAAATCGAGGATCCCCCCTACTTGGCGGAGAACACCCACACGCCATTCCAATCCCGTTCGGGAGGATGCGCTTTTAGGTGTGCGACACGGTCCAGATAAACACGGCTGGGCGGATCGTCGGGAACTTCCGTCAGACAGGTTTCGAAAACACGTGTCGCGGCCTCCCAGTCCTGATTCCGGTAGGCTTTCAGACCTTCCTGAAAACCTTGAGGCTCAAGCTTGTTGCCGAGTAACTGA
>PIVK01000221.1 GCA_003354135.1 Rhodospirillales bacterium
TTCGTCACCCATCCCTCTCACGCCTAGAGTGTTGCAATGATCTCAACCAAACTTGGCACACTTTTGGGGTTGGTCTCCCAGATGTGCACAAACATATTATTTTTTTTGCCCCACCCCCAGGGGGTGGGTGGGGGGGCCTTAAAAATTCAGAAATCCCAGTTAGGACACTTCTAGACCTCGGAGAAGGAATTTAAGGGTACCTACCCCCCCATTTATGGGGTCAGGGAGTTCAATGGTGAAATGACCTCGGAGGTCAAAGGTCAAGGTCATGGTCAAAATGGCCGCTAAACATTGAAAATCCTATGAAAATGCTATTTACTCATTCGGTAGCCTTTCAAACCCATCATAAAAGCTTGCCTGGGCAATAAAAAATAATTTTTTAAAATGACCTTGACCTTTGACCTCAAAGGTCATTGTGACCTTTAGCCTAAATATATTCAAAATTACAGTTTGGGCACATCTAGACCTCAGAGATGGAATTCAAGGGTATCCAGCCCCTATTTATGGGGTCCGGGAGTTCTTTGGTGAGATGACCTCAGAGGTCAAAGGTCAAGGTCATGTCCAAAATGGCTGCTAGACATTGAATACCCCATAAAAATGCTATTTATTCATTTGGCAGCCTTTCGAAACCATCCTAAAAACTTGCCTGAGCAATACAAATAAAATTATAAAATGACCTTGACCTTTGACCTAAAAGGTCATCCTTTGACCTCAAAGGTCATTGTGAACTTTGACCTAAATATATTAAAAAATCCAGTTTGGGCACTTCTAGACCTCAGGGAAGGATTTTATGGGTACCTACCCCTATTTATGGGCCCAGGGAGTTAAGGGTAAAATGACCTTGGAGGTCAGAGGTCAAGGTCATGGTCAAAATGGCTGCTAAACATTGAAAATCCCATGAAAATGCTATTTACTCATTTGGTAGCCTTTCAAAACCATCCTATAAATGTGTTTGAGCAATAAAAAATAAAATTATAAAATGACCTTGACCTTTGACCTCAAAGGTCATTGTAACCTTTGGCCTAAATGTATTAAAAATCACAGTTTGGGCACTTCTAGACATTGAAAAGAGAATTTAGGGCTACCTAATCCCATATTTATGGGGTCAGGGAGTTCAAAAGTAACCTCAGAGGTCAAAGGTCAAGGTCATGTGTCCTGCTGTGTAAGATTAGGCAAGATCTGTTAACGCTCTGCGTTGACCACATTTCTTGTTATCTTGCCGAGATACAATCTCGGCAAGATATATTAATCGCAACGGTCCGTCCGTTCGTCCGTCCGTCCGTCCGTCCGTCCGTTAGTCCGTCCGTCCGTTAGTCACCCCTCCCTCTCACACCTAGAGTGTTGATATGATCTCA
>PIVK01000041.1 GCA_003354135.1 Rhodospirillales bacterium
TGGTCGTACGCCGTGAACGTCGCACCCCCGGTCTCCGCAAGGGCCTTCGTGATCGCCGCAGTCAGAGTCGTCTTCCCATGGTCAACGTGACCAATCGTACCAACGTTGCAGTGCGGCTTTGTCCGCTCGAATTTTTCCTTAGCCATCGCCCGTTTCCTTCCTTCCAGGAATTGGCCCAGTAGCCTCTAAATAACAAAACTCTCGTACTCTGCCGACGTTGGAGCGGGTGAAGGGAATCGAACCCTCGTCATCAGCTTGGAAGGCTGTTGCTCTACCATTGAGCTACACCCGCACCTCCAAACGTCGCACCCCGCTGACACCGAACTTCGGGAAGTGGTGGAGGGGGTTGGATTCGAACCAACGTAGGCAATGCCAACGGGTTTACAGCCCGTCCCCTTTAGCCACTCGGGCACCCCTCCGAAAACGTCCCTTCGGCCGGCAACCTCAGCGAAACGAAGGTCCGGAATATGAGGATTTTCAGCCGGTTGTCAACGCTAAAAGCCGAAGGCGGGCGCGGAGGCAAACAACCGGACTCCTGGCACCGTCCCAGGCGTGCTATGTATGGAGGATCATGGCAAGGAAACCCCCGAAACGTACCGGAGCGGATAAACGGCGCTCCCCCTCCGCCGAAAAGGCATCCGGCCGGCCGCGCGGCGGGGACCGTGAGGGCCCTTACTGGCTGTTCGGGCGCCACGCGGTCCTTGCGGCGCTCGCCAATCCCCGGCGGCGCTGTCACCGTTTGGTCCTGATCGACAAGGAAGATCCTGGTCTCCTGGACGAAATCGGCGATGCCTGCCGGCGCTCCGGCGTCCCGCGGCCCGATCCGGCCGGCCTGCCTCGCAAAGAGATCGGCACCCTACTGGCGCCCGGCGCGGTGCATCAGGGACTGGCGTTGCGGGTCTCTCCTCTGCAACCGGAAATTCCCCTTGATCTGTGGCGCGGCCGGGAACATGCCCTCATCGTCATCCTGGACCAGGCCACCGACCCCAGAAATGTCGGTGCGGTGATGCGTTCGGCGGCGGCTTTCGGCGCCCTCGCCGTGGTTGTCCAGAACCGTCATGCCCCCGATGAGACCGGCGTCTTGGCCAAGGCCGCCTCCGGTGCATTGGAAACGGTCCCTCTGATTCAAGCCACCAACCTGGTCCGCGCCATGGAGGAGTTCAAGGCCGCCGGTTTTTGGTGCCTCGGGCTTGACGGAAAGGCCAAGGAGACCCTCGACAGGGCCGACGTCCCCAAACGGGTCGTTCTGGTCCTGGGAGCCGAGGGCCGCGGGCTCCGGCGCCTGGTGGCGGAATCCTGCGACCTGCTCGTGCGTATCCCCATCTCCCGCGCGGTCGAAAGCCTCAACATTTCAAACGCCGCCGCCATCGCCATTTGGGAGTGCGCGCGTCGCCACATCTCAGAGCGAAACCATACAATTGCGAAGAAAAAATTAGGGTCCGTCCCGGATAATTAGCCCAGATGCTTCCTAGCCCATCATCTCGATTGATGGGTTTGCCCTGAGAGACTTCAGTGCTTCCATCGATCAGGTCACCCCTTTAGTTCAACCCATCACCCACAATGATCTGGGCAGCTTCCATGAGAGACCCCGAGACCGCGCCCGGCCGGTCCGGCCGTCGTTCCCCGTAATTTCTATTGATAAATACCGTCTTGCAACCGGCCGCGTGACCCGCATCGATATCATTCCACCGGTCTCCGACCATAATGCTTCGCGACAAGTCAATTCCAAGTTCTTCGGCCGCCTCGATGAGCATACCCGGTTTTGGCTTACGGCACGCGCAGCCTTCGCCTTGACCATGGTAACAAACCTTGATCGCCTTCAGTGGCAGCACTTCCGCCAAGCGCGCATTCATGGCTTCAACGATTTCCCGTTCCACGGCCCCATTCCCCACGTCAGGCTGGTTCGTCACCACCACCAGAACGTAACCGGCCTCATCAAGGAGCGCCGTTGCCTCTATCGAATCGGGAAGGATCTCGAAATCCTCGAGGCGTGTCGGAGCATAAGGCTTGCCGTCCCGAACCTCCGACCGGACCAAGACACCGTCCCGATCCAAAAAAACAGCCTGCCTGCCCATTCTCACCCCCTGCCGGTGCGCCCACTCGTGCATACCTTGACGGGGCAGGCAAGACAAACCCTTTGCGCAATCAACGACGGCGCGGAGGAATTACCACACCCCATGTCCGGCTTTTTAAAGGCCCGGGAATTGGGGTGCACTTCCCCAATGTCGGCCGTTCCCGATTTATGGGTTCGCCCTGGCCACATCCGACACCGCCTTGCCGCATGTTTCCCGGCAGAGTATCGTCCCCCCCGTGCCGCCTTAGCTCAGTTGGTAGAGCAGTTGCCTTGTAAGCATCAGGTCGTCCGTTCGAATCGGACAGGCGGCACCACCTTTCCACCCAGAAATCATTGGGTTGTTTTTCATGACCACCGCCGTCGTTACCGGCAAGGACGGTGGGGTTTTCACTCGCCGTTCTAAGAAATATATTCAAAAGAGTGGCGGCCCATTGCCAAGATCGCCTCGATCCGCAAAACTATTCGTTGAACGGCAGTTCTAGCCGAGGCACGGAACAAGGGGAACTTCATGCTCCCGAGAACGCTTAGCCTGTTGGCCGTCATGGCCGGGATCTTCATCATGGCATCGACGGCGGGCAAACCGGCCCGGGCCGACGACACCTACAGCATCGAAGAGATTACCGCCAAGGCCGAGGGCTTTTTCGGCGACACCACGCAGGGCCTGGCCAAGGCCATTGAGACGGTGTTCGAGGACCAAGGCCAGCCGAACGCCTATATCGTGGGCGAGGAAATAAGCGGCGCCATCGCCGTCGGCCTGCGCTACGGCAACGGCCAGCTCAACCGCAAGACGTCCGGTCCCCGCAAGGTCTATTGGCAGGGGCCGTCCATCGGCTGGGACATAGGGGGCAATGCGTCCAAGGTCTTTACGCTGATCTACCATTTGAAGAATGACGATCAACTGTTCCAGCGCTATCCCGGCGTCGACGGCAGTTTCTACGTTGTCGCCGGCGTGGGCATAAGCTACCAGCAATCCGGAGACGTCATCCTGGCGCCAATCCGCACCGGAGTGGGGCTCCGGGCCGGAGCCAACATCGGCTACCTACATTACAATTCCAAGCATTCCTGGTTGCCGTTTTAGGTCCGGCGTTTTCTTTTACCGCTCCGCCTCACGGGCCTGGGCCTGGTGCGGCGATTGCGAGCCGAAGCGTGCCGAGGCCGACTAAACCTTCCCGCGGCCGGGCAACATCCTGGCCAGCACGTCGGCTTCGGGCGCGTCGTCCAGGTAACGGTGTTTAATGGCGCCCGCCACGTGGGCCGCAAGGACGGCGATCATGATGTAGCCCAGCACCCAATGGGCCGTGTGAGGGGTTTCCGCCAGCACCTCGTCCTTGCCCGCCAGTTCCGGCAGGGTGAACAGCCCGAAGAATTTCACCGGATAGCCTTTGAGACTGCTCATCACCCAGCCGCTGAAGGGAATCACCAACATCAGCAAATAAAGCACCGCCGCCGACGCCTTCGAGGCCAGGACTTCCCAACGCTGCAACGCTCCGGGCAATGCCGGCGACCGCGACCAGAGAGCCCAGGCGACCCGTATGACGCCGAGCGCCAAGGCCAATACGCCGAAGGATTTATGAAGGCCGTAGACCGCCGGCCGGATGGGATCGTTCCGCTCCAGCCCAGTCATCCAGATCCCTACGCCAAGGAGGCCGATGACGATCAGGGCCATTACCCAGTGAAGAATTTTGGATAGGCTGCCGTAGGTCTCGGGGGTGTTGCGGATCATCTGGCGTGTCTCCCATGTTGATGGCGGGCGGGACAAGAAGAATATACCACCCGCCGACCGGGGATACCCCCCCTATTCCGAATGCCTCCGTTCCCACGGAGGAAGAGGAACGCGGTGTATCCTTTTGAAATATATTGCGATTCACGGCCCATCGTCGCCACCGGGCACGTCGGCGAGCAGAATCACCACCAGCCGGCGCGGCCCGTGCACGCCGTAGACCAGGGTCTGCTCGATGTCGGCGGTCTTGGAGGGCCCGGACACCAGCACCGCGTTGGTCGGCAACCCGTCCCGCCAGCGGTCCGCCGTCATGGCCTCGTGCAGGGTGGCGTGGATCGAGCCGGTGCGGACCAGGGCCACGTGCACGGGCGGCACCAAGGAAAGCGCCCGGGGCTCATCCGGACCCGACCAGAGGATCAGGCTCCCGGTCTCGGCGATGGCGCCTCGGGTTGTGGTCAAGCCGGCGTCACAGGCGAACAGAGTCTCCTTGAAGTCCTCTATGGCGCCCTCGAAAGGCACCAGACCGTTCGCCGCCTCCCCCCGGTCCCCGATCAACTGTCGGCCGGCCCAGCTCTCGCGCCCGAAAGCGATGCGGTCGATGCCCCATTCGTTGAGCCGGGCCATCAGGAAGGCGGGCCAGCCGGCCGGCGTGGTGGCGTGGACCTCTGCGTTGGCGGCCTCAATGGCAGTGCGGAAGCGCTCGATCCGCTCGGAAACCGTCCCGGGCCGTCCGGCCATCACCTGGAAGTCGCCGTCTGGAACCTCCGGGGGCCGCGCCCCCGCATCGAGGCGGCCGAGGATGGCGTCGCGGGCGCTCTCACTCATGGTCGAAGCCCCCTTCCCGCGCCAGCCGGTGCAGGCTCTTCGGCGCGAACCGAGGTTTGGCGCGGACCCGGGTCCAAGCCCGGAGCAAGGGCGCACAGCGGGGGATCAGCCCGCCGACGAGGCCTAGGACGCGGGTCACCAGGCGGTAGAGCCCGGGCGAAGCGTGCATGATCTTCCACCCCGTCCAGGCCACCGACCCCAGGGAGAGCCCTTTGGTTTTCTCGAGACGCGCGCGGAGCTGCACCAGGATGTCGGTAATCGGCACCTTGACCGGGCAGACATCGACGCAGGCGCCGCAAAGGGAGGACGCTCCGGGCAGATCGCCGTAGCAGGCGAAGCCGGAGATCTGGGGCATCAGAATCTTGCCAATGGGCCCAGGATAAACGGAGGAGTAGGCGTGCCCGCCGACCCGGCTGTAAACCGGGCAGTGGTTCATGCAGGCGCCGCAGCGGATGCACTGGAGCGTCGGCCTGAGATCGGCGTCGGCGTGGATGCTGCTGCGGCCGTTGTCGAGCAGGATCAGATGCACCTCGCGGGGGCCGTCCCGGTCATCGGCGCGGCGCGGTGAGGAGATCATGTTGACGTAGGTTGTGATGCCCTGGCCGGTGGCGGAGCGGGTCAGCAGGCTCAAGAGCGGCGCCACGTCCTCCAGGCTCTCGACCACCTTCTCAATGCCCATCACCGCAATGTGGACCGGCGGCAACGTGGTGCTCATGCGGCCGTTGCCCTCGTTCTCGACCAGGCACAGCGTGCCGGTCTCGGCGACGGCGAAGTTGACACCGGTGACGCCGGCCCCAGCCTCGGCAAAGCGTCGGCGAAGCGCCTTGCGAGCGATCTCGGTCAGCTCGGCCGGGTCCTCCGTGTAGGCGGCCCCCTCGATCTTGTCCTCAAACAGCTTGGCGATCTCGTCCCGGTTTTTGTGGATGCAGGGCATGATGATGTGGGACGGAGTCTCGCCGGCGAGTTGGATCACGTACTCGCCCAGGTCCGTCTCCAGAATCTCGACCCCGTTCTCTTCGAGATACCCGTTGAGGTGCATCTCCTCCGACACCATGGACTTGCCCTTAACCACGGTTTCGGCGCCGTTGCGCCTGAGGATGTCGAGCACGACTTGGTTGGCCTCGGCCGGGGTCTCCGCCCAATGGACCTGGATGGCGTTGGCGGTGCAGGTCTCTTCCAGCTTGCGCAGCAACTCGGGCAGGCGGGCGAGCGAGCGGCGGCGCACGTTGGTGCCGAGCGCGCGCAGCCGGCTCCATTCATCGGCGTCGGCGAACTGGGCACCCCGCTTGGCCATCAGGCCGTCCATGGCCCGGCGCAGGTTGCCCCGGAGCTTCGCCGAGGCGAGCGCGGCCTCGGCGTTCTTTCCGAAGTCACCCATCGGTCCGCTCCCACAGGAACTCGGCGATGTGGCGGCCGCAGACGGGGCTTTGCTGTTTCTCCAGCGCGCCGGTGATGTTCATCAGGCAGCCGCAATCGCCCGAAACCACGGTCTCGGCACCGGTGTTCCCGATGTCGGCGGTCTTGTCGGCGACCATGGCAGCGGAGACGGCGGGCTCCTTGACCGAGAAGGTGCCGCCGAAGCCGCAGCATTCGCGTTCGCGCTCCAGCTCCACCAGTTCGACGTTGGCGAGCCCGCGGAGAAGGGTCTTGGGCTCTTCGCGCACCCCCATCTCGCGCTGGGAATGGCAGGAGCCGTGCCAGGCGACCTTGACCGGCGCGCCCAAGTCGGTGAAGTCGGCCTTGAGCACGTGCACCAGAAACTCGGACAGCTCGAACACCCGCTCCGAGATGTCCCGCGCCGCGGCCTCGTCGGGGGTGCCGGCGAAGAGGTCCGGGTAGTGCTTGCGCATCATCCCGGCGCAGGAACCCGACGGCAGCACCACCGGGATCGGCTTCGGAAAGAGCCGGAGCTGCTGGCGGGCCACCGCGCGGGCGTCCGCGAAGCGGCCGTTGTTGTAGGCGGGCTGGCCGCAGCAGGTCTGGCCCTTCGGGAAGACCACCCGGAGCCCCTCGCGGCGCAAGAGCTTCATGCCCGAGAGCCCGGCCTGGGGGTAGAAGAGGTCCACCAGGCAAGTGCCGAAGAAATAGACCGCTTCGGGCTTGGCGGGATAGGTTCGTCCGGCCACGCCGCCCTCCTCCTCAGTTTCCGTAAGCCTCGGGGGTGTTGCGGGTCATCCGGTGCGTCCCCGTATTGGACAAGGAGGGTACATCACCCACCGACCGGGGATAACCCCCTATTCCGGACACTTCCGTTTCCGCGGGGAAAGCGGAATCCCTTGTCCTTTCCCGTCATAGGCCCCAGATTAAGATAATTAAGGGACCGGAAAACGGAAGAGCGCGGCCATGACGGGAGACGGCTATAACGCCACACTGGTGAAGCGGATCGATATGACCGTACGGCTCGCGATCCTGCAGGTCCGGCCGGACGACGGCATCCCCGCCTTCACCGCCGGCCAATACACGGTGCTGGCGCTGCGCAAGGACGCGCCGCGGATCGCCGATGCAACACCCGAGGAGCCATCGGACATCCCGCCCGATCGCCTGATCAAGCGCGCCTATTCCATCACGTCGGGCAGCAATGCGGTCGACTTCCTGGAGTTCTACGTAGCGCTCATGAACAGCGGCGCCCTAACGCCCCGGCTGTTCGCCCTTCGGGAAGGCGACCGCTTGTTCGTCGGTCCCCGGGCCAAGGGGCTGTTCACCTTGGATCTGGCACCCGCGGACAAGAACATCCTGATGGTGGCTACGGGCACCGGCCTTGCGCCCTATATGAGCATGCTCCGCTCCCATGTGCTCAACACCCAGAACCAGCCGATCGCCGTCCTGCACGGGGCCAACTACTCCTGGGATCTCGGTTACCGGGGCGAGTTGGAATCCCTGCGGAAGACCTGCCCCAACTTCGGGTACGTTCCCGTTGTCTCGCGCCCGGAAGAGGATGCGGATTGGCGCGGACGAACCGGACTCCTGCCCTCCTGGATCAACACTCCGGATCTGGACGACGCCTGCGGCTTTCCCGTCGCGCCGGATAAGACAAATGTGTTCCTTTGCGGCAACCCGGCCATGATCGAAAGCGCGTTGAACATCCTGACCGGGCTGAATTTCACCGAAGGAACCCGCAAGGAGCCGGGCACCATTCACGTGGAAAAGTACTGGTAGAAGATCCCCGGGGCCGTTTCGGCATTGCCCGCGTCCAGGACACCACCTATCCCGAAATCCGCCGAGACAGGTCGGCCTGCAATTCCGTCTCTGTCTCTGTTGACCTTGCCCCGGAATTCCGGACCAGTACGCTCTTCAGTTACGCGACCATGGCGGTCATCAAGGCGGTCGGATACCAGGCCGAGGAAAAGACAATTGTTCAGACATCTAAACCCGGTCAAAATCCCGCCGTGATCCTGAAAAGCTAGAAATATCAACGCCAAAGCCGATCCTGTCTATCGACTGACCCCGTCAAACCGTCAAAAATCTGTAGGCACACGCTTTTTTGCGTGGCCTGTAGGACACTGTTTTTGCTGGCGAATATCAAGCCATCGCCCACAGACCGCAAACTCAGGTCTGGCTACGCGTGCAACGGCTCGCCCTTACTGCGGAACAGGGTCCCGGTCCTTCCCGCGTCGGATGACGATCTCGGCCCCTCGCTCGCCACCACCGCTCACCACCTCGTCTTCGGGCTCCCCATAGAGAAAATCCGTCCCGATCCCGCCGTGTTGGGCGGCCTCTCGCCCCCCGACGATGAAATACCCGCCTCCTGTCCCGTTCCCGCCGGAAGGTTGGGCCTTTTTCGCCGCCTTCCTCTTAGGATCTTGTGGCTCGGCCTTGGGTTCCGGCTTCGGCGTCCTCTCGGCCTTGGGTTCCGGCTTCGACTTCCGTTTGGATTTGAGCCTGGGCTTGATCTTGGCCTTAAGCTTGGAGGGGAGCTTATCCTCCCCCGATTCGGCATGGTCCACGGTCTGGGGAACCAAGATCGGATCCTCGGCAACGAGCTCCGTCGCCGCCTTGTAGGGGGCCGGAGTGTCTTTCGGCGGCGGAGATTTCGGCTGGTCCACAGGCTTCCCCTGCTTCGACTCGGCCGACTTGCTGCGAAAGACCGACAGGGGGGCGGCGAATAGGGACATGGCGTCCTTGGGGTCGATTGAGTCCGGAGCCGAAGGCTCCTGATCGTAGGAACCGACGGTCGTGAAGAGGTCTTTGGCCGTCAGGACCCGGCTGCCGCGCCCGTTCACGACAGAAATGTCGACCGGGTTTCCCAGCGCGACGATGGTCGCGTTGTGGGCATCCGAGACATCGATGCCGCAGGCCCCTTCCTGAAGAGAAACGCTTGCCACGGTGGTGTCCAGGGCTCTGCCCTCGCCGCCTTTCAGCGCGCGGACCACGAATACTCCGTGCAGGATGGACAAGGATCCGTCACCCAGGATGTGAACGCCGAGGCGCCCCCCTCCTCCCATGGCCACCGCGGTCCTGCCGGACAGGGAGAACGCAAAGATACCATCCTCGCCCGTCGCCAGAATGTCGCCCGCGAAAATCTTCTCTCCCTTCGCCGCCAAGCCCTCGCCGCCCGCCCGGAGGATGGTACATGAGCCCGACACGGACACGATGTTTCCGACCGGCTTGCTCGATCCGGGCTGCGGATCGGCTAACTGGGTCGCCATGAGGCCGAACACCCGCATCCCTTCGGGGAAAACCAAGTCGACCGGTTCTTCCGTATCGAAGAATCCGCTTACCAGAACTTCGGGCATGCCCGACGACTCGACGCCAAGATTTTGGCCGACACGGCGGAAGACAGCACGATCGAGAGAAATGCCGCCCGGCATCCCCGCGCTACCCGAGGAAGGGCGGACCTCGACGACAGGTCCCGACAAAGCGTTGTCGCTGAGCTCGACCCGGCCGATATCGAAGTTTAGGGCCATCTTCCCCCCAAGAAAACATCGGGCGTGAGGATAGCACCATGTCACCCGGCGTCAATCGAAGCCCTGTCAAGCGACGCCCATGTCCTGGCGTGCCTTGACGATGGCTTCCTGAAGCACGCGTTCCTTCAGGTTGATGGTCGGATCGTCAAACAGAACGTGTTTCATCCAGTCGAATCCGAGTTTCAGGAGCGCCTCGTCGTCTTCCCTGAGATTCTCAACGGACTCTTCGTTAATCTCGTAGGACTGAAGGAATTTGGTCTCGAAGACGAACCGGCGCAGGGCGTCAACGTCCGTGGAGACCATGAAGAACATCTTCTGGGTCTGGGCCGATATATCCTGGCCAAAGGGTCCGCCCACCGTCTTCCAGGAAGCCATCTTCATCAAGATGTCGATCCAGCCCTGGTTGACGGCCTCGTAAGGGTCGATGCCTTGGTCGGTCCGGAACTCCGAAACCAGGTGGTCGGCGCCCTCCACGTTGTGGCCCTCGCAGTGAGTCTCCTTGACCAGGAAGTAGAACTCGTCCTTGTCCTCGGCCCCCTTCATCTTCACGCTGGCGAGCCCCAGCGGATAGTAGCGACAGGTCGCCGGTCGGTCCTCGTAGACGCTGCAGCCCTCTTCGGTCATGAAGGGGCAGGCGCCCTTGCCGTCCTCGCCGGTCATGCGCAGCTTGGCCACCGGCAGGTCGGCCTTGTCCCATATGGCGGGAACCGTGAACTGAATCAGGAAATCCGCCGAGCGAACGTTCATGCGACGGGACAGCCGCAAGATGTCGTATGGCGTCAGAGTGATGTCGGCCCCGTGGCAACACTTGTTCCAGCAGGAACTTTCGCGCCGGCAGACGAAGCAGAAGGAATCTTCCGGCGTTAAACGCACGGGAGTCACCGGATTCTCGTCTTCGAGGCGGTTGGCCTCGAGGATGTCGACCTCGATTTCCTTCTCCAGCATGATCCGTTCAAAATCGCTCATTGTCCGTATTCCTCGATTCTTGCGGTGCGGCTGCCTTGTTTGGAACGAAAAGGGGCGCCGGTCAAGCCGGCGCCCCCCCCGTAGGCGTATTTGAAGTCTGCGGTGGCTTAGGCTTAGTGAGCCTGGCCGTCGTAGTGCTTCTCGACCAAGTCAATGTGCGGAACCTTCTTCATCTCCCACTCGCCGGTGGCCGGGTCGTGACGGGAGTTGACGAAGCACTTCCACTCGGCCTCGTTGAGAGCCATGAAGTCGGTCCGGTAGAAGAATCCCGGATAGCGGGTCTCTTCACGGAACATGATGTGGCGCAGGTGAGCCTCCGCCGCCCACAGGCGGTGGTAGTTCTCCCAGGCACGCATCAACTCGTGCAGGTCCTTCGCACGCAGGTTGGCGGAGTCTTCCTTCAACCAGGTCAGGTGCTGCAGGCCGACTTCAAGCATCTTGGCGTTGGTGTGATAATAGGTGGACACGCCCGCCACGTACTCGTCCATGTACTTCTGCAAACGCTTCTGGAACATGGCCGGAGTGATGTAGTGCGGGTTGACGTCCTCGTCCGTGGTCTTGTCCTTGTGCTCTAGGTAGTTACGCACAGGCAGGTAGATCTCCTCGGCGATGGCCGGAATATCGCCCTTCAGCGCTGGCGTGAAGCCCGCGTTGTCCTTGACGAACTTGACCATGGTCTTACCGGCGATACGGCCCTCGGCATGCGAACCCGACGAGAACTTGTGACCGGAAGCACCGACGCCGTCACCGGCCGTGAACAGGCCCTTGACGGTGGTCATGCGGTTGTAGCCCCACTGCCACTCGGCCGGAGCGATATCCTCGGGACCCGACACCCAGATGCCGCAGCAACCGGAGTGCGAACCCAGCAGGTACGGCTCGGTCGGCATCAGCTCGGAAGGCTTCTCCTCCGGGCGGATGTTCATGCCGGCCCAGACGCCGGCCTGACCGATGCACATGTCGAGGAAGTCTTCCCAGGCCTCGGCCTCAAGGTGCTTGATCTCCTTCGGAGTCATGGTCTCGGCCAACTTCGCCATGGCGACGTCGGTGTGCATCATGATCGGGCCGCGGCCTTCGATCATTTCCTTCAGCATGGCGTGGTTACGCAGGCAGGTCGGGACAACGGCAGCCTTGTCGTACGGGGCGTAATCGGCCAGCATGTCGGCGTTCTTGACCACGTAGTCCTCGCCGAAGCCGTTGGTGGCCTTCGACTTGAAGAGCAGGAACCAAGCGCCGACCGGGCCGTAACCGTCCTTGAAGCGGGCCGGGACGAAGCGGTTCTCCATCATGGTCAGTTCGGCACCGACCTCGGCCGCCATGGCGTAGGTCGAACCGGCGTTCCACACCGGATACCAGGTGCGGCCGTTGCCTTCGCCGTTGGAACGCGGACGGAAGATGTTCACGCAACCGCCGCAGACGTTGAGGATGGCATTGGCCTTGAAGACGAAGAGCTTGTGCTCGCGGACCGACAGGCCGACGGCACCCGAGATGCGGTTCTCTTCGTTCTGATCGAGCAGGTACTTCACGATGAAGCAACGCTCGATGATGTTCTCGATCCCCAGGGCCTTCTTGGCGGCCTCGGCAACGATGGTCTTGTAACCTTCGCCGTTGATCATGATCTGCCACTTACCCGAACGGACCGGCTTGCCGCCGTCCCTCAACGCGACGCCCTCGGTCTCCTTGTCCTTCCAAATGGGGAGGCCCCATTCCTCGAAGAGTTCGACCGAGTCATCCACGTGACGGCCGACGTCGAAGACGAGGTCGTCGCGGGTAATACCCATAAGGTCGGCCGAAACCATCCGGCAGTAGTCCTCGGGGTTGTTATCACCCAGGTAGGTGTTGATGGCGGAAAGCCCCATGGCGACGGCGCCGGAACGGTCCAGCGCGGCCTTGTCGACCAGGGTGATCTTCATGTCGTCGCCAGACCAACGTTTGGCCTCGAAGGCCGCGCCGCAAGCGGCCATGCCGCCGCCGACGATCAGGATATCGGTATCGATATCGATGATTTCGGGATTGCCGAAAGTACCACTCATTGATGTAATCCTTCTCTGTTCACGCGGTTCCCGTCACCCAGGACAGGCCTCCCGCGGGTAAGATCAGATAGAACCGTGCTTCGGTTCCCCTAGGAAATGGTCGGCAGGGTCTTACCGGCCTCGGTGAACAGCAGCTGGTCGTTCGGATCGCCGGCCTCCGGCTTTCCGCCGTAGGGATCGATGGAGCCGACAGCAGTCGTCCGAACCGGGAACTTAAACCGTTTGACCGCGCCATCGCGAAACTTGATGGTCCACATGATGGCCTGGTCGGTGCGCAACGGAATGCAAGCCCCCCCCATCGGCACCACGTCCTGATAGGCGCGGACCTCGATGGCCTGCTGCGGGCAAGCCTTGACGCAGCACTGGCATTCCCAGCACTGATCCGGCTCCTGGTTGTAAGCCTTCATGCGCTCGGTATCGAGCTTCATGAGGTTGTTGGGGCAGATGTACATGCAGGCGGTGACTTCACCCCCTTTGCAGCCATCGCACTTTTCGGTATGCACGAAGGTGGGCATTGAGCGTTTCCCCTGGTTTCCTCGTTTACAGACTTCACGTCTCTTTGGCATCGCCGGGAAACAGGGAAATCTTATCCTCGAACCATCTGCATACAATGAATGACGCAAACCTTATTGCGCCGTCCCTGGATGCTGTATGGCTGCTCCCCGACGTTCGGTACATATCTAATATTACCGATAAGTGATATATGCACCGGCAGACCCTGTCAAATCCCTTTGCTTCACAGATTTAAATAAGACTAATACTATGATATAGTAAATTGATTTTACCTATAAAAAAGTTATCAGTTATAATAGAGAAGTCACTCGCGAAGGCAGTCTCCGCCCCGGATCTGGTCCTTGAACCGCCCCGCCGACCCCGCTATAGCTCGTCCGGTGAAATGGATTAAGGAGCCATCATGCCGAATTCGGAATCCAACCCTCTGGCCCCGCTAACCGCACGCTTAACCGCCTTCCGGGATGCGCGCGACTGGCGCCAGTTCCACAGCCTGAAGAACCTGATGTTGTCTCTCTCCCTCGAATCCGCGGAGATGCTGGAACTCACGCAGTGGAAAGACGAGGGGATCCTGGAATCAGACCTCGCGGACGAGAGGGTTCGCGCCCGACTCGAAGAAGAGGTAGCGGACGTGTTCCTCTACCTGCTGCTGATCTGCGAGCGTGCCGAAATCGACCTGATGACCGCAGCGGAGCACAAGATGAATCTTAACGAAGCCAAGTACCCGGCCGCCAAGGCGCGCGGCAAGGCAACCAAATACACCGAGCTTTAGCCCCAACCGCCTTGGCCGTCGCGCGATTGCGGTCGACTTTCTTCTTCCCCCTACTCCTCGCGCACCCTGCCCCGCATTTTCTTTACCGCCCCGTCCCGCCGCTTGCCTTCCAGCCGTTTCTCCTTTGCGGCCCGGGTCGGCTTGGTCGGGCGACGGGGTTTCGGCGCAACGGCGGCGCGGCGGATGAGATCGACGAGACGCGCCCGCGCATCTTCGCGGTTGCGTTCCCGCGTGCGAAAGCGTTCCGCGCTCAGCACGATAACGCCGTCCTGCGTCATGCGGCTGCCGGCCAGGACCTTCAGGCGGCGCAACACCGGCTCGGAAAGCGCCGGGGAGTTGGCGGCGTCGAAGCGGAGTTGCACCGCGCTCGCCACCTTGTTGACGTTCTGTCCGCCGGGACCGGAGGCGCGGATGAAACGCTCCTCGATCTCGTCCTCGGAGATCTGGATATTTTGGGAGATGCTGATCATGAGAGACATCTTAAGACAAATAACGGCCGTATAGGGCTTGTTTTCTTGAAAATTGCGTCGGTTCCAGGCGTGATTCACCGGTCCCGATCGGGACCGGTGGACACCATGAATCCGGCGGCGTTGGCTTTTTTGCGTTTTCCGTGAATGGCGCGGCGGGTTACGCCGACGAGGGCCGGGAAAAACACGATGTCCTTATACGGGTTGGCGTACTTTCTCGCCATGGCGCTTCATCCGACCGCCGGCCATGGAACCGATTTCGTGCGATCGCCGCGCGGCGAATTCGTATTTGCTCGGGCTCAAATGGCGTAAATCTTTTGGCAACTGCCCAGGTACCTGGCCAGTTGCCAGATGAGAACGGTAACGATCCCGCTATCACGGGATCGTCCTGGCGAGCCGGAACCCGATATCTTGGAGCCCGTACTTCTGATTGTGGTAGTGGCGGCTGGCGGAACGCACGACGTCGTCGCCGGAGGAGCTCCATGAGCCGCCGCGAAGAACACGGTCGTCTGCCGTGGCCGTATAGGCAGAACCATCGCTCGGTACATTGTTGTAACCGCCATTGGCCAATTTGTCCTGGGTGTCCTGGACCCATTCCTCCACGTTGCCGATCATGTCATACACGCCCCAGGCGTTGGCGGAGAAGCTGCCCACCGGGGATGTAGTATACACAAAGCCATCGTCACAGGCGGCGATGGCTGCTTCGTTGCAGTTGGCATAAGTCCCAGCCAAAGTCACGTCATCGCCCCACGGATAAACCGTGTTGGACCCGGCACGGGCCACGTATTCCCATTCGGCCTCGCTGGGCAAGCGGTAAGTGCGTCCGGTTTTGGCGTTCAGCCACGGGATGTATTCGGTGGTGACAGCGTCCCAGCTTACCCAGATCACCGGTCGGGAGCCCTTGCCGTGGAAGGGGAATTCTTCCTCGGGCTCGATACAGGCGCCATCGTCGACGCACAACATGTATTCGTCCCACGTCACCTCGTACTTTCCGATCTCGAAATTGTACTTGAAGTCTACATCATGTTCCGGTTTTTCATCCTCCTGACACTCGCGATCATTGTTGGTGTAGTCGTTAGGGACGGGGTCGGGATCGTAGTCGTCGGGATCGTAACAGCCCATCCTGTAGCTCGTCCCCTTGGCGTAGATGGCCACCATGTTCGGCCCCCCCGCCACCCGTTCCTGCACCTTGATGATGTTTTGCCGTTCCACCACGTCAAAGCGCCGTGCCTTGACCGACAGCAACCGCGCGGGGGGCATGGGCTTGAACTGGTCTTTCCACGGAACCCCGAAGGTGTATTTCAGGCCGAAGGTCGCGGCGATGTTCGGTTTGGATACATTGTCGTCCCGTCCTTCGAGGCGGAAGCGCAGCGCCGGAACCGGCGCGTATTCGCCGCGCAAGGCCAGTTCGCGCACGTTCGTTTCGCCATCGTAGTAGTTCCAGTACGACCCGCGCACCGCCATTTCCAATTGAGGAAAGGACTCCAGCCGGCCGGCCAGTTCCAGATCGGCCCCATTCAAGGCCTTTTCCTGGATATAGGTGCGCGAATTACGCCAACCACTCAACCCCAGGTAGTAGTTCGCGCCCACTCGATAGAGGCTGCTTTCGGCCTCGACCCCGACGGAGGCGCGCTGGTGGTCATAGGGAAACTCGTGATCGTAAAAGGCGTTCACGCCGTAAAGCCATTTCTCGTCCGGCGTCAGGTAACGGTACCCCAGGCCCAGATTAGCGGTCGTACGCCCTTGGTGGTTATCGTACCGGTATCCCAAGCCGCCCTGGGCAAAGACGTTGTGGCGGCCGGCTTCATCCTCGTAAAGCGGCTGAACGGTCAACAGCGAATAGGCCGGTTTTTGATCCGTGCCGAGACCGGCGCGGATTTCCATGTTGGACAGGGCGGCGATGGTGGAATAATCCAGCACCCGCTTCCCGGTTTCGGCCAGGCCCTTCAACGTCATGTCGAGCATTCGGGCTTTGTCGAACCCGTAATCCGCCTCTTGGCCCAGCAACAGACCGTCCTTGGCCGCGTTCAGGTTGTGCCAGGCCGTCTCCGCCGCCAGTTGGCGCGACAGGCGGGTCAGGCCGCCGTACAGCGCGCCGGCCGGATCGTCGGAAAAATAAAGGGGAGCGCCGGCCCAGGCATCGATCCGTGCGCTCACGGGGTCCAGCGCCAACCGCGCCGCCCAGGACCCCAGCGCCTCGCCGTCGCGCGGCGGGGCGAGGTTGAGAACTGCGGAAGAGCTTCGTTCAGACGATGCAAGAGGCTTATCGGACGCAAGAGGCGCATCCCCCAACGACACCACACTTGGCACAGCCGCCAGCCCCGCCACAATCCCAACAGCCAAAACCCTGCGCAACTTCATCCTCCCATTACCTCTCGCGGGAATAAGCAGGGGATTTCCCCAAAAATCACCAGAGGCAGTATCATTTTCGCGTGGGGAGGTAAAGGGGGGGGAAATCCCTATGGTAGGGCGAAAGCATAAATAAGAGAAAACCGATCAGTATCAAACAAAACAACCTATTGTTGATTAGGTGAATTGCATTCTAGGTAACAATCGAAGGTCCTGGTTTTTTCGCGATGGTCTTTATTATAGTAGTTTTATCTCAACGCATTGCATGTTCCGCTAACTACTCATTGTTAATTACGATGCAGACCTGGGTTTGCGGTCTGTGGGCGAGGGCTTGATATTCTCCAGCAAAAACAGTGCCGTACAGGCCACACAAAAAAGCGTATGCCCACATGTTTTTGACGGAAATGGGCGTCTCTGAGAGGAAAAAGCCAATGAAATCAAAGGGTCGGGGTTCGAGAGGAGCCCGAAATATGCCCGCAGACCGCAAACTCAGGCATGAGCACCATTGCGCTTCTGGTGGCCATTGAGGCCCTATATGCGGCGATGCGGCTGATCCAGATGTTCTTGGACAACGCCCGCTACCATCACGCCAAGCCGGTCCGGGAATGGCTGGCCCAACCGGGGCGGGCAAAGCCGCCCCGTTCCAGTTCTTTCCGGCAGGATTCCGTTTATTGGTTCCGGTAGAATTCCTGCAGGATCTTGACCACCTCGGGCCGCGAGAATTCGCTCGGGATGTCTTCGCCGGCGGCCAGCATTTCGCGCTGCTTGGTGCCGGAGATCATCACCCGGTCCTCCTTGTCGTGCGGGCAGGTCTTGGCGGTCGCCATGCCGTAGCACTTCTTGCAGAAGAAGGTGATGTCGATCTTCAGTGCCTTGGTCTCCAGCGCACCGTCCCACAGAGTATCGAAGATATGCTGGGAATCGAAGGCGCCGTAGTAGTCGCCGACACCAGCATGGTCACGCCCGACGATCAGGTGCGAGCAGCCGTAATTCTGGCGGATCAGCGCGTGGATCAGGGCCTCCCGCGGGCCGGCGTAACGCATCTCGATCGGATAGCCGGCCTGAATGACGGTGCCCGGCACGAAGTAGTTGTCGATCATCGCCTGGATGGCGACGGTGCGGGTTTCGGCCGGTATGTCGCCCGGCTTCAGCTTACCCAAAACCTGATGAATGAACACGCCGTCACAGACTTCGATCGCGATCTTGGCCAGGTGCTCATGCGACCGGTGCATGGGGTTGCGGGTCTGGAAAGCAGCAACCGTCGACCAACCCTTTTCGGCGAACAGCGCCCGCGTCTCGGTCGGGCGGAGGTAGAGCCCCTTGTACTTTTCGGGGTACTCGCCCTCGTTGACCACGGAGACACGACCGGCCAGGTTCACCGGCCTCTGGTCCATGACCTTCTGCACGCCCGGGTGATTCGTGTCGCTGGTGCGATACACGTGCTGGCATTCGAACGTCTTGCCGTCTTCACCGAGTTCGTACTTCTCGAGCACCTCCATGATCGCCATGACGGTACCGGTCTCCTCGTCGACGAGCGCGACTTCCTCTTCCTCGCCGATGGAGTCGGCCAGATCCTTGTCGGCCGACAGCGTGATCGGGATCGGCCAGAACAGGCCATCCTTCATCTTCATGCCGGCGCAGACGCCGTGCCAGTCCTCGCGGCCCATGAACCCATCCAGCGGCGTATAGGCACCCATGGCGAACATGAGGAGATCCGAAGTCTCCTTACTGGTCATCTGGACTTTCTTCAGGCTCTCGGCCCGCTTGGCTTCCTCTGCCCGCTCGAAGTCGGGATGGTGCAAGGGCTTCAACTCACCGCCGCCGTGCGGCGCAACCAATTCAGACATGATCTCTCCCTACGAATTTTTTGGTTCGAGCAATTTGAAATTCACTTAATCTATGGGCGGGAGGGTTTTAGCAGACTCGGCGGGTTCGAGGCCACTTTTAAATTAACGAACGCTAATAAACAGGAGAACCCCTGGCTTTCATTTCCTCAGGCGTGGCCGCCTCCGCACGACAATGCCACGATTTCCCGGGACGAATCCGCAAACCGGTTTTTCGCCAATGCACAAAACCCCGCGAAAAATTCAGTTTTCCTAATATACACGCTGTGCTAAGACTCCCGGCCAAACTGAACCCTGGGAGTTTTGCGCATGGGGACCCGGATGCGAAAAATCATATTGGTGAGGGACTATGTCTAACGGAGGGCCTAGCAGCCAGACGATCCTGGTTGTCGGCGGCGGAATTTCCGGCGTCAGCGCAGCCATCGAAGCGGCCGAAGCGGGGCAAGAGGTGATCCTGCTCGAGAGCACCGCCACTCTCGGAGGTCGCGTCGCCCAGCTCAACCGCTACTTCCCCAAGCTCTGCCATCCGACCTGCGGCTTGGAGATCAACTACTCGCGCATGAAGAAGGCGCGGAACCTGAAGGTCTATACCCTGACCACCGTGGAGAACGTCACCGGAGAGCGCGGCAACTACACGGTTACGGTCAAGACCCAGCCCCGCTACGTCAATGCCAACTGCACCGCCTGCGGTGATTGTGCGCAAGCGACCGAGGCAAAGGTCCCAAACCCCTTCAACTACGCGATGGACGAGATCTCGGCGGCCTATCTGCCCCACGAGATGGCCTTCCCGATGCGTTACGTCGTCGACGGCTCGGTCATCGGTACGCCGGAAGCGGACAAGATCAAGGGTGCATGCAAGTACGATGCGGTCGACCTGGACGAACGGGAAGGCAGCTTCGACGTCACGGTCGGCGCCATCGTCTGGGCGACCGGCTGGCAGCCGTACGATCCCGCCAAGCTGACGTCGTATCGTTTCGACTCTTCGCCCGACATCATCACAAATGTCGAGATGGAGCGCATGGCTTCCCATGACGGTCCGACCGGCGGCAAGATCGTCCGCCTCTCGGACGGCGCGGAAGCCAAGAAGGTGGCTCTGGTGCAGTGCGCCGGGTCGCGCGACCACAACCACCTGCCCTACTGCTCGCGGGTCTGCTGCCTAGCCTCCATGAAGCATGCGGCCTACGTGCGCGAGCGGTATGCGGACGCAAACGTCGACATATACTACATCGACATCCGGGCCCACGATAAGCTCGACACCTTCTACCAGAGGATCAAGAACGACCCGCAGGTCAACTTCGTCAAGTCGAAGCCGGCCTCGATCGTCGTCAACGACGAGGGCCGTCCCTGCGTGAAGGGCGAGAACACGCTAACGCGTGAGCTCTACGAAGAGCCCTACGACCTGATCGTGCTCGCCACCGGCATGGAGCCCGCAGTGGGCGCCCCACCGGTGAGCCTGACCCAGGACGACTACGGTTTCATCGTTCCCGACGAAGGCGAAGAAGACAGCGGGATGATTTCCTGCGGCGTCGCCTCGGGACCGCTCGACGTGTCCATGTCCGTGCAATCGGCGACCGCCGCCGCCTTGAAGGCCATCCAGGCCGTCAAGGGCGCGGCTTGATTGCGGCGTTGGACAAGGAGGATCGGATAAAATGACGGCTGAGAAGAACATCGGCGTCTACCTGTGCAGCGGCTGCTCCATCGGCGAGCAGCTGGATATGAGCACTCTTGAGGGCGTCGCCGGGGAGATGAAAGCCCCCGTCTGCAAAAGCCACGAGGTCCTGTGCTCGCGGGAAGGCGTGAAACTGATTTCCGACGACATCGCGTCGGGCGACGTGAACAGGGTGGTGATCGGGGCCTGCTCGCCCCGCGTCATGACCGACAAGTTCTGGTTCGACGGCACCCACACGGTGCGCGCCAACCTGCGCGAGCAGGTGGTGTGGAGCCATCCGGCGGGTGACGAGGATACTCAGGCAATCGCCGACGACTATGTCCGCATGGCGATCACCCAGGCCCAAAAGACCGATGCGGCGGAGCCCTGGATCGAGGGCGAATACTCCGAGACCATCATGGTCGTCGGCGGCGGCCATGTCGGCCTGACCGCGGCCCGCGAGGCGTCCCGCGCCGGTTATCCGGTGGTCCTGGTGGAAAAGGCCGGCGAACTCGGCGGCTCGACCAAAGACTGGAAAAAGGTGGTCCCGTCCCGCCCGCCCTACCGCGAGCCGGAGGACAACCCGGTTTCCGGCCTCATCGCCAAGGTCAAGGGCGACGACCGCATCCGCGTCGTCACCGGCACGACCGTCGCCGAGACGTCGGGCATGCCCGGCAAGTTCGAGGTCGAGCTTTCCAACGGCTCGACGGAGAGCGTCGGCGCCATCGTCGTCGCCACCGGCTGGCGTCCCTACGATGCCACCAAGCTGGGGCATCTCGGCTACGGCGCCTCGCCGGACGTGGTGACCAATTTCGAGATGGAAGGCATGCTGGCCTCGGGCGGGATCAAGCGCAAGTCGGACGGCAACGCGCCCAAGACCGTGGCCTTCGTCCAGTGCGCCGGTCAGCGCGATCCGGAGCACCTGCCCTACTGTTCTTCCGTTTGCTGCGCCGCGTCCATCAAGCAGGCCATGCAGCTGATCGAGGCCGACCCCGACGTGATGTGCACGATCCTCTATGAGGAGCTGCGCACCCCCGGCGTGACGGAGGAATTCTACCGTTCCGCCCAGGAGAAGGGCGTGGTCTTCATCAAGGGCAATGTCGAAAGCGTCGATGGATCGCTCAAGGTCACTTATCACGACGACCTGATCGGCGACGACGTGCCGCTGGAAGGCATCGACATGGTGGTGCTCGCCACCGGCATGATCCCCAATTCCACCAACCCCGACGGGGAAGACATGGACTTGGAGGAAGAGAAGCAGATCTACATCAAGGACGACATCAACCCGGCGGCGCCCTTCGATGTCGCCGGTTATGCCGAGGGCACGGAGGCTCCCGAAGCCTGCGCCCGCCCCGCGGAAAGCATCCCGGGCGGCTCGTCGATCCTGAACCTGCGCTACCGCCAGGGCCCGAACATCCCGATCCTGGCCGACGGGTTCTCGGACAGCCACTATATCTGCTTCCCGTACGAAACCCGGCGCACCGGCATCTATGCCTGCGGCCCGCTGCGCCGTCCCATGGACTCCGAAGAGGCGGCCAAGGACGCCGCGGGCGCGGCCATGAAGGCGATTCAGGTCATCCACGGCGTCAAGGCCGGCCGCGCGGTGCACCCGCGCTCGGGCGACCTCTCCTATCCCAAGTTCAACCTGGATATTTGCACCAAGTGCCGCCGCTGCACGGTGGAATGCCCCTTCGGGTCGATCGACGAGGACGAGGAGACCTTCCCACAGATGAACCCGTCCCGGTGCCGCCGTTGCGGGACCTGCATGGGGGCCTGCCCTGTCCGGGCGATCAGCTTCGACAACTACTCGGTCGAGATGCTGACCTCCATGGCCAAGGCGGTCGAGATCCCCGACGAGTTCGACGAGAAGCCGCGCGTGCTGATCCTGGCCTGCCAGAACGACGCCTACCCGGCGCTCGACATGGCCGGCATTCACCGTCACCAATGGAGCGCCCACGTGCGCGCCATTCCCGTCAGGTGCCTGGGGTCCGTCAGCCTGCTCTGTATCTCGGACGCGCTTTCCGTCGGCTACGACGGCATTGTCCTCATGGGCTGCAAATCCGGCGACGATTACCAGTGCCACTTCATCAAGGGCTCGGCTCTCGCCAAGGAACGCCTCAGCAAGATCGAGGAGACCCTGCAGAGCATGATGCTCGAAAAGGAACGCGTGGCCTCCATGGAAGTGTCGATCGCGGATTCCGCCGCCGTCGGCAAGATGATCGACGACTTCGTCGCCAACATCGTGGACAACATCGGCTTCAATCCGTTCAAGGGGTTCTAGACCATGAACGCACCGACACCGACCCGCAAGTACGACCTCGGCTTCGCCCGCTGGGTTCGTGACAACATCGACCACGCCGAGCGCATGAACATGTGCATGCAGTGCGGCGTCTGCTCCGGCTCCTGTCCCCTCCGGAACGAGATGGACAACGGTCCCCGCAAGACCTTCATGATGGTTCGCGCCGGCATGAAGGAGGAGGTGCTGAAATCCTCCACCCTGTGGAACTGCGTTTCCTGCTACAGCTGCGTGGTCCGCTGCCCGCGCGAGGTCCCGGTCAAGTACATCCTGCACGGGCTCCTGACCTATGCCATCGAGCAGGGCTACCAGGAAGCCCAGGATACGGACAATTACAAGTTTGCCTCCGCGTTCTGGAATGTCGCGGCCGGGTCCGGCCGCGTCGACGAGCGGGTGTTCACCGCCAAGTTCTACCTCAAGTACGGCATCGGCGGCTTGATCTCCAAGGGCATGGCGAACCAGAAGATCGCCATGGGCATGATCAAGTCCGGCCGCATGCCGCTCTTCGCCGCGCCCCACAAGATCAAGGGCAAGGGCGACTTGAAGAAGATCCTGGCCAAGGCCGCCGAGATCGAGAAGACCAAGCACGCGAGCTTAAGGGACGGAGAACGATGAGTAAGAAATTCGCCTACTATCCCGGGTGCAGCTCCGAAGCGAGCGCCGTGCACCTCGACAAGAGCACGCGGGCCGTCTTCAAGACCCTCGACCTGGAGCTCCAGGATATCGAGGACTGGAACTGCTGCGGCGCCTCGGTCGGCCATCTGGCCGGCGGCAACACCGCCAACTCGGCGCTCAGCGCGCGGACCATGGCGCTGGCCCAGGCCCAGGACGCGGGCGACATCGCGACGCCCTGCGCGGCCTGCTACCTCAACACCCACGAGGTGAACGAGCACATCCGCGAGGACGCGGAGTTCAAGGGCGAGATGAACGAGGCCCTGGGCGCCGCCGGTCAGTCCTACGACGGCGAGCTCCTGGTGCGTCACACCTGCGAAATCCTGGTCAACGAAGCCGGCTATGACGCCATCAAGGAGAAGGTGACCAAGCCCCTCGAGGGTCTCAAGGTTGCCGGATACGTCGGCTGCCAGACCGTGCGCCCCTTCGCCAGCACCGAGCGTGGCGGCAAGTACGCCGAGTACGACGATCCGGACTTCCTCGACAGGTTCTCGGAGCTCTGCGGCGCCGAAGCGATCGACTTCAAACACCGCACCGCCTGCTGCGGCGGTTCGGTGGCGGTCATGAGCCCCGACAGGACCCTGCATCTCATGAAGGACATTCTTCAGGAGGCCCAAGAGAAGGGGGCGGACGTCATCTCGACCCCCTGCCCGCTCTGTCTGCAGAACGTCGAGATGTACCAGGCCCAGATCAACGCCAAGTTCGGCACCGACTTCAACATCCCGGTGGTCTTCCACACCCAGCTGATGGCGGTCGCCATGGGGCTGTCGGACGAGGAAGCCGGCCTGAAGAACCACATGATCCCGGCCGACGTGGTCAAAGAGAAGGCTAAGTAGGGCCCCCACCCTTTGGACTGGCTTTACTCCGCCGTTGACAGATGTCTTTGATCTTCATGTGGCATCTCCAGTTATTGCTGGATCGGAGGCAATCTTCGGTGAATTCATGCACGAAGTGCAACATTTGATCTGAACGACATTTTGACGTCGATACCGAGTTCTTTCAAGAGGGCCTGGGCTGGAGTTTTGAATCCGAGGCATTTTCTTGGTGTCAGGTTGTGGGTCAGCGCGATGTCCTGCAATTCCTCGGCGCTCATTTTGTCGATGT
>PIVK01000222.1 GCA_003354135.1 Rhodospirillales bacterium
ACATTGGCAATTTAGGTTAGTGAGCAGTACTATAACGTAACATGTGAAATAATATTCAACTAGAAAATGTCAACGCAAGCGTTAACGGATCTTGCCTTAATAAGATAAGATAAGATAAGATAAGATAATATAGGATAAGATAAGATAAGATAAGATAAGACAAGACAAGATAAGATAAGATAGGATAGGATAGGATAAGATAAGACCAGAAAAGTAAAGATAATACCCCAGGGACAAGACAAGGTCAGATATTATTGCTGTCTATGGGTTAATAAAAAAATTATTTATGTGTCCGCACATTCAACTGCATCATGTTAAAATTAGTTAAAAATATCACAGACCTGTCAGGCTCGTCGTTAGCTCTAAAATGAGCCTAAATTTGTCAAGATTAGATCAACAGAAGCAGAGAAAATCGAAAAATCAAAGGCTAGCAATTGTTCTGCAAAAAAAGGCAGACCCCTGCTGGGATCGAACTCGGGACCTCTTGCATGAAAGGCCGATGCTCTATCCTCTAGACCAAATCGCTGTTGACACTCAGTGGTGCCATTACAATCTCTGTTGATGCAACAGATCTATATAGTTAATGTGTAATATCAATTTTCGACATGACCTTGACCTCTGACCTTGGAGGTCATGTCACTAATGAAGTTCCTGACCCCTTAAATAGGGGGGTAGGTAACCTTAGATTTCTTCTCTGGTGCCCAGAAGTGCCCAAACTAGGATTTCTGAAATTTTCGAGGGCCCCCACCCACCCTCTGGGGGTGGGGCAAAAAAAATAATATGCCCATGCAAATCTCGGGAACCCACCCCAATAACGTGCAAAGTTTGGTTAAGATCACTGCAACAGGGTAGGCCCTAGAGGGACTTGTGACGGACGGACGTACGGACGGACGTACGGACGGACGTACGGACGGACGGACGGACTGACGGACGGGACCAATATATATATCTTGCCGAAAGTTTCTTTCGGCAAGATAATAACTAGAAACATGTCAACGCAAGCGTTAACGGATCTTGCCTTAATATATGGATTTTTATTAGATAGATGGCAAAGGTCACAATGACCTCTGAGGTCAAAGGTCAAGGTCATTATATAATTTTATTTTTTATGGACAAGGCAAGTTTATAGACTGATTTTGGAAAGTTGCCAAATCAAGAAATGGTGTCTTCATTTGATTTACAATGTTTAAAGTTTGAAGGACTGGAATATGTTTGTAAATCATATATTAAATTAACTAGAAACATGTCAACGCAAGCGTTAACAGATCTTGCCTTAATATATGGATTTTTATCAGATGGATGGCAAAGGTCACAATGACCTCTGAGGTCAAAGGTCAAGGTCATT
>PIVK01000084.1 GCA_003354135.1 Rhodospirillales bacterium
CATGAGATCAATGGGTGTTGGCAACCCATCTACGCAGCAAGGTCCACTTCCACCACCCCCTGGATTTGCCAGAGCAGCAGAGACTGCAGAAACTTTTAGTGCTTCATTGCCTAGGGATTTCACATCCATGGAAGATGATGGACCATACTTGGTAGAACCTTACTTTATGAGTCCCATGTTGAACACTGCCCAACAAACTGTCTATGATTTCAACCATGCCCAGCCTGAAGCCCCCAACATGTACTCAGGCTGGTGGGGACCATCTGCTGGAGGTCATTATACACCAGATGACCCACTAGATATGAGACCACCTAGTCCCAGGCCCATCCTAGCTAGGCAGCCTACTAGAGACTTTAGATGTGGTACCTTGAAAGGTTGGAACTGGATGTCTAAGCCAGAGAATTTAAACTCATTGGAACTGCTGAGGAGAGGGCCCTCAAGCCAGTTCAACAGTCAATGAGTCCTCATACTAGTACCATCAGTTCTGCCACTTGCATGCATGTCCCAGGCCTATTCCATCTGCCATACAACCGTCAGTTACATGCAGACTTCCTACTTGACTCTGGTGCAAGCTACACCAGCATGGACATCTCTGTTTACAGAAAGTATATGGCTTACTTCCCAGCCAATGCTTTGGAGCCTACTCAGATCACCTTGATATCAGCTAATGATGACTCCCCTATCACAGTCTATGGAGAGATGGCCCTTAAGATGTCCCTAGATGGAAGCCCCCCAGTTCTGACAAGAGTTGTTGTGTGTGCACTAGGCAAGGACAAGTGTTTGCTGGGCTCTGAAACCTTTAACCAGGTTGGAGGAGTCATCAGCTACCCAGACAGATCTCTATATCTGCAAGCCTTTGGAGATTATCAGGTACCTTGCAGACTGAACAAAGGAGAGTATGTGGCGGCGGCCTCTACCCCTGAACTGTATGTTATACCTCCCCACTCAGGGTTGAAGGTCAAGGCTATAGTGAGAGAACAAGCTGGGTCATTACCACCAGCTAATAGAATATTTGCCCCTAATGTGAACTTTACTGATTTAGGCAGACAACAAGTGTTAATACCACATTGTATCCTACCTGCTACAGGAGGAGAAGTTGAACTAACCATGACAAACATAGGGGATGAAACAGCTTACATCCCTAAAGGACAGCCATTGGGATCCTTATGTGGTGCTGAGTCCATAGATCTGAATGACCTGCACCAGTACTCTAATGATTGCCCCACAGTGGTTGATTCAGCCACTGATGCACCCACAGATGATACTCGTGGGGATCTGCCTGATCATATCTTCAACCTGCTTAAGAACTTGCCAAGCAGCCTGGACCAGGCTGAGAAAACAGCAGCTTCACAGTTCATCAGAGAGTTTGAGGATATGTTTGTTGATCAACTCACAGAGATGGGTAATACTGATGTGGTGACCCATACTATAGAGACAGGTGACCACCCTCCCATCAAGTTGAGAAAGAGAAGATTGCCTTTTGTCCAACGACCCATACTTGAAAATATGATCATGGACTTGACAAAGACAGGGCAAATAGAACCCAGTGACAGCCCCTGGGCCTTCCCTGTCCTGCTGGTAAGGAAGAAAGATGGGTCCTGGAGGTTCTGTGTGGACTACCGTCGGTTAAATGAGATTACCAGGACAGATGCCTACCCCCTACCTAGGATAGAAGATGCCCTGGATGCCCTAACAGGAGCTAAGTACTTTTGCAGCCTGGACCTTATTTCAGGATTTCATCAAGTACAAATGGAGTACTTCAGCAAAGAGAAAACTGCTTTTGCTTCAGACTTTGGGCTACACCACTGGAATGTGATGCCCATGGGTTTGAAAAATGCTCCTTCAAGCTTCCAGAGATGCATGGATCTAGTCCTGAGAGGCCTCACCCCTAGGCAATGCCTAGTGTATCTGGACGATATTGTGGTTTTTGGATCCACCTTTGTTGAGACACTTGCCAACCTCAGAGCAGTTCTGACCAGGTTAAGACAAGCAGGCCTGAAACTCAAAGCAAAGAAATGTCATCTATTCCAAACCACTATTGAATTCCTAGGTCATGAGGTGAGCCATAACCAGATCAAAACCAGCCACAGACTCACAGATGCCATAGTCCACTTCCCTCATCCAACAAACATCAAAGAAGTGGAGAGATGGGTGGGAATGTGTGGCTTCTACTCGAAATTCATCCCTGATTTGCAAGGCACCATAGCACCCCTAAATGCCTTAAAGAGAAAAGGAGTCAAGTTTGATTGGTCCAGAGAATGTCAAGAGTCCTTTGAGAAGGTAAAGAGGATTCTGACCACCCCTCCTGTACTGGCCATGCCCAGGCCAGTGGTGGACCCAGAAACAGACTACTTTGTCTTACATACAGATGCCAGCAATGCAGGAATAGCTGGTATCTTGCACCAAATGCAAGATGGTGAAAAAAGAGTAGTGAGGTATGGTAGCCATGTCCTTAGTGATTCCCAGAAGAATTACTGCACCACCCAGAAAGAATTGCTGGCAGTAGTTACTTTCTGTAAGGAATTCAAGCCATATATTTGGGGACAGCCCTTAGTGATTGAAACTGACCACAGTTCACTGAAATGGTTAAAGAATTTCAAGGAACCTGAGGGCATGCTAGCCAGATGGATCCAGTCCCTACAGCAATTCAATATCACCAAGATTGTTTACAAGAAGGGGACAGACAACATAGATGCTGACGTCCTCAGCAGACCACCAAGAATATGTGACAAACGTACGTGTAGAGTGTGTGAACAGTTCAATGGGATGTTGACCAGTGCCCATCAGAGAGAGGAGGGTCCCAGTCCTGTGTACCTGACACAAGAAGATAGGGTTAATGGTGTGATCAACCCCTATGAGCACAGACTGAGGGTGTACCTTCCGGAGCAAGACCTCCTCATGATACCTGCAGAGTCAGCATACATCATCCCACGTGAGGCCAAACTAGTGGTAGTGGAGGACATGATTAATGTTAGTCCATCCAGACTGGTTCCCAGAGTAGCTGGTCTTCCTGTTAGTAGTGAGATGCTGAGGGATACATCCCAGTGTCTTTTCTGGTATGTCATGTCCTTACCTGGTGGAATTACTAGTGTGTCTCTTCCTAAATACAAGTTCACCCCTGCACAGACTCTAGAGGATTGTGATACTGAACTCTATAGTCCTGATGTACTACCTGATTCAGAAGTTATGGAGCACTTTCATGATGCCCTAGGAGAGCAATATGACAGAGAACGAGCAGAGAACAAAGAGAAAGAAATAGAAGTCACAGTGGAATCCACAAAGACAAGAGAAGTGGCAGTCATGGTCACCCCCACTGATCTAGAACTGGATCAGGATCAAACCCTGGCCAAAGAAATTGACACCCAGGCCTCTTCATCGGCGGCCAAACTTCAAACTTTGGCTGCCGAAATGGAGGCCCTTGCCCCTGACTACCACTATGTGGATGAAAGGGAGATTCCCCCCTACCAGTTTCAGCAGCTGGTGCCTTTGCCCTTGACACTCAATCCAGAGGCAACACCCTTTACAGCTGAAACCCAGGAGACCGTCTCTGTGGAGTTTTTGTGTGACAGTCAGGTTACACAGCCCAAATACTCCAAGACTGGCCCTTATGGAACTCCCTATGAGGAGGGATTACATCCCTGGGACCCCCTAAGACCTGCCTCCCAGTCACCTGGCAGGATAGCTGTGTTTACCAGAGGTAGTGAGAGAGTCACAAGATCCAAGACTGGGTCACTGAGGCCCAAGACTATATTTGACCCCTCCTACATCCCTACCAAGAGAGTGACTAAAGAACCCCATGATAAAGAGAGTGCCCCAAGGAGAGGGAGCAGAAACAAAAGGGCCAAGGAGAAACAAGAGATCCTAGCCAACAAGAAAGCCAGGAGGACCAGACCCCAGCCAGACTCAGGATCCTCAGAGGAGGAGGCTGCAGAGGTGGTTCTATCTGAAGAATCTGAAGTGGATGAGCCTGTAGACCCACCAGTGGAGGCCCAGCCCATCCCAGTGATTGACTTAGATCCTGAGTTAGTTCCCCTACCAGAAGGAGAGATACAACCAGAGGAGAGGCCAACTGTGGAACTAACTCCTGAGCAACTGGAGGAGAGACAGTTTTTGGACCTCACAGTTCTATCAGAGCAGTACACCATGGATCAGTTAGTAGCCCTACAGGCGGCTGACTCTGATATAATGCCTGTGGTCACAGCCATGAAGGACATGGTGAAACCTTCAAGAGCAGATACAGCAAGATATTCTGCTATAACAAAGACTATCTTTGAGAATTGGGAGGAGTTGGTGATGGTTGAAGGAGTGTTATACAGAGAACCCTCTGATGCCACCAGCTCAAGGAGACTCATTGTGCCTACATCAATCAGGTCTGTAATTTTCAACCTTGTACACAACCACCAGACTGGAGGTCATCTGGGCCAACCCAAAGTGCTGGGACGCTTAAAGAGAAAGTTTTGGTGGCCCAGAATGAAAGGTGATGTAAAGCAATGGATTGAAACCTGTTCACAATGTCAGTTGAGTAAGCCCCCCATAGGGAGAAAGGCCCCTCTGACACAAGACTTTGTAGGTGAGCCCCTAGAGAGAGTAGCTGCAGATATCATCAGTTTCCCCACACCTTCATCTGGAAAGGATAAGGTGCTCATCATCTGTGATTACTTTACTAAATGGGTTGAGGCCTACCCTATAGAAACTCAGTCAGCACAAGAAACTGTAGATAATTGCCTAGTTGACTTTTTTGCCAGATTTGGCATACCAAGGCAATTTCACTCAGATCAAGGAGGGAATTTCAGGGCTAACATCACCAAGGAAACCTTGAAAATACTAGGAGTTTCCAAAACACAGACCACACCATACCATGCACAAAGTGATGGGTTAGTGGAACGTTTTAATAGAACCCTGGTTGGCATGCTACGTTGTCTAGTGAATGAACACAGAGATGACTGGATGGATTTACTACCTCTAGTCATGATGGCGTACAGAGCCACACCCCATGCCAGCACTAAGGTAACGCCAAACAGGATGATGTTAGGTAGAGAAGTGTGTACTCCCCTTGATCTACAGTTTCCCAACAATCCCCCAAGCCATGAGGTGGAGTGTGCCACAGAGTACACTGAGTGGTTAAGGACTGCACTACGAATGGCTCATGGCATAGCCAGGGATAACCTAGGTACAGCAGCTAAGTACCAGAGGCAGACATATGACAAGGCAACCCTGAAACCAAAATTCAAGGAAGGAGACCTTGTGAAGCTATGGAACTCTAGAATGGTCGTTGATAAACTAGCACACAGATGGACAGGCCCCTTCAGAGTCTTGGAGGTACTGTCTGGGTGCACTTTCAAGATTGAACACCCACAAACTGGAGTAGTTCAGAGAGTCCATGCTAACAACTTATCTGCCTACAG
>PIVK01000223.1 GCA_003354135.1 Rhodospirillales bacterium
AAACGCACGCAATGGGACCAGCAAGAGCTGCGCAAGGCCTTCTATGTGCTGGGCGAAGGCGCCGATCACTTCCGCAAAGTCGTGCTGGGCGTTGACGAGCGCGCGTATCAGAACGCGTCCAAGAGCGTCAAGGCGATTCTTGCTCCGGCCCGCACGGTCAAAACGGGTAAGCGCACGTTCAAATTCGAAATTGCGAAGCACTAGATCGTGATCGTTGATATTTTTTCAATTCAACGCGGCCTCCACCGCCGCCGCCGAGTAGGAGATTCCCATGGTTGAACTCCCCGCCGCCGTCGACGGCACCCAACGAGACGAAACCGTCGCCGGCTTCGATGCCTTGCCCGCCGGGACCTACAACCTGATGCCGGCCGGCGCCAAGGCGACCGACAAGGGCATCAGCATCGAATTCGACGTCTATGACGGGCCTCATCAGGGCCGCAAGACCTGGGCCAACCTGGCGTTCAACAGCCGGAACGAGACCGCGCGCCGGATCGCCCATCGCCTCATCACCAACCTGGCGTTCGCCTGTGGCACGACGGCCTTGACCGACACAGATCAGATCATGGGCCGGGTCGTGGCCGCCAAGATCACGGTGCAGAAGAACGACCCCACCCGCAACAACATCAACGACTTTCTCCCTTATCGGCCTGCGGCGGCTTTCCCTCCCCCCACGCCGCAGGCCCATGCCCAGCCGGTGCCTCCCCCCCCCGCACCGCCGGCTGGGCAGGCAATGCCGGATAACGCCCCTTGGCGTCAGCCCGGAGCGCAGTGACCGGCTTGCCAGAGCCGCCGTCCCTCCCCTCCTTCCGGGGGCGGCGGCTCGCACAAGCGCGGAGACTGACATGATTACCATCCCCGGACAGAAGACCGGCCCGCCCAATGCCGTGAAAAAGCCTATTCGCACGCCATGAACGTTGCGATTCTGCAAAGGACAAGCTCATGACCATTTCGACCACATCGACGCGCACGAGCCCCCTCCTTGGCAACGGGCTGACGAGGAACTTCAATTTTTACTTCAAGATCCTGAACGAAGGGGATCTGCGGGTCATCCTCCGGGACGCCCGGGGCGACGAAGCCCTCCAGGTCCCGGGCACCGGTTACACCGTGTCCGGGGCCGGGGACGACGGCGGCGGCTACATCACCATGGCGACGCCCCCGGCGGAGGGCGAGACCGTGACCATCCGCCGGGTCATCACCAAAACCCAAACCACCGGCCTTCAGAACCAGGGCGGGTTCTATGCCAAGACCCACGAGACGGTGTTCGACCGCCTGACCATGATGGCCCTGGAATTGGAGGAGGAGTCCACCCGCCATATCGCCGCCCCGGTCTCGG
>PIVK01000011.1 GCA_003354135.1 Rhodospirillales bacterium
TTTGGCGATGAGCTTGATTTCGACAATACGGCCGCAGTAATTGATTTACTGGATATTGTGATCTCGGTCGATACCAGTCTTGCCCATCTTGCCGGAGCGATGGGAAAGCCCGTGTGGGTCTTGCTTTCGTTTAACCCTGACTGGAGATGGATGCTCTCGCGAGAAGATAGTCCTTGGTACCCTAATGCGAGACTATTCAGGCAACCGGAATTCGGTGATTGGGAATCGGTCTTTAAATGCGTGGAAATTGAACTGGAGAACTTGTTTTCGAAAGAAATGGGCCGCCGTGCCGTGGCGCCCGGAAAACATGTGACGCCGGGAAACGAGGCGGGTTGATATCTCGCGTGGGGCGGTTCGCCGGGAAGTGGTTCAAGACGATATCATTGAACCACGAAAGCTTCCCGGGTCACGGGCGGGATGTCACCGTACCAACATCGGGCCCAGATCGCGACCGCCGAAGATGTGAAGGTGGAAGTGGGGAACCTCCTGATGGGCGTCGGCTCCGGTATTGGTCAACGTGCGATAGCCACCCTCTTCCAGGCCCAGCTGCTTGGCGGTTGCGCCCACGGCCCGGTAGAAACCGGTGATGAGCTCAGGGGGCGCATCCGCCGAAAAATCGGCCAGTGAAACGTATGGACCCTTGGGAATCACCAGCACGTGAACCGGCGCCTGGGGGTTGATGTCATGGAAGGCAACGGCGAAGTCGTCCTCGTAGGCCTTGTTGCACGGGATTTCGCCTCTCAGGATCTTGGCGAAAATGTTGGTGTCATCGTAGGTCGTCATGATTTCCCCCTGTTCGCTTTCTCGATCAGCCCCGAGGTGCCTTTACGCTGTTCCAGGGCCCGCCAAACGTCGGCGGGTGCAACCCCGACCTCAGCCCAGAGCACCAGGAGATGATACAGAAGGTCGGCGCTTTCCGCAGCCACGTCTTTAGGCGACTGGTCGAGCGCCGCAACCACCGTCTCCACCGCTTCCTCGCCCAGTTTCTGACAGATTTTGCCACGCCCCTTTGTGAACAGCTTGGCAGTGTAGGATATCTTGGGATCCCCACCTTTGCGGCTGATGATGACCGCATGCAGACGATCGAGAATAGTGGCGTCGGTCATGGTCAAACCTCCCGAACCGCGACGCCGGCCGCCGCCATATGGGCCTTGCATTCGCGGATCGTATAGGTTCCAAAATGGAAAATAGAGGCCGCCAGCACAGCCGAGGCATGGCCCTCGGTCACCCCTTCTACCAGATGGTCAAGATTGCCTACGCCGCCTGATGCGATGACCGGAATGCTGACGGCATCCGAGATGGCGCGGGTCAGCGGCAGGTTGAAACCGATCTTGGTCCCGTCCCGGTCCATGGAGGTGAGCAGAATCTCGCCGGCGCCGAGGTCGACCATCTTCTTCGACCATTCGACGGCGTCGATACCGGTTGGCACCCGCCCGCCGTGGGTGAAAATCTCGTGCCTGCCGTCAACCACCGTCTTGGCGTCCACCGAGACCACGATACACTGGCTGCCGAATTTCTCCGCCGCCTCACGCACAAAATCGGGGTTCTTCACGGCAGCCGTGTTGATGGAGACCTTGTCAGCCCCGGCCAGCAGCAGTTTCCGCACGTCCTCGGGCGTACGCACGCCACCACCGACGGTGACCGGCATGAAGCATTGTTCCGCCGTCTTGGCCACCACGTCATAGATGGTGTCCCGGTTCTCGTGGCTGGCGGTGATATCGAGAAAGCAAAGCTCGTCCGCCCCTTCGCGGTCGTAGATGCGGGCTTGCTCCACCGGATCGCCGGCATCCACAAGATCGACAAAATTGACGCCCTTGACCACGCGGCCCCGGTCTACGTCGAGACAGGGGATGATACGGGTTTTCAGCATGGCCGGTCCTTCCCCGTCACGAGCCCAGCAACCGGTTGGCGTCCGCCGGGTCAATGCGTCCGTCATAGACCGCGCGACCCGAGATGACGCCTTCCAACACGTCTCCACCCGCCGCCTTCACTGCCTCAAGGTCCGCCATCGACGAGAGGCCGCCCGACAGGATAACGGGGATGGAGATGGCGCGGGCCAGGTCCAGCGTGGCCTCCGTATTGGGGCCTTCCATGGCGCCGTCGCGTGCGATGTCGGTGTAAATGATGGCCGCCACGCCGGCGTCCTCGAATTTAGCGGCCAGGTCGAGGGCCGTGATCTCCGAGACTTCGGCCCAACCCTCGACGGCAACGAAGCCGTCCTTGGCATCGATGCCCACCGCGATGCGGCCGGGATGGCGTCGGCAGGCTACCCTGACCAAGTCCGGGTCGCGAAGCGCCACCGTTCCCAGGATCACCCGCTCGACCCCCTTCTCAAGCCAGAAATCTATGGTCTCCATGGTTCGGATGCCGCCGCCGAACTCCACCCTCATGGAAACCGCCCTCAGGATCGCTTCGACAGCGTCGGCATTGACCGGTCGCCCCTCGAAGGCACCGTTAAGGTCCACCACATGGAGCCAAACGCAGCCCGCCCCCTCGAAGGCCTTGGCCTGGGCCGCAGGGTCGTCGCCGAATACGGTGGCTTGGTCCATCTCGCCCCGGAGCAAGCGCACGCATTGGCCGTCTTTCAGGTCGATGGCGGGCAGGAAATTCATGTCAGGGTTTCCACTTGAGGAAATTTGTGATCAACGCCAAGCCGGCAGCCTGGCTTTTTTCGGGATGGAACTGGGTGCCGACCATGTTGTCGCGTCCGATCATGGCCGTCACCGCGCCGCCGTAATCGGTGCTCGCCAGGACATGCATCGGGTCCGCCGCGAGAAAGGCGTAGGAATGGACGAAGTAGACGTCGCGTCCCGCATCCAGGCCCTTCAGCACTGGATGGTCGGGGGCGGTGAAACGAAGCGTGTTCCAGCCCATGTGAGGGATCTTGAGAGTTTCGTCCAAAGGCTCCAGCGCCGTGACATCGCCAGGCACCCAGCCCAGCCCCGTATGTTTGCCGTGCTCCAGCCCGCGTTCGGCCATCAGCTGCATGCCGACGCAGATGCCCAGAAAGGGCCGGCCGCGGACGGCCACCGCCTCCTGCAAAGCCTCAACCATCCCGCCTACCGCGTCGAGTCCACGCCGGCAATCGCCGAAAGCACCGACCCCGGGCAACACGACATGGCTGGCGTCGCGGAGCGCCTTCGGATTATCGGTAACCCGCACCTCGACGCCAATAGAAGCATCCGCCTCGGCGCGCTCAAAGGCCTTGGCACAGGACCGCAGATTCCCGGATCCGTAATCGATGATGACGACACTCATGACGGGGACTGCTCCACGCCCTGTTCCAGATAACGGTGATGGGCCGCATCGGCGTCGGCCGCCGCCACCACCTCCTGTAACACCCAACCCTTGGCTTCCAGCGCCCGGCGGTGGAGATCGTTGGCGACGAAGCCGATGATGGCGACGACACCGAAGTTGACCGCCGAATGGGCCTCGGACGCCCCGAGCAGCGCCCCCAAGGCGACACTCGTGGCGACCATGGCTGCCAGCATGCCGCCCGCCAACCACCAGAGCCGGTGCCATAAGGCCCAGAACACGGTGAAGGCGACGGCGGGCCAGGAAAAGCCCTCCTTGATCAGCACCGGCTCCGGCTCGCCCGGTTTGGTGTAAACGGTATAAATCCGCATGTGACCCGCCTAGAGGGACCCGCCCAGAATGCCCTTGGTCGACGGCACGGCGCCGGCCTTGCGGGGGTCGATCTCGACCGCCTGGCGCAGGGCCCGGGCCAGAGCCTTGTAGGCCGACTCGGCGATGTGGTGGTTATTGCCGCCATAGAGGCACTCCACATGCAGGGTCAGGCCGGCCGCCTGAGCGAAGGCTTGGAACCACTCTTTGAACAGTTCCGTGTCCATCTCGCCCAGCTTATCGCGTACGAAATTCATCCTCCACACAAGGTGGGGCCGGTTGGAGGCATCCAGCGCCACCCGAGTCAGGGCCTCGTCCATGGGAGCCAGGGCCGAGCCGTAGCGCGTGATCCCCTTCCGGTCCCCCAGCGCCTTGGCAATTGCTTCGCCCAGCGCAATTCCAGTGTCTTCCGTAGTGTGATGGAAGTCGATGTGCAGGTCGCCCTCGGCTTTGACCGTGATGTCGATCAGGCTGTGACGCGACAGCTGTTCCAGCATGTGGTCGAGAAATCCGATTCCCGTTGAGATGTCATATATCCCCGTGCCGTCGAGGTCGACGGTGGCGGTGACAGCGGTTTCGTGGGTCTTGCGTTCCACCGTGGCGTTGCGCATGGCGGTTCTCCTGAAGACAAATCCGCCAACTTTTTAGCAGGTCGGTCCCGCCTTCGCCAGTCCTGCCCCTTCACAAGCCGCAAATCCCGGCTATATAGTCGCTAAATGGAGGATCCGACCCATGAGCACCGATATGCATCCCGCCCCCTGGCATGGCACGACCATTTTGCTGGTGAAGAAAGGTGGTAAGACCGTGATCGCCGGCGATGGCCAGGTGAGTCTGGGCGACACAGTGGTCAAGGCCAACGCCAAGAAGGTCCGCCGTCTTGCCGACAGCGGGGTCATTGGCGGTTTCGCCGGGGCCACGGCGGACGCCTTCACGTTGTTCGAGCGCCTGGAAACCAAGCTCGAGCAGTATCCCAAGCAGCTGACACGCGCTTGCGTCGAACTGGCCAAGGACTGGCGCACCGATCGCTACCTCAGACGCTTGGAGGCGATGATGATCGTCGCCGACACCGATGTTGCCCTGGTGCTCACCGGCACCGGTGATGTCTTGGAGCCGGAGGACGGCATCGTCGGGATCGGCTCGGGCGGCAACTACGCGCTGGCCGCGGCCCGGGCAATGGCAGATCAGGACGACATGGATGCCGAGTCCATCGCGCGGCGAGCGCTGGCAATCGCCAGCGACATCTGCGTTTACACAAACGCCAACCTGACCGTCGAGGTTCTATGACCACTTTACCCGCTTCTGCTTTCACGCCACGCGAGATCGTCTCCGAACTCGACCGTTTCATCATCGGTCAGGACGACGCCAAGCGCGCGGTGGCCATCGCGCTGCGCAACCGTTGGCGCCGCCAGCAGCTGGACGAGACCATGCGTGAGGAGGTTTACCCCAAAAACATCCTCATGATAGGCCCGACCGGCGTCGGCAAGACCGAGATCGCGCGTCGTCTCGCCAACTTGGCCCAGGCCCCTTTTGTTAAGGTGGAGGCAACCAAGTTCACCGAAGTGGGCTACGTCGGCCGCGATGTAGAGCAGATTATCCGCGATCTGATCGAGATCGCCGTCCTTCATACCCGGGACCGCATGCGCAAATCGGTTCACGCCAAGGCCGAGCTGATGGCGGAGGAACGGGTTCTGGACGCGCTGGTCGGCGAGGGCGCATCCAAGGACACGCGGGAGAAGTTCCGCAAGATGTTGCGCGAAGGCAAGATGGATGACAAGGAAATCGAGATCCAGGTCGAGGATGGCGCCGGCATGTCCCTGCCCACCATCGACATTCCCGGCTCGCCCGGGGCCCAGATGGGAATGCTCAACCTCAACGATATCTTCGGCAAAGCCTTCGGCGGACGCACCAAGCCGCGCAAAACGGCCGTTGCCGACTCCTACGACCTGCTGATGGCCCAGGAAAGCGACAAGCTGCTGGACGAGGAAGAGGTGATCCGAGTTTCAATCGAGGCCGTAGAGAACAACGGCATCGTGTTCCTGGACGAGATCGACAAGATCACCGCCCGCTCCGAAGGCACCCGAGTCGGCGCCGACGTCAGCCGCGAGGGCGTGCAACGCGACCTCCTGCCCCTGATCGAGGGCACAACGGTGAGCACCAAGCGGGGGGCGGTCAAGACTGATCACATCCTGTTCATCGCCTCGGGGGCTTTCCATATTGCCAAGCCGTCCGACATGTTGCCGGAACTGCAGGGCCGGCTGCCGATCCGGGTTGAGCTCAAGGCGCTGACGCGCGACGACTTCGTCCGCATTCTTACCGAGCCGGAAGCCAGCCTGGTCAAGCAGTACAAAGCGTTGATGGCGGTGGAAGAGGTAACGCTCGACTTCACCGAAGATGCCATTGGCGAGATCGCCAACATTTCTGTCGAGATCAACGAGAATGTGGAGAATATTGGGGCCAGACGTTTACAGACGGTGATTGAGAAACTGGTTGAGGAAATCAGTTTCTCGGCTTCCGAACGCTCCGGTGACGCCATCACGCTCACCGCCGAGGACGTCCGTGAACGGGTTGGCGAGTTGGCCAAGAACACCGACTTGACGAAATTTATTTTATAACCGCAACTGCCCTGCGCCCGGGCGAGGGCAGCAGACCTTCCAACACCGCAGTGCCCAGGAGGCCCAGGCCGCCAGAACCGCGATGGCACCGGGAATCGATCCCGGTATCTTGACCAGAGAAAAAGTCACCGATCCCGCTTCAATAGGACGTAGAGCGCGCCTTCGCCGCCATCCTTGGGCCGGGCATGGGTGAACGACAGCACCTTCTCGCGCAAGGGCGCCATATTAAGCCAGCGGGGCACCGACTGGCGCAGAACGCCGGTGGTGCCGTCGGGCCGGGACCCCTTTCCGGTCACCACCAGGACGCAACGCCGCCCTGCCGCTCGTGAGCTGGCAATGAAGGCGCAAAGGGCACGGTAGGCTTCCTCCTGCGTATGACCGTGCAGGTCGATCCGGGCCCCTATTTTCATCCTGCCCTTTTTGAGCCGGTCTGCCGAGCGCCGGTCGAGCCCGGGTGCCGAGCCGAGTGAAAGTTCGGGGAGTTGTTTCGATGGCGGCACGAAAATTGGCGGCGGGGGCGGGTCCGCCGATACCGCGCAAGGCTTCCCGGCAGCTTTTGAAGCTTCCGGTGATTCGGCCGGAGGATACAGGTTGGAAGGCCGCTTCAGCGGCGTGATGGTTTTCACCACACGGTGCCAGAGAAGGGCATCTTCATGAGAGAGGCGGCTGGGTTTCTTTCGCGACATCGTGAGAAATCAATGGTTCGGGCCGGTTTCTTGACTCAATGTTCCGGCGTCAAATCATAAGCCTTTGGCCTGTCGAAGGTCCCATCCGGCGACGCCGCGAGGCAGCAGCAGCCAGAGCTGTCCCGTCTGCTTCATACGCCCGGCGTTCGCGGCAGCGGTCTCGCCATATCCCCAAAAGAAGTCGCCCCGCACCGGTCCCTTGATGGCGCCGCCGGTATCTTGGGCTACCATAAGGCGGCGCAAGGGTTTTTCCGATAGAGGCTCGGTGGTCGCCAGCCAAACAGGCACGCCGTAGGGGATAAAAACCCTGTCGACGGCAAGGCTGCGGCCCGGTGTCAGGGGCACACCCTGGGCGCCCACCGGCCCGTCGCTGTCATTGCGATGTTTGAAGAAGATGTAGGAGGGGTTGATGTCAAGTAGCTGCGCCCCCTCCTCCGGGTTGGCTTTGATCCAGGCACGGATCCCCTGCATGGACGCGGAATGCTTATCGAGGGCGCCTCGTTTGATGAGCTCCCTGCCCACCGAGCGATAGCTGTGGCCGTTGCGCCCGGCAAAGCCCATGTGGACGACCGAGCCGTCGTCCAGTTCCACGCGGCCCGAGCCCTGGATGTGGAGCACGAAAGAGTCGATGGGGTCGTCCACCCAAAGGATGGGCCGGGCCTTGCCGGAAAGTGCACCCTGCTTTATCTCGGCCCGGGTGTGATACGGCACGAAGCGTCCGTTCTCGACCCGGCCGGTTAGCGCCTTGCCCCTCCATTCGGGCCGGAAGCGCCCAAGGTCGGCGGTCACCAAGTCGCCGGGCGGACCATAGATAGGATAGCGGTAAGGGCCATGACGGCGGCGCGACCCGGTAAGCTTGGCCTCGTAATAGCCGGTAATGAGGCCGTCTGGACCACCGTTGTTGGTCACCTGGAAGGGAGTGAACCAGGCTTCAAAGAACTCCCGAACCAGGGAACCGTCTTGCGGCGGCACTTCTGCCGCTGCCTCGCAAATAGGCAGCCAATCGCGGATCTGCCCCGCGAGACCGGTCTTGCGGATCTCGGTTGCCGCACCCAGATTGTCGAGGAACCGCTCCGGCGGCTGGAGTTCGAGGCGCGCGCAGGATTTGAGAAACGCCACCAGAGCCTGGGAATGGTGGTCGGTCCGCCAACCGGAAAGGTTTCGAAACGGCGATGGTGCTAAAACTAGATGTGGTCCAGGGGGAACCGGCACCGCAGGCTGGGGGCCGGGGAGCTCCGCGCAGGCCGCCAGCAGACCCAGCAGCAAGGCGACAAGAGGACGCTTAATCAAGGCTACGAGTCGCGACCAGAGTCCAGTTGGGATCGCGAGAGCGCATATCACGGGCGAAGGTCCAGAAATCGGTAACCTCGGAGACCACGTTGGGATCTCCCTCCACAACGTTCCCTTCGGCATCGCGGGTCACTGTCACTTGTTCGCTGATGAATTTGACGGTGACGTAGGCTTCGCCGCCTTCCATATAGGCTTCGACGATCTCGACCGAGCGGATTCCGACCAGAGTCTCGTCTAGGGTGTGACCCTGGTCTTCGCGATCCTGAATAGAGTGGGAGAAGTTGTCGAAAACCTCAGCATTCAGCAGGGGTTTCAAAGCCTTGCGGTCGCCGGAGGCGTAGGCTCCGAGGATCATCTCGAAGGCGATCTGGGCGCCGGACAGCAGCCCCTCTCCGTCGAACCCGGGATCGGCGTCCTTGATCTGGATGAGGCCCGCCGCCAACGGCGTTTGGGGGCTTTCGTCGTCCGCACTCGTCGCATCCGGATCGTCCCGGCCGGGAATATGGATCACGTTGTCGGGCGTTTCGTCAGCCCGACGCTCGGCACGGAACAAATCGTGGTGCCCGCCCTCATGGCCGTCGCGGCGTCCCAACACATTGCGCAGGCGCAGGATCAGGAAGCCCGCGACCATGGCGAACAAGATGATATCGAAGAAGGGGAAACCGTTATCCATGGACCTGAATGCTCCGGACGTGATCTGCTGGACCCCGGTCCGGCCCTGGGTTAAACACGGGACACACTAGCGGTTCGTATCCTAAACGTCCAGTCGACTGTACGGTGTTTGGGAGCAACCGGCTGCAGTAGTCCATTGACCTGTCCGATAGATAGGCGGTCGATGTCCCGGAGGCAAGCATGCCGTTCGTCATTCTCGCGTTCTTCATTGGCATTCCCATTGCCGAGATTACCGTTTTCATCGACATCGGCGGGCGGATCGGACTGGCCGCAACCCTGGGACTGGTGGTGGTGACCGCAATCGTCGGCACGGTCCTCCTGCGCAATCAGGGTCTGGCGACCCTGGAAAAGGCACGGCGGAGTCTGGAAAACCACAGGTTCCCGGTGGACGAAGTCTTCGACGGACTCTGCCTCTTGGTCGCGGGGGCACTCCTGCTGACGCCGGGGTTCGTAACCGATGGCTTTGGACTGTTGTTGTTCCTGCCTCCGCTTCGGGCCCTGCTGCGAAAATGGACCTGGAACCGGATGGTGGCCGGCGGACGGGTTTCCGTAGGGACCGGTGGACAGGGACCGGTGCCGCCCGAAGGTTCAACCGTGATCGACGGTGATTTCGAGGTCGTAGAGACGTCGGAAGAACCCCGTCATGACGGGACCGGGAAAACCGAATCGCCAACCTTGCCGTGAGCGGTTGTGGGAACGGTCGATCCATGGTAGCCAGAGGTTGATTTTTTGACTTCAGGGGAATCCGCCATGAGCAAGACTTCCAAAAAATCTTCCACGAAATCTTCCGAGACCGCCAAGGACGCGGTGCCGGAAAACCCCGCCCTTCCTCCCATGGTGGTGAATGGGCAGTATATCAAGGACCTGTCATTCGAGGCCCCGGGCACGCCTGCCATCTTCGCGCGCCTGAAGGACAAAGAGCCGGAGATCAACGTCAACGTTAATGTAAATGCCCAGGGGTTGGAGAAGAACCTCTTTGAAATCGTCCTGCACATCAAGAGTGAGTGCAAAACCGCTGAAGACGTGGCGTTTATCTGCGAGCTGGTCTACGGCGGCGTCTTCACCCTCAACGTGCCCCAGGAACACCTGGAACCCATGTTGCTCATCGAGTGCCCGCGGATGCTGTTCCCCTTCGCACGGAATATCGTTGCCGACGTAACCCGGGATGGCGGTTTTCCGCCACTTCTGCTTAACATGGTCGATTTCGTCGCCATGTACCAGAAGCAGCTTCAGGAGCACCAGACTGCCGGAAACGGTGGTGAAGGTGCCGCTGAGGGCTGAGGCACCACGGTCGTTTTGATCGCGGATCAGTCGCGTCGCGTAACCCAGAGCGGATCGGTAAGCTTGGCGAGAAAGGCGGCGTGCGCGTCCGTTTCTTCGGTCGTCGGCGCGTGAAGGCAAGGAGTGCGCTGTTTGCGGTCGGCGCGAGCCTTCGACTCTTTCTTGGTAGCCGCCAGCGCGAGGTTCGGCTGTCGCCCACCGATAAGCTCCAGGTAGACCTCGGCCAGAAGCTCGGAATCGAGCAGCGCCCCGTGCAGATCCCGCCCGGAGTTGTCGATGTTAAATCGCTTGCAAAGCGCGTCCAGGTTAGCCTGAGCACCGGGGAAGCGGCTCCGGGCCATTTGGACGGTGTCGACGGTGCGTTCCATGGGGAGAGGCGGACGGTCGAGGCGCCCCAATTCCGCGTTTATGAACCCCATATCGAAAGTGGCATTGTGAATAATGAGGGTGGCGTCGCCAAGAAAACCAAGAAAGGCGTCCACCACTTCGGAAAAGACGGGATGGGTCCCCAGAAACTCCTCCGACAAGCCATGCACGGCCTGGGCCTCCGGCGGCATGTTGCGTTCCGGGTTGACGTACTGGTGGTAGGTGCGCCCGGTGGCAAGGTGGTTGACCAGCTCGACACAGCCGATCTCGACGATTCTGTGGCCACTTTTTGGGTCGAGACCCGTGGTTTCCGTATCAAGAACGATTTCGCGCATGTTGGTTCCGGGCCGGTTGTGGAGCCTCATATAGTAAATATATGCGGTTGATATGTCTATATATTGTAGCCTGGCCGCCAGCAGCGGGGGAAAATCACAGGAGCCCGGGCGGCAATGGCGCGGATCTGGCGGTAGTGGTCATCCAAGCCGAGACCGGTGAGGACGATGAAATCGGCGCGCCGGCGTTTTTCGGTGTCCGGGATCTGACGAGCGAGAATTGCATCCAGGCGATCGCGGGTCATGCCGGGGCGCAGCAGAGCACGCCGGGCCTGAATGTGACGGGGAGCCGAAACCACCGCCACGGCGTCGCAATCCCGGTCCAGCCCGGTCTCGAACAGCAGCGGCACGCTGAGGACAGCCAGGGTTTCCCCGCGACGCGACGCGGCGGCCAGGAAAGACCGGCTCGCATGGGCCACCGCAGGGTGAACAAGCGCTTCCAAGCGCGCTAGGGTGGTCTCGTCGCCCAGCACGTGCCGGGAAAGAAGGCCGCGGTCGACTTGGCCGGTCTTCACTACCCCGGGGAACATGGTTTCGATGGCCGCGATCAGGGTGCGATCCGACGCATAGAGGCGGTGCACGACCGCATCGGCATCAAAGACAGGGACACGCAGACGATGGAAGAACAGGGTCGCGGTTGACTTGCCCATGGCAATGGAACCAGTGAGACCGAGAATGACCATCCTATATGTCCTATTGACCCCGGGTCTCCAGCACCGCAGTGCGAAGGTCCGGCGTTACTTCCGGCTCCCGGCCGAACCAGGCGGCAAACCCGGGCCGGGCTTGGTGCAGCAACATGCCCAGCCCATCCACCGCGCGGTTGCCGCGTTTCCGGGCTTCGGCCAGCAGAGGCGTTTCCAGGGGCGTATAAACGATGTCGTTGACCAGCGCCTCGCTCGGCAGGTCATCAAGGTCCAGTTCGAGAGCGCCATAACCCGTCATGCCCAGCGTGGTGGTGTTGACCAGAAGCGCCGCCCCCGACAGGACCGACGCCCGATCCTTCCAGGGAACAGCCGTAATCGCCCCACCTAGGTCTGAAGCCAATTTATCGGCACGCTGCCGGGTTCGATTAACCAGCTTCACCTCGGGCACCCCGGCCCCAAGGAGTGCGGCGACGACCGCCCGCGCCGCGCCGCCGGCCCCGATAATGACGGCCGGACCGGTTGCAGCCGTCCAGGCGGGCTCGGCCGCCTTTAGATTTTCCAGGAACCCAAAACCGTCCGTATTGCGGCCCAACAGCGTACCGTCCTCTTGAACGATGACCGTATTTACCGCACCGAGGTGTCGCGCTTGGTCGTCGGTTTCGTCCACGACTTGAAAGGCGGCTTCCTTGTGGGGCACCGTGACATTGGCCCCCTGAAATCCGAGCCGCGCCAACATTCGAAGCGCGTCGGCAAAATCCTCGGGCGCGACGGCCAGCGGCACGTAGGCTCCATCGATTTCATAAGCGTCGAGCCAATAACCGTGCAAGCAGGGCGATAGGGAATGTTCGACGGGCCAGCCCATAACACCGGCAAGGCGTGCTTTTCCAGTGGGAATCATCGAACCTGCTCCTTTGAACCCTCCTGCCACCAGTTTAACGGCGCACTGGGGTGGGGAACCATCACTTTATAAGACGACGCTGCCCTGGTTGTGCGGAAAAGGTCACGAATTGGCCTCTTGGTGAACCTTCAGAAGCTGTTTGATGGTGGTTGCCGTTTCCTCGATAGACTTGCGGGTGACATCGATGATCGGCCAGTCATGGTCAATAAAAAACCTTTGAGCTTCGGCAACTTCGCGACGTACGGCTTCCAGATCCGCATAATCGGAGTGGCTATCATGCTGCAGGATGGCAAGGCGGTTTTGGCGCACCTGAACCAGATACTTGGGATCCTTGGTCAGCCCAACCACAAGAAGATTTTTGATAGTCATAAGTTCGTTGAGCAAGGGAACCCCGGGAACGATGGGCACGTTGGCTGCTTTGACACCCCGGTTGGCAAGATAAACGCAGGTTGGCGTCTTGCTCGTACGCGATACACCTACCAATATCACATCGGCCAAACCGAGGGTACTGGCCGACTGGCCGTCGTCATGAGTGAGGGCATAGTTTATGGCCTCGATCCGCGTATAGTTGGCCGCATTCAAGGTGTGCTGACGACCAGGACGCGGCTGGATAGTGGCACCAAGATACAACCCAAGGGCGGAAAGAACCGAATCGAGAGCGCAGAGATAAGGAACATTTAAATCCCGAAAAGCATCTTCAAGGGCGTGTCGGATGTTGGGGTTAATTACCGTAAAAATGACCAACCCGGGTGTCTTCTCGATGTTCTTTAAAACCTTCTTAACCTCGGTCTTGTTTCGTACCATCGGCCAGACGTGTTCCTCCACCGTCACATCCTCGAACTGCACGAGACAGGCCTGAACGAGCATACTGACGGTTTCACCGGTAGAATCCGAGACCAGATGGAGATGCTTAACCTCCATGGTTGGGATACGCCTCCTCGTAGGACAAAATGTGGATAAGCGGGTTTATTCGGGAATTCGCGCCTTTCATACCCTGAAACCGAAATATTGTCCCACCAGTATTTTACAGAAAATACATAATTTCCATAGTCCGGGAAAAGCGGACCCTAAAGGGAGATTATCCCCGTATTCCACGCAAAGGACCTAAATCGTTTAACGGCAAATTTCCGGGATTTCACGTCTGCTCCTATCGCGTTATTCACCTGTCGTCCCCACCGAAGAAAGACAGAAGACGGCGAAACTGATAAACCTGTGGAAAACAAATAATCCCCGGTTTTCCACCCCCCAACAAACTACAACAACCTATTTTTATATCTTTTATTTATGTGGGGAATAGGGTTTGAATAGGGCTGTCCAACAGGGTGTAACCGACGGGAAGAGGGGACGGCAAAGGTGAAAAAGGCATTTCTCGCGGCATTCGACGGACCGTCCCGGACTCAACCCCCTTTCTGGCTTATGCGGCAGGCGGGACGCTATCTGCCGGAGTACCGGAAAATCCGAAAACAAACGTCCAACTTCCTCGAATTTTGCTATTCGCCGGATTTAGCGGTTGAAGTAACGCTGCAACCCCTACGACGTTACGGCATGGATGGCGCGATCCTATTTAGTGATATTTTGGTTATTCCCGATGCCTTGGGACAGTCGGTACGGTTCGAAGAAGGTCGTGGACCGGTACTGGAGCCGATTCGCTCGGTCGAACAACTAAAGGCGCTGAGCCTGGATGGTTTACATCGTCATCTTGCACCGGTTTATGAAACGGTGGAACGTCTAAGCCAAGAAATTCCAAAGGAAACAACGTTGATCGGCTTTGCCGGGGCTCCCTGGACGGTTGCGACCTATATGGTGGAAGGGCATGGAAGCAAAGATTACGTGGAAAGCCGAACCTGGGCAGTCCGGGATCCGGAGGGGTTCGGAGCAGTCATCGACGTGCTGGTCGACGCAACCGCAGAGTATCTGATCGAACAAGGTCGGCGGGGCGCAGAAGTGGTTCAGATCTTTGACAGCTGGGCCGGAGTGTTGAGTGAGACGGAATTTCGGCGCTGGGTCATCGAACCGACGGCTGAACTGGTAAAACGCATTAAAAAAATTCATCCCAATCTGCCGGTTATCGGCTTTCCCAAAGGTGCCGGTGTACTCTACGAGGCCTACGTGAAAGAGACAGGAGTTGACGGAGTCAGTCTGGACAGCACAGTTCCGGTAGAATGGGCTGCGAACGTCTTACAACCACAGTGTCTGGTCCAGGGGAACCTGGACAATCTGATCCTGGTGGCCGGAGGCAGTGCCATGGAGCGGGAGATGGAACGGATTTTCGACGCACTGGCTGGAGGACGATTTATCTTCAACCTGGGGCACGGGATCATTCCTCAGACCCCGCCGGAACACGTGGCCCACCTTGCGAAATGGATAAGAGACTGGTCGAAATAAGCGATGACGCGTCTTGCAATCGTTCTCATGGCTATGGGGGGACCGGATAGTCCCGAAGCGGTGGAACCGTTTTTGTTTAATCTCTTTAACGATCCAGCCATTATCGGAGCCCCGAAACCCATTCGCGGGCTGTTGGCGAAATGGATTTCAAAAAAACGGGGTCCGGTGGCGCGGGAGATCTATTCCCATATAGGGGGAAAATCTCCGCTATTGGCCCATACGTTGCGTCAAGGGGAAGCGCTGGCCGGGGTATTGGCAGCCGACTGCGAGGTCAGGAGTTTCGTTGCCATGCGGTACTGGCATCCGTTCGCCGAAGAAGTGGCGGCGGATGTCAGGGCTTTCGAGGCGGACGAGGTGATCCTGTTGCCGATGTATCCGCAGTACTCGACGACGACCAGCGCCAGTTCCATTGCGGACTTCAAGCGGGCGGCGACAAAGGCGGGCGTCACCGTGCCGATTAAGGAGGTCTGCTGTTACCCGGTGGAGAAGGGATTTATCGAAGCGCAGGCTAATCTGGCGCGACCGGCTTTGGAAGAAGCAAAGGGGTACGGCAAGCCTCGGGTCCTATTCTCGGCTCATGGGCTGCCGAAGAAGGTGGTGGGCAAGGGTGATCCCTACCAATGGCAGGTAGAGCAGTCGGCGGCTGCGATCGCGGAAGAAATGGGAGAGGAAGATCTGGACTGGCGGGTTTGTTATCAAAGCCGCGTCGGGCCTTTGGAATGGATCGGACCGGCGACAGAGGACGAACTGAGGCGCGCCGGCAGCGACGGGGTTTCGGTGGTCCTGGTGCCTTTGGCGTTTGTTTCCGAACATTCGGAGACGATGGTCGAACTCGACATCGAATACCGCAAGATATCGGAGGATGCCGGGGTGCCGAGATATATCAGGGTGTCGACGGTGCTCGATCACCCAGCTTTCATCGGCGGGCTTGCCGAAGTGGTTAGGCGAGTCCGCAGGGATGGGGAAAAGATCTGTTCAGGATCAGGGGAACGCATCTGCCCCGGAACGTGGCGGAAATGCGGGCAGGCATAGGATCGAGACCATGTTAGAACTCTCCGGACCGGAGTTCCTATGGGTGAAGGCGTTTCACCTGATTGCCGTGATCTCGTGGATGGCGGGTCTGTTCTACCTGCCGCGGCTTTACGTCTACCATGCCAAGGAACCGGTAGGGACCGAAACCTCCGAAACCCTCAAGATCATGGAAAGGAAACTGCTCCGCGCCATTATGAATCCGGCCATGGTGGTGGCGGTGGTTTTGGGGGGCGCGCTGTTGTTGGATTTGGGTTGGGAGGTTTTCGCCGGCAATTGGTGGCTGCAGGTAAAGGTGACGGCAGGGTTGTTCATGCTGGTGTTTCACTGGCAGCTAACGCGCTGGCGTAGGGACTTCGCCGAAGACCGGAATACACGGTCCGAGAGGTTCTACCGCGTCGCCAATGAGATCCCGACAGTGCTGATGATCATCACCGTCATCATGGTGATCGTGCGCCCGTAATAAGATAAAGTTTGTTTGACAGGATTGAAGCCTTTGGTTAAGGATCAGGCATCCTGTCTTGAAAATCCCCTTCGATTTCCTCCGTACAATACCCTGGAAGCGCACGCATTCCAGGGGTGATTCAAAAACGAAGCGCGTGAACCCGGTGTCCTGCCGGGTTCCAGAAACTCCTCCGTCTCCATCTCAAACCATTGGTGCCCGCCATGAACCTCAAGGAACTGAAACAGAAATCACCGGCCGATCTTTTGATCTATGCCGAAGAGTTGGAGATCGAGAATGCGAGCAGCCTGCGCAAGCAGGACATGATGTTCGCCATCCTCAAGCGACTAGCCGACAACGATGTTCCCATCTCCGGCGATGGTGTTCTGGAGGTGTTGCAGGACGGGTTCGGCTTCCTACGCTCGCCGGAGGCCAACTACCTACCGGGACCGGACGACATTTATGTATCGCCGAGCCAGGTGCGCCGTTTCGGGCTGCGGACTGGGGATACGGTGGAAGGCGAGATCCGCGCGCCCAGGGACGGGGAAAGATATTTCGCGTTGTTGAAGGTCAACGAGATTAATTTTGCCGACCCGCAGGCGGTCCGCCATAGGATCAACTTCGACAACCTGACGCCGCTCTATCCAGACGAACGCTTCAAGATGGAGATCGAAGATCCAAAGCACAAGGACGTGACATCGCGGGTCATCGATCTCATCACGCCGATTGGCAAGGGACAGCGGGCGTTGATCGTGGCTCCGCCCCGGACCGGCAAGACGGTAATGCTGCAAAACGTCGCCCATTCGTTGGCGGCCAACCATCCCGACAGCTATCTGATCGTGCTCCTGATCGACGAACGGCCGGAGGAGGTCACGGACATGGCGCGCTCGGTGCGGGGCGAGGTTATCAGCTCCACCTTCGACGAACCGGCAAGCCGTCACGTTCAGGTGACCGAAATGGTAATGGCGAAGGCCAAGCGATTGGTCGAGCACAAGATGGATGTGGTGATTTTGCTGGATTCCATCACCCGTCTGGCCCGGGCCTATAACACGGTAGTGCCCTCGTCGGGGAAGGTTCTGACGGGTGGCGTCGATGCCAACGCGCTGCAGCGGCCGAAACGGTTTTTCGGTGCGGCGCGGAACATCGAGGAAGGCGGGTCCCTGACCATCATCGCGACGGCTTTGATCGACACCGGGTCGCGCATGGACGAGGTTATTTTCGAGGAGTTCAAAGGCACCGGCAACGCGGAAATTATCCTTGACCGCAAACTCAGCGATAAGCGGACCTGGCCGTCCATCGACATCACCAAATCGGGGACGCGGAAGGAAGAACTGCTGGTTGATAAGGGGACCCTGGCCAAGATGTGGGTTCTGCGCCGCATCCTGATGCCCATGGGGGTGACCGACGCCATGGAGTTCCTGCTGAGCAAGCTCAAGACGTCGAAGAACAACAACGACTTCTTCGATTCCATGAATACCTGAGACCAGGAAAGGTCAAGGAAAACAAAGCCCCCGGATGTAAGCCCGGGGGCTTTTCGTTGGGGGTCCGAATCGAGTCCGATGCCTCTCCGAATCAATCGGGGAGGAGAACCACGGACCCTGTGGTCCGGCGGGCCTCCAGGTCGCGGTGAGCCTGGGCGGCATCCCTCAGGGCATAGGTCTGGTTGACCCTGATCCGCACCGCCCCCGAAGTGACGGCGCCGATAAGATCGCGAGCCGTCTCGATGTAATCGGCGTCGCTGGCGGTATAGGTCATGAGCGAAGGGCGGGTGAAGAAGAGCGAGCCCTTCTTGGCCAGCAGAGCCGGGTCCACGGGATCCAGCGGTCCCGAGGCATTGCCGTAGCTCACCATCATGCCGAGCGGCGCTAAACTGTCGATGGAACCGGCGAAGGTGGCTTTGCCGACCGAGTCGTAAACGACGGCAACGCCGCGCCCGTCCGTGATTTCGCGGACCCGTTCGGGAACCGTCTCCTGGGAATAGAGAATGGTATGATCGCAGCCGTGAGCACGGGCGAGTTCCGCCTTGGCGGGCGAGCCGACGGTGCCGATGACCGTGGCACCCAGGTGCTTGGCCCATTGGCAGAGAATCAACCCGACGCCTCCGGCGGCGGCATGGACGAGGATAACGTCGCCGGCCTCGACGGAATAGGTCCGCTTGAGGAGATAGCGGGCGGTCATGCCCTTGAGCATCATGGCGGCGGCCGTGCGGTCGTCGATGGTGTCGGGAAGGGGAACGACACGGGCAGCCGGCATGACACGGACCTCGGCATAAGCGCCGGGCGGCAGGCTGGCGTAGGCCACGCGCTGACCGGGGGCGACGGAGACGACACCGTCGCCCACCGCGTCGACCACGGCGGCGGCCTCCAGGCCCGGCGTTGCCGGCAGGTCGCCGAGGGGGTAGAGGCCGTTCCTGTGGTAGACGTCAATGAAATTGAGGCCAATGGCGGTCTGGCGCAACAAGACTTCCCCGGGGCCGGGAGTGGGAACGGGAACCTGCTTCCAGAACAAAACCTCCGGGCCGCCGGTGTGGTGAAGGCGAATGGCGTAATTCATGGAGCCTCCGTCAAACGGTCCTGCCCTCGAGGCGCAGGAGGGCAGTTTTGGTGGAAAGGCCGCCGACGCCCGAATATCCGCCAAGGCGGCCGTCGGCGGCAAGGACGCGGTGACAGGGAACGATGATGGGAATGAGATTGTGCCTGCAGGCATGGCCGACGGCGCGCGGGGCGGATGCGAGAGCGGCGGCGACGTGGCCGTATGTCCGGGTCTCGCCCCAGGGGATCTCGGAAAGGGCATCCCAAACCCGGTGCCGGTAAGGGGTGCCGGGTGGGGCGAGGGGAAGGTCGAAGGCCCGAAGACGGCCATCAAAATAGGCGTCAAGCTGGGCTTTGGCTTCGGCAAGGAGTGGCGACGGGGCGGCCTTGGCGGCGGCGGAACCCTGGCCCCATTCGAGGGCAACCAGGGCATCGGTGTCGTCAAACAGGGTGACGGCGCCGAAAGGGGTGTTCATCACGAGACCGATCATAAGGAAAAGGGTAAGCCGGGCGGGAGAAAGATGCGAGTCTGAATCGAGCCTCACCCGAAGCACGTGGGACGGGACAGGCGATCGCGGAGCTGTTGGGGAGGAGTGATCGGAGCCTCGCAAGTGGAACCGATACAGAGAGAGCCAGACGGCCGGCCCCCGGGCTCGCCCATGAACGCCGGGGCTCCTTGGGAAAGGGGGGGGCGTTGCCTTACGGCCCCCCACTCGCGTACTCTTCCACGTTGGTCGCGGGAGACCGGGTTGCAAGCTGTGCTGTTTGGGGGCACGTCACCGGGAGGAAGAAACATGAAGATCAACATCGAAATCGACTGCACGCCGGCAGAGGCGCGAAGCTTTCTAGGCCTGCCTGACGTGGCGCCCATGCAAGAGGCCATGATGGCCGAGGTGGAAGAACGCATGAAGGCCAACCTAAGCGCCATGGATCCGGAAACCCTTGTTAAGACCTGGTTGCCGGCGGGAGTTCAGGGATGGGAGCAGCTTCAAAAAGCTTTTTGGGGCCAAATGGCAGGCGAAAAGCCGGAAGAGTAAGGTCAAAAGAAACGCCCTGACAAAATATGGGGGGCGAACGAATTTTATACCATATACCTGGGGTTTACGTCGGTTTTGTTTTGAATCGCGAATGAATTATGGACACGATCTTCGCCTTGAGCAGTGGTGCGGTCCCGGCGGGTATAGCCGTCATCCGGCTTTCCGGTCCGGAAGCCGGGATGGTGCTGGAGCGCCTGAGCGGCAAGGCATTGCCGGAAGCGCGCCATGCGACCTGGGTGATCCTACGGGACCCGAAGTCGCGGGAGGCGTTGGACAACGGGTTGGCCCTCTGGTTTCCGGGACCAAGGAGTGTCACCGGGGAAGACGTTGTGGAGCTGCAGATCCACGGCGGCCGGGCCGTGGTGGCGGGGGTCCTGGAAGCCCTGGCAGGGTGCGAGGGACTGCGGCCGGCCGAGGCGGGGGAGTTCAGCCGCCGGGCCTTTGACAATGGTAAGCTTGACCTGACGGCGGTGGAGGGCTTGGCCGACCTGATCCATGCCGAGACCGAGATCCAGAGGCGACAATCGCTACGCCAGATGCGGGGTGAGCTGGGGCGTCTCTATGACGCCTGGCGGAACCGGCTGATGCGAGCTCGGGCCCACCTGGAATCCACCATTGATTTTTCCGACGAGGAACTGCCGGAGAGCTTGGAAAAAAAGGTCCGGGCTGAAGCGACGGCGGTGCTGGAGGAAATCGAGACCCACCTTGACGACCACCACCGGGGCGAGATGCTGCGTTCAGGCGTTTATATTGCAATCATCGGGCCACCGAATGCGGGGAAGTCGAGTCTGCTCAACCTGCTGTCCCGGCGTGATGCGGCCATTGTTTCGGAAACGGCGGGGACAACGCGGGACGTAATCGAAGTTCACCTGGACCTCGGGGGATATCCGGTAGTAATGGCGGATACGGCGGGACTACGCGATGATGGGGATGCCGTTGAGCGGGAGGGAATCCGCCGAGCCCGGATGCGGGCGGAGGACGCGGATCTGAAAGTGGCGGTGCTGAGCGCTGAAACGGAATCCGGCGCTTCCGACCGTGTGACAGCCACGATGATCGATGAAGATACTCTGGTGGTCCTCAACAAGATCGATCTCAGGACAGAGGATAAGGTGGTCGTCGTTGGAGGACAGACGGCCTTTCCGGTGTCTGCTAAGACAGGAGCCGGAATGGACCGGCTGGTGGCGGCCGTCGAGACCGCGGTGTCTGAACGGTGTGCGGGAGCCGGGACGTTGTCGCTGACCCGGGTCCGGCATCGACGCGGGCTCGAGGTCTGTGCCGAAGCGTTGCGGGTTTTTGCAGGCGTGGCGGAGATTGAACTGGCGGCCGAGCACCTGCGGATCGGGGGCCGGGCGCTGGGGGCCATCACCGGGGCGGTGGGGGTCGAGGACTTACTGGATGTCATCTTCCAAGATTTCTGTATCGGGAAGTAATAGCAGGTGTGGTGGGTATAAGATTGGGGACCCCCAGATTTTGATTCGGATACAAAAACATCTAGGGAAAGGCCCCCCAGGCCAAAACACAACCCCAATAGTGTTTCACGTGAAACAGTCTTAATATGACGATCCCGCAGGCTTGATTCGGCCGGGCAATGTTTCACGTGAAACAAGGCGGCCCTGCGGCGGCTTATTGGCGTCAAGACTCCCTCCAACCCCGGGGCTATCCCGGCCACTTCCATGTATTCTCGGCGTTACTTGCGGGAGAAGCAGTTTGACTCCCTCTTGATTCCCTCTTAAAGTCCCGCCTATGTATAATTTTGATGTAGTTGTCGTCGGCGGGGGGCATGCCGGATGCGAGGCTGCGTCTGCAGCGGCCCGCATGGGGGCGCGCACCGCCTTGGTCACACACCGCATCTCGACCCTGGGCGAGATGTCCTGCAACCCGGCGATCGGCGGTCTTGCCAAAGGGCAATTGGTTCGGGAGGTGGACGCACTGGACGGTCTCATGGGCCGGGCCGCAGACCGGGCGGGCATTCAATTCCGCATGCTTAACCGGCGCAAGGGGCCTGCGGTCTGGGGTCCTCGAGTCCAGGCCGACCGGGCTCTCTATCGCCAGGCCATCCAAGCGATGCTCCGCGACACCGTTGGCCTCACTCTAATCGAGGCAGCGGTAAGCGGCATCCTGTTCGACCGGAACGGGGCCGTGGGGGGGATCAAAACCGAGGATGGGCGGGAGATCCAGGCCGGCGCGGTCGTCATCACCACGGGCACATTCCTCCGCGGCGTCATTCATATCGGGGAACAGACCCAACCGGCAGGCCGGGTGGGCGAGCCCCCGGCCATCGGGCTGTCCCACGGCCTCGACGCCCTTGGTCTCCGGATGGGGCGCCTGAAAACAGGCACCCCTCCCCGACTCGATGGCCGGACCATCCGGTGGGAGGGTCTGGAGCCACAAGAAGGCGACAGCCCTCAGGTGCCGTTCTCGGCCCTGACGTCCCACATTACCAACCCCCAGGTCCGGTGTCACATCACCGGGACCACTCCCGAAGGTCACGCTCTGATCCGCGACAATCTCCACCGCGCTCCCATATACTCCGGGCAGATCAAGAGCACCGGGCCCCGGTACTGCCCCTCGATCGAGGACAAGGTGGTCCGGTTCGCCGATAAATCCCGCCACCAAATTTTTCTTGAACCCGAAGGTCTCGACGACCCCACCGTCTATCCCAACGGCATCTCGACCTCTTTGCCCCGCGATGTCCAGCTCCGGCTCCTCAAATATATTCCGGGATTGGAAGAGGCGGTGATGATCCGTCCTGGCTACGCCATCGAGTACGATTTCGTTGATCCTCGGGAGCTTACGCCGACGCTCGAAGTCGAACGCCAGCCCCGTTTGTTCCTCGCCGGTCAAATCAACGGCACGACGGGCTATGAGGAAGCGGCGGGCCAGGGCCTAATCGCGGGAATCAATGCGGCATTGCGCGCGGGGGAAGGCGGGACCTTCACACTCGACCGCGCCGAGGCTTACATCGGGGTTCTCATAGACGACCTGGTCACCCTCGGCACGGAAGAACCTTACCGCATGTTCACCTCGCGCGCTGAGTACCGCCTTCGTCTGCGTGCCGACAATGCCGACCAGCGCCTAACCCCCCGGGGGCATGAGGTCGGGTGTGTCGGGCGGGAGCGCTGGTCCCATTTTGACGCGCGCAACGCGAAGCTGGAGGCGGGACGCCGGATCCTTGAGCAGCATACCGCCACCCCTACGGATCTTATTCGAGCCGGCATTCCGGTAAACCAGGACGGGGTGCGCCGCTCCGCCTGGACCATGCTGTCCCATCCCGACGTCACCATCGCACGTCTGGCCCGGTTCTGGCCGGACCTCGCCGCCATCCCGGACTCCGTGGCCGGCCAACTGGAAATTGATGGCCGGTATGCCAACTATTTGGCGCGCCAGGATGCGGATATTCTGGCTTTTCGCCGTGACGAAGCCTTAGCCCTCCCCGGGAACCTGGATTTTTCCACCATCCCTGGCCTCTCCACCGAGGCCAGCCAGAAACTCACTCGGTCTCGCCCGGCAACTTTGGGGGCCGCATCCCGAATTTCCGGCGTGACGCCCGCGGCTCTGGTGGCTCTGCTAAGCCACGTTCGGCGCCGGGAGACGGCGTGACTGTCGTCCCAAGTGTGGTGGATTCGAAGTTCCTTACATTATTTGGGGCGGCCTCATAAAGGAACTTAGAATCCAGAGACCATGTTATTTTCAACGTGTTGCTCGTGTCCTAATCAAATCCGCAAGTTCGAAAAACGCTTGCCCCATAAGGATGCGAACTTCGGATTCGGGACATTCGGGTTTAATATGAAACCCCCGCCGGTTCCTCCCGCCCCTACACCCCATTGCCACTGTCGGGACTTTATATATATGGTATTCGTCGAACCTCGATTTGCGGATTCCCCTCATGACACTAAACCCCGCTCAGATGACACCCCGGGACTTCCGGCAGGCGACCGGAATCGACAACCAGACGCTGGAGAGATTCCAGGCCTATGCCGAGCTCCTCGTCAAGTGGCAGGCCCGCATCAATCTTGTCGGGTCTGCGACCCTACCCGATCTCTGGCGCCGACACTTCCTCGACTCGGCCCAGCTCTATCCCTTGTTGCCTCCAGGGACCCGCGTGTTGGTTGATCTTGGCAGCGGAGCCGGATTCCCCGGTCTTGTTCTCGCCTTGCTGGGAGTCCCCAACGTGCACCTGATGGAAAGCGATCACCGGAAAGCCTCTTTCCTCCGAGAGGCCGCCCGCCTGACCAAGGCCCCGGTTACTCTCCATACCACCCGAATCGAGGCCTTAACCCCTTTTCCTGCGGACGTTATCACGTCCCGTGCTCTCGCCCCCCTCCCTCGTCTCCTTGGCCTTGGGGCCCCTTTTCTGAAGAAAACGGGTATATTTCTCCTTCTTAAGGGAAAAAACGTCGATCTTGAATTGACGGATTCCCAAAAAATATGGAATATGGCCGTACAACGTGTACAAAGCGTTACCAACCCATCCGGGGCCATCGTTAGATTGGAGAGGGTATACCGTCATCATGGCATCGACGACCGTTAACTTCACCGGCACGCCGCGCATCCTCGCTGTCGCTAATCAGAAGGGCGGTGTGGGCAAGACCACCACCGCGATCAATCTCGCCACGGCCTTGGCGGCGGTTCACAAGAAAGTTCTCATCATTGATCTTGACCCCCAGGGCAACGCCAGCACCGGCCTCGGGATCCAGCGCAGCCAGAGAGGACTAAATTCCTATCACGTCCTGGTGGGAGAAGCAACCCTTTCCGAAACGATCCTCGAAACCCCCATCCCGGGGCTCCATGTGATGCCGTCGGGCGTGGATCTTTCCGGAGCCGAAATTGAACTCACCGACGTCGGCCGCCGCGAATACCGCCTCCGCAACGCCTTGGCCATGGAAGGCGCGAATTACGATTACATTCTCATCGACTGCCCCCCGGCCCTTGGCCTCCTCACCATCAATGCCATGGTCGCGGCCCGTGCGGTTTTGGTCCCCTTGCAGTGCGAGTTTTTTGCCCTCGAGGGGATCAGCCATCTGGTCAAAACCATCGAAAGGGTCAAACGTGGCCTCAACCCCGAGCTGGAGATCCAGGGAATCGTGCTGACCATGTTCGACAGACGCAACAACCTCTCTGACATGGTCGCCTCCGATGTCCGGGAGTTTTTCGGGGAAAAGGTCTACCAAACCGTGATTCCGCGGAACGTCCGCGTCTCCGAAGCTCCGTCGCACGGGCGGCCGGTCTTGGTCTACGACCTCAAATGCGCCGGATCTCAGGCCTATATCGACCTTGCCAGCGAGCTGCTCCATCGCGAGCGCCGGGTGGCCGCGTGATGGCAGACAAGCGCAAGAACCTGGGCCGCGGCCTGTCCGCCCTGCTGGGCGACGACGAAACCGATTACGCCCAGTTGGACAAGCTTCGCGTCTCGAAGCTGGTTCCCATCGAATTTCTCCACCCCGGCCGGTACCAGCCCCGGCGAATCGTGGACGAAAGCAAGATCGCCGATCTTGCATCGTCCATCCGCCGACAGGGTATTCTCCAGCCCATCCTGGTGCGCCGCCATCCGGACGAACCCAATGTCTTCGAGATCATTGCCGGAGAACGGCGCTGGCGTGCGGCCCAACTGGCGGAGCAGCATGAAGTTCCCATCGTCATCAAGGAACTTTCCGACGGCGAAGCGATGGAAATCTCTTTGGTCGAGAACCTTCAGCGCCAGGACCTTTCGCCCCTTGAAGAGGCCGAGGGTTATGCCCGCCTGATGGAGGAATTCGACCATACCCAGGAACAGCTGGCCCAGGGCGTGGGCAAAAGCCGCAGCCACTGCGCCAACATGATGCGCCTTCTCGCCCTTCCCGAGACCGTCAAAGGCATGTTGGACGATGGCTCGCTCACCGCCGGACACGCCCGCGCCCTGCTCAACACCGAGGGGGATGTCGATGGTCTTGCCCGCACGGTCTTGAAACGTGGACTCAATGTCCGTCAGACCGAGCGGTTGGCAAAAAAGAAGTCTACAGCCGGAGCGGCGTCAAAGCCGGCCGGGGCGACACCTTCCAAGGACACCGACACCCTGGCTTTGGAACGCGATCTTGCCAATCTCCTCGGCCTCAAAGTCGATATCCGGTTTAGCGGTGGCGGCGGAGCCCTTACCCTTTATTACAACACCTTGGAGCAACTGGATGACATCCTCGCCCGCCTGACCCCGGCGAGTGGCGGCGACACACCCATCGCCCCGGATCCGGAAGGCGCTCCGCCCCTTTCCCCGGCTCCGATCGACCTTACGCCGGAAGCTCCTGCGCCCGAACCCGAGCCAATGCCCGAGCGGTCCTCCGAGGCTCCTGAGATCTCTGAGATCTCTGAGATCTCTGAGATCTCTGAGGTCCCTGAGGTCCCTGAGGTCCCTGAGGTCCCTGAGGTCCCTGAGGTCTTCGAGGTCCCTGAGGTCTTCGAGGTCCCTGAGGTCTCTGAGGTCTCTGAGGTCTCTGAGGTCTCTGAGGTCTCTGAGGTCTCTGAGGTCTCTGAGGTCTCTGAGGTCTCTGAGGTCCCTGAGGTCCCTGAGGCCTCCGAGGTCCCTGAGGTCTCTGAGGTCTCTGAGGTCTCTGAGGTCTCTGAGGTCTCTGAGGTCTCTGAGGTCTCTGAGGTCTCTGAGGTCCCTGAGGTCCCTGAGGTCCCTGAGGTCCCTGAGGTCCCTGAGGTCCCTGAGGTCCCTGAGGTCCCTGAGGTCCCTGAGGTCCCTGAGGTCCCTGAGGTCTCTGAGGTCTCCGAGGCTCCCGAGCCCTCAGCGGCGGAAGTCGACGATTCATCTCCGGACAGGGTATCCAAGAGCATCAAGGGCAAGATCGATTCCAGCGAGTTTTGAACTTCGAATCCGCCACGCTAGCGCCCTGCGGCCTGAGCCACCCGCATCAAAGCCCGGGCGCAGATTGCAGCCGCCGGCATTCCTGTGCTCTTGCAGTCCATCTCCGCTTGGCCGACGAGGTCCAGCGCCCGCGCCAAGCGTTCTTCATTCCAACGCCCCAATTGGGCGGAGAACGCCCCTGCGTGCTTGAAGATCACCGGCGGGCGAAGTTTTTTCGTCGCTTCGTCCGCCCGCAGCCCCTTGGCCAGGAAACCCCGCGCCAGATGTAGACGCAGCAGGTGCCGCGCCATGGCCCTCAGCACCGTAATCGGCTGAACACCCTCGGCGCCCGCCCGCGTCAGCGCCTTGTCGAGCCCCCGGCGGTCCCCGCCGGCCGCCGCATAGACCAGGGCGTCGAGGGAAGCGGCCCCGTTGTCCCCGACACACGCCACGGCCTCTTCCAGGGTGACGGTTCCGGTTTTCCCCTTGAACAGCGCCAGCTTATCGAGTTCCCGCCGCGTGACGCCACGGTCGCCCCCAAGGCTATCCGCGAGATACCCGATCGCTTCGGGCGCCGCTTCCAGCCCGGACTCCCCCAGAACCTTGCGGATCAGTCCCGAGAGAGCCTTCGGGTCGTCCGCATAGCAGGCAACGGCCGCCGCCGTTTTCGCCCCTTCGAATGTCTTTCGGAGATTTGAGCGCGGCCCAAGCTCTCCCCCTTCGACGAGAACCAGGGTATCTCCCGCGAAAGCTTCCAAAAACTCTTTTAAAATCGCGCCTTGCGCGTCCGTTGCCTGCCAGATCCTGACGACTCGCCGCCCCCCTGTGAGCGACATGGCCATTGCCTCATCCAACAGCCGGGCCGGATCTTTACGCAGACCGCCGCCGTCCAGGTCCACCACGCGAAACGGATCCGCCGGATCACTCGCCACGCCGCGCGTCAGGCGATCGATCCTTTCGGCAACCAATCCCCGGTTCGGCCCGAACACCAAGACCGCCAAAATCCCGGCGTCGGGCTTTTCGATGAACGCTTCAGCCCGCGCGCCCGAGATTTTCACTGTTTTGCCGTGCTCCCTTTCTCGGTCATGCGGCCGATCAGAAAAGATGCGATCTGGCTTTCGATCTCCCTGGCCATTTCCCGAACCGCCCGTCGCTCGGCATCCTTTTTCGCCCGGAGGGTCGCGAAGTCGGAGGCAAAGATGTTGTATCCGGCAACCACCGTCCGCGTTCCCGCCATACGATCCCCCTCTTTCCCCCCGGTCCTCCCTTTCTCGGTCAGCGAGAATGTCCCCGTTAGGTGCAAATTTGCCCTCGTTGACAATGCCGTCGATCGAATTCCCAATTTCTCGTCGCGGGATCGCAAGGAGACCCGGAGTTCATAGGCCGGGTTTCGCGCCCGTCCTTTCGGGTTCATGAGATCCTGAAGCTCGTTCCTCAGCATTTGTCCTAGCCGGTCCCGAATGACCGGGATCGAGATCCGCGCGAATTCCGTATCCAGGCCGACATTTCCTTTTTTCCCGTAAGCGGAATGGAAGCCGCATCCCGGGGTCAAACCCATCGCCAGAATTCCGATCGCCAAAGATGCCCTATGCAACCACATTGACAATCCTATTCGGCACCACGATGACCTTGCGGATTTCTTTTCCTGCAATGATTTTCTCCACGTTTGGCAGCGCCAGCGCCTCCGCCTCCGCCACTGCGCGGTCCGCGTCTTTCGGCAACTCGACGGTCCCCCGCGTCTTCCCGTTCACCTGAACGGCCACGGTCACCAGAGCATCCGCCAGCAAGGCCGCCTCTGCCACCGGCCAAGCCTGGTCCGCAAGCAGCCCCTCGTGTCCCAGCCGGGTCCAGAGCTCTTCGGCCAGATGAGGCGTCATGGGTCCGATCATTTGCACCGCCGCCTTCAGACCCTCGCGTTTCACCTCCGCCGCCCCGGCCTCTGCGGGATCAAGGTCTTCGAGTTTGTTGGTCAATTCCCGAATCCTGGCGACCGCCTTGTTGAAATGGAATTTTTCCAGGTCTTCCGTCACCGCGGCAACGGTTTTGTGGATGGTTCGGCGGATTTTCCCGGCCGCCGCGCCCGGGCTTTGGGGCGCCTCGCCCTTCCCGGCGTTCGACTCTCCGCTCACCAGCCGCCACAGCCGGTTGACGTAACGCCAAGCCCCTTCGACACCCGCGTCGGTCCAGTCCAGATCCCGGTCCGGCGGACTGTCCGACAGCATGAACAGCCGTGCGGTGTCGGCCCCGTAGGCCTCGATGATGTGGACCGGGTCCACCACGTTCTTCCGGGACTTGCTCATCTTTTCGGCCCGTCCGACCTCCACCGGCAAACCCGTCTCCCGATGAACCGCCCTGCTTTCGTCCTTCCAGGTCACGTCGTCCGGAAACACCCAGTTTCCATGTTCGTCCTTGTAGGTCTCGTGACGAACCATCCCCTGGGTCAGCAACCCCGCGAACGGTTCCTTGATGTCCAGATACCCGCATTCCCTCAGCGCCCGCGTAAAGAAGCGCGAATACAGAAGATGCAGCACCGCATGCTCGACCCCGCCGATATATTGGTCCACCGGCAGCCAGTAATTCACGCCTCGGCGGGAAAACGCCGTTTCCCCCTTGGGATCGCAGAACCTGGCGAAATACCAGGAAGATTCGAAAAAGGTATCGAACGTATCCGTCTCCCGCCGCGCGGCCCTGCCGCATTCCGGACAGGTGGTCTCCTTCCAGGTCGGATGGTGCTCCAACGGATTTCCTGCGCGATCGAAATCAACGTCCTCCGGCAGCGTGACCGGGAGATCCCCTTCCGGCACCGGCACGGCGCCGCATGCTTCGCAATGGATCACGGGGATCGGGCATCCCCAGTACCTCTGGCGCGACACCCCCCAGTCCCGCAGCCGGTACTGAATGGCCCCGGCGCCGTTTCCGTCGGCGGCCAGTCTTTCGGTGGCCGCGGCCTTCGCCGCCGCCACCGAAAGACCATCCAGGAAATCCGAATTCACCGCCACGCCGTCGCCCTCGTAGGCCTCCGCCCCGTTTTCCGAGCGTTCCTCGAAAGCCGTGCCGTCCGCCGTGCCCGCCAAACCCCTCGGCATCACCACAACCCGAACGGGAAGGGTATATTTCCGCGCAAAATCCATGTCCCTTTGGTCATGGGCGGGACAGCCGAAAATAGCGCCGGTGCCGTAGTCCATAAGCACGAAATTTGCTACGTAGAGAGGCAGCTCCCAGCCTTCCCCGAACGGATGCTCGACCCGGATTCCGGTATCGAAACCCTTCTTCTCCGCGGTTTCGATCGCCGCCTCGCTGGTTCCCATCCGGTTGCATTCGGCGATGAATTCCGCCAGCTCCGGGTTGTCTTCCGCCAATTCGCAGGCCAGGGGATGGTTGGCGGCCATGGCGCAAAACGAAGCCCCGAACAACGTATCGGGCCGGGTGGTATAGACTTCCAAGCGCCCGTCGCGCCCTTTCAGGCGGAAAAAGATCCGCGCTCCCTCGGACCGCCCGATCCAATTCTCCTGCATCAACCGCACCCGGTCCGGCCACCTTTCCAGCGTCTTGAGCGAGTCCAGAAGGTCGTCGGCATAGGCGGTGATCTTGAGGAACCATTGTGCCAGCTTCCGGCGTTCCACCGGCGCACCGGACCGCCATCCCTTGCCGTCGATCACCTGTTCGTTGGCCAGAACCGTGTCTTCAACCGGGTCCCAATTGACCCAGGATTCCTTCCGGTACACCAGCCCGGCCTTCAGGAAATCGAGGAACATTTTTTGTTCGTGGCGGTAATACTTCGGTTCGCAGGTCGCGATCTCCCGGGACCAGTCGTAGGAAAACCCCATGGTCTCCAACTGCTGGCGCATGGCGGCGATGTTCTCACGCGTCCATTTGGCCGGATGGACCCTGTTCTCGATGGCGGCGTTTTCCGCCGGCAATCCAAAGGCGTCCCACCCCATGGGATGGAGGACGTTAAACCCCTGGGCCCGCTTGAAACGCGCCACCACGTCGCCCAGGGTGTAGTTCCGCACGTGCCCCATGTGGATACGGCCCGAGGGATAGGGAAACATCTCCAGCACGAAATATTTCGGGCGGCTCCGGTCCTCGCCCGCCTCGAAACACCGGCGGCTCTTCCAAACCGCCTGCCATTTCGCCTCGGTTTCCTTGAAATTGTAGCGCGACATCCTTTATCCGCCCTTGGCTTTATCCGCCCTTCGGCCCCCGATCACCGGGACGTTTCCAACCGGCTCCGCGAAATTGCGAAAAAACTTATTCCTGAAGGGTCTCGTGCCGCAACTGGCGCGCCCGCGTCAGGATTGCATCCTCGATCTTGGTGTCGACGCCTTTTTCCACCGCTGCGTCGGTCCACTGCCCGCTGCCCCGGTTTACCTGGCGGAACACGGCGACGCGCACCCCGTCCGCCCTCAGGGCTCGCCCGATGATGTAAACGTTGAGCTTGAAACGTTCGGACGGCGCTTCGGATTGCGAATGCCAGTCGGTGATCACGACGCCGCCGAAAGGATCGGCGGAACTCACCGGCATAAAGGATATGGTGTCCAAGGTCGCCCGCCAGAGGAAGCTGTTGACCCCGATGCCCCCGCCCCCTTCGCCCGCGCTGGGTTTTTTCTTTTTTTTGCCGCCGAAGGTCAGGCCTTCCTCCCCGAACAAGCTTTGCTTCTTGTATTCGTCCTTGAATACCGGTGTCCCGCCCCGCCCGGTGCCAGAATCCCGCACGATTTCGCGGGTTTCCGCACCTTCGCAGGCCCCCAGGACGGCGATCAGGGCCGGCACCGCCGCCCATCTCATCCCGACCCTTCTCCCCTTGCGGCTGTCCCTGGTTCCCATCGCGCGGCCCCGTCATCGGCTGGTTTTTCAAATCCATGCGGCCCGTATCGACGGGCCTCTCCGGCCGGGCATTATACGGTGTGTTCCATCTTGTCAACAACACCCGCCCGAATCCGAAACGGATTCCCCCCCTGACCCCAAACCGTGACAAAAATGTCACACGCACGGTTTTTTTGCCCACGGGCCACGTTATTTCCTTGATTCCCCTTGATTGCCGGGCCTTCCGGTGATCTTATCGTCCCGGAGAAATCTTGAATCCGTTCCACGGGCCGGGGGTCCGCCGGGACGCGAGGCAGCAAAAGGGACCGCAAGGTTTAGCAAACGGGGCCGCGAGGCCGGTAAAAAGGGGAATATCGTGAAAAAGATTCTTTTGGGGACCACCGCCCTCGTCGCCGTTTCCGTGGCCGTGGCTCCGGGTGCCCGGGCTTCCGATCCGATCAAGCTCGGCCTCGGCGGTTTCATGGTGCAGACCTTCGGCTACGCCGAAAACAATAGCGATTATGAAAATGCCGGCTCGAAGCCCGTCGGCGAGATCAAAAACTGGGACCAGAAGCAGGCCTCCGAGGTCCACTTCACGGGCTCGGCCGGGCTCGACAACGGCATCACCGTCTCGGCCCGGATCGAGTTGAACACCGACGGCGACACGGCCGGCGGCAGCTTCGGCATGGACGAGGTTTTCGCCAAGGTCGCCAGCCCGACGCTCGGCACCCTGATTCTCGGTCAGGAAGACGGCGCCATCTCCCAACTCGGCCACCGCGGCCCGGCCGGCGGCGTAATCACCGTCGACGGCGGCGAAGTGCAGCCGTGGGCCTTTATTCAGCGGCCCAGCGGAAGTGATAGCGGGATCACTTCTTACGGTGGCGGTTCGTCTACCACAAGCATCAACACATTCCCCGACGAGCAAAACACCAACCGCATCACCTACCTGTCGCCGCGTTTCATGGGCTTGGGCTTCGGCCTCAGCTTCAACCCGGACATCGATCACACAAGCCGTGCGGCCCAGCCCGCTGGCGGGGCTGCGGGGAGCGGTTATAGTGCCGCGCTCGCCTATGACGGCACCCTGGGCGGCGTTAAGATTGGTGCCGACGTCGGCTATGACCGCAATCGCGTGGACAGCGAACAATCGGCTAATGGCAGTAAGACTATCCGCGGTGGCCTGAGCCTCTCCTACGCCGGCTTTACCCTCGGCGGCGCGTATGCCCGACACGTTGAGCCGACTTTTAATTGGACCACCGCCTCCCCCTCGGAGACCACCTCCTGGGACGGCAGAAGCTGGGATGTCGGCCTGACCTACGCCACCGGCCCCTACACGGTCGGCGTGACCCACGCCCGCACGAGAGCCGAAGGTTATGTAAGCGAGACCGGTCAGGACGAAGTCCGGTTCACCGTCGTCGGCGGCACCTACACCTTGGGCCCGGGCGTCGTCGTCGGCGCCGACCTGATGTTTGCCGACTACGATGATGAGAGCACAGAGCTCTATGACAACAACGACGGCTGGGGCGCTAACGCCAGCCTCGTCTTGGCCTTCTGATCCGGGCCGGATGGATGACGAAAAGCGGGGAGCGGCCTTCGGGCCGCTCCCTTTTTTTGTGTGCCAGGCATGGCGCACGGCGCGCAAGCGCCGGTCGCCGAGCGTGTCGACTTGTGGGGGTGCCCACCGATCTGGTGGTTGACCCTGGTGACGGGAACCGTCAGCCGAACGGCAAGGGTGTCCGGGGCAACCCGGAATCGAAGGCAGCTGCAGGCAAAGTTCCGGCCCGACGAACAGGAACCGCATACGAGGCGTCCGCATCCGAGTGACCCGAAGCCCGAGGGTCCCCCGGGAGGATGCGGGCGTGGATATGGAACGAAGGTCGTGCGCCTTGCCCTGGGGAGGTCTGTCGCTCTGCCCGGAAGGGCTACCGTCGCCGCGAGGCGTCGGGATGGAGCGGCAGAAGTCAGCAGAGGCCAGAGTCGCGGGACCGACCACTCTGCGAAGGGCCGAACATGAAGAGCCGGAAAGGAGCCTTGGTTCTCGATGACGACAGGAGACGCGGACTGGCGGGAAGAGACGCCCGCCGCCCCCTCGGAGGGTAGCGGCCGGAAGCCGCCGGGAGTATGGGACGGATGGCTGCGGCGCAAGCTGCGGGTCATCCTTTGGTGCCAATGGAAACGACCGCGAACCCGGAAGCGGAAACTGGTGCAACGAGGACTTGACGAGGCGCGGGCGTGGAAGTCCGCCATGAACGGACGGGGCTCCTGGTGGAATGCCGGGGCCAGCCACATGAACCAAGCCCGCCTCCTACCCGATCACCCCGCCGGCCCGCCGGACATCGGCGAAAGCCTAGATGCCGGCCATCACCCGGCCTTGCCTTCGAGCCCGCGCACGAAGGGCTCGAGAAACGTCTCGTAGGCCTTCCAGTAATCGAGGCCGGACCGATAGAGCGGTTGGCGCACCTGCCACAGGCTGGCGGTCTGCACCGTGCGTTTGGTTTCGTGAAAGCGCAGCACCCCGTCGTCCCACGGAAGGTTGCAGAATTCCAGCAATCTCCGGCTCGCCGCTTCCTGGTTGTCAACCAGATCCTCGTAGTCCATCTCCAACATAGGCAGCGGCAATACGGCGCGCCAATGTTCCATAAGCCGTCGGTAGCGCCGGTAATAATCCCCGAGCTTCCGGAGATCGTAGGCATAGGAGTGGAACCCGCCGAAGTTATGGAAAAAAATGGACAGCCCGGTTGCCTCGGGGGTGCGGCGACAATGGATAATGTGGGCCCGCGGATAAAGCAGGGCGATCAGTCCGAGAAGCCGGAAATTCCCCGGCATCTTGTCCGTCACGGACCGCGCCGTGGGCGAAATCGCCTCAAGCTTCGCCAGATATTCGCTTGCAAGCGTACGGAGAACCCCGGCGTCGGTTTCGGCGGCACTGTCCGGGAAGTCCGCCGCCGATCCCGTTGTCTCCCCAAGCTCCCTCGCGATCCGACCCATGTGCTCCAGCTCCCCTCCGCCCGCGACGTCCGGGTGGGATACGAAAATCTGCTCGACCAGGGTCGACCCCGAACGCGGCATGCCGACGATGAAAATCGGCCGGGAACTGTCGGATCCCATGCCGGACTTTGAGGCAAACAACTCCGGCGTGAACACTCCTCGTATGGCATCGAGCTCTTCGGTTGCGCGCCCGAAGGCGGCGCCGTCAAATTCGTGATCCTTCAAGCGGTTGCCACGATCATAACATATGAAGGCTCGCTCCGGTTCCGCCCGCTTACGGTGAATGTCACCCAGCCGAAACCAGGCTATGGTCCGGGTCGTGACGGTCCTGCTTTCATCCTCGGCGAATTCGTGAATCTGGTTTATCTGCGCGTCGTCCAGAACGGTCTCCTCCAGGGATGCCCGAAGAAGAAGCAATTCCGACGAGCCGGGGTTGCGCTGCCAGGCCTCCTTGAGCTGCTCTCCCGCTTCATCGAAGCGGCCCTCGTTACGCAGGGCCCTGAAGCGAACACCCAGGACCTCCGGGTTGTCGGGGACCCGTTCCAGGAAGGCGGTGGCCATCTCGATAGCCTTGACGCCATTTCTGTTGTTCAGGTAACACTCGGCTAAATTCTTGAGGACAGGGCTGTCATTCGGTCTGAGGTTCCGGGCTTTTTCCAGATGGGTGGTCGCCTCTTCGAAGAACCCCCGGTCTTTCAATAAATTTCCGAGATTGTTGTGGGCACCGGCACTGTCGGGATCGATGTCGATTGCGGTCCGGTAGGCTTTGATGGCGGCGGCAAGCTTCTGCGCCGCCACCAGGGCGCCGGCGTGGTTGAAGTGCAGGTCCGCGTCTTGCGGATGTTCCTCCAGGAGCGCCTCGTATTCCGGCAGGGCTTTCCCAGGCTCGCCCGCCTCGGTCAGTGCGTTGGCCCGGTTGAACCGCGCCTGCCCGTGCCCGGGGACCAGCTTCAAGACCCGCGCGAACATTTGGGCCGCCTTTTGGTGTTTGTCCGCCTTGGCCAGCGCCACGCCGAGCGCGTTCAGCATATCCGGGTTTCGCGGTTGCGCCTTGACCGCCTTGTCAAGGCAATGTCCCGCGTCCTCCACGTGTCCCTGCTGCAACAGCAGCAGCCCGAGGTTGTAATTCGCCATGGCGTGCGAAGGCTTGAGCGCCAGGGCGTTGCGCAGTGTCGCCTCGCCGTCCTCCTTGCGGTCCAGCCCCAGCAGGATGCTGCCCAGCGTCGCGTGATAATCGGGATTGCGGTTGTCGGTGGCGATGGCCCGGTTGAGCAGCTTCTCCGCCGCCGCCTGATTTCCGGCCCGCAGGGCGACCAGTCCCATCAAGTGCCACGCACCGGCGTTGCGCGGCTCGGAATCAAGAAGCCCCTTGAGCAATCGTTCCGCCTCGGCCAACCGCCCGGCCCGGAGTGCCGCCTCGGCCCGGGCCTGCACCTCATGCGGCGCGGCCGGCGCGGCCCCACTTTGGACGGTGAAGCTTTGTCCCATGCTCAGATGTGTGGGAGGCTTGTTGTTGGCCATGTTCCGTTACCGCCTGTGTTACCGCTTGGCACAGGTATATCCGACACCGCCCCTGTCTGCCAACGCCTTCATCTCCCGATGGCGCCGATGCCGGCAAAACCGGCGGCCCCCGACCCGGCGAGCTTCCGGGCGGTGGTGGGTGAAATGCCCCCCAGGGCGTAGACAGGCACCGGGCTGGAACGCACCAGGGCGGCGAACCGCACCGGCCCTAGGACCGGGACGCCGGGATGGCTGGGCGTGGCAAAGACCGGCGACAGCAATGCCGCGTCGGCGCCCAGGCGTGCCGCGGCGGCCAGCGCCGGCGCGGAATGCGCGGCCACGGTAACCAGGAACCGGGCGCGCGGCCTTCGCCAGGCGCCGCATCCGCTTATGCGCCGGGCTCCGTGTTCGGGGAAATGGACGCCATCGGCGCCGACACGCAACGCCAGCCGGGGGTCTCCGGCGACGAGGAGATCGACCCGCCGTTCGCGACAGACCTTCATCAGGCTCCGGGCCAGGGTCTCGCGGGCCGGATCGTCGTAATGGCGCAATATCACGGCGGCGCCCCTGGGCAGGCGGGAGACGGCCTCCAACGGATCCGGCAGGCGGACCGGGTCCGTCATCAGGATCAAAGTCGGCAAATCGCGGCCCGAGGATTTGAGATGCCGTGTCAAGTCTGCTAAGGTCGCGGCCATTCGATCCTTATCCCGAATTTTCACTTTATAATCCACCATGACCGACATCGGTATCGCGGAAAACCTGAACAAAGTGAAGCACCGAATCGCCGCTGCCGGGACGGAAGCCGGGCGCGAAGCCGGTTCGGTAACCCTGGTCGCGGTTTCAAAGACGTGGCACGCCGGCCATATCCGTCCGGCGCTGGACGCGGGGCATGTGACCTTTGGGGAAAACCGGGTTCAGGAAGCGGCCGGGAAATGGCCGGAGCTGAAAGCGGATTTTCCGGACACCCGGCTCCACCTCATCGGCCCTCTGCAGAGCAACAAGGTCGGGAAGGCGGTGGCGCTGTTCAACGCCATCGAGACCGTGGACCGGCCCAAGCTGGCCCGGGCTTTGGCCCACGAGATGGACCGCACCGGCTCCCGCCCGGACTGTTTTGTCCAGGTCAACACGGGCGAGGAACTGCAGAAGGCGGGAATCCTGCCCAAAGAGGCCGACTCCTTCATCGCCGCCTGCCGCGACGATTTCGGTCTTCCCGTCAAGGGGCTCATGTGCATTCCACCGATGGAGGAGGAACCCTCGCTCCACTTTGCGCTCCTGGCCAAGATCGCCCAACGCAACGGTCTTTCCGGCCTCAGCATGGGCATGAGCCACGATTACGAGATTGCCATTGAATTCGGGGCGACGCTGGTGCGGGTGGGAACGGCCGTCTTCGGCCAAAGGCCGCCCGCACCCGTTAGGGGATAATGCGAATTTCGGCACTGGAAGAGCAGATGCCCAGGACCTCCAGCAAATCGGGAAGTGCCAGGGCAATGCAGCCTTCCGTCGGCGTGTAACCCGGCTTGGCCACGTGCAGGAACACCGCGCTGCCCTTCCCCGGTTCTACAGGGCCGTCGTTGTGGCCCAGGATCACGATCACGTCGTAGACGCCGTCGCCGCGCCACAGCCTCTCGTGCCGGGCCGGGTGGGGAAGACGGACGGGCCGGTTGTAGTCCGCATGCGCCGGATCGTCGCACCACCCGTCTTCGGGCCCGAGTGCCGTGACCGGCAAGCCGGTTCGGGGCCGCTCCAGCCGGTCCGCCCGGTACAAGACGCGGCGGAGCGTAAAGGTCCCGGCCGGCGAGGCGCCGTCCCCCTCGCGTTTATCGGGCGAAACGCCGGCCTGCCCGAGCGCACAACGATACCGCCGCCCGGCGGCTTTCAGGACTCCCGGAGAGTAAACGTCGATCCTCATGGAAAGCGATTATAACCTCAATCGGCCCACTTCTCCGAGGACGCGGTGACTTCGTCCCCGGCCTCGTCGTCAGAGCCGGCCGGGGCGCCGTCGGAAGCATCGTCGAACCAACCCGCCTGTCGGCCGGCCAGCTCGGCCACTGTGATCTCGGCCGCCCGGTCGTCCCGGCCAAACCGGGCCAGATCGTCGGATTGGTGCCGGGCCGCGGTGCCGGCGTCGGTCCCTTGATGGGCCGCGTGCAGGATGGCCAGGACAACGCCGTCGGCCACCACCTGCCCGCCGATCCGCCCCTGGGCGGCAATCTGGGCCAACCGGTCGGTCTCTCCCTCCGCCCGGGCGGTGACCGGGCCCTTGTTGGGCCGGGGCGTGCCCTTGTCGGCCAGGCGGGCCTGGGTTTCCGTGCGGGCCCAGGCGGTGACCGGGTTTTGACCATTGCGCCCGGCGTCCGCTTCCAAGATGCGGGTCCGGGTCTCGTGTTTTGCCCAGGCGGTGACCGGGTCCTCCCCGCTTAGTCCGGTGGCGGCGGCGATCATGGATCCATGAAGGGTTGACTTGGCCCAGGCGACGACCGGGTCTTCCTCCGGCGCCTCGCTGTCCGCTGGAACCGACGGGGGGCCATTATCGGGCCGGAGGGCCTCTGGGATTTTTTCGGGGGGGATTTTTTCGGGGGGGGTCTTTTCGGGCGGCACATCTTCCATCATCGCGATGACATGACCGCCCAGATCCTTGCCCGTTGAATCCTCGATGACCGCATTGACCAGGGAGGCCACGATGCCGATGGGGCCGCCGAATAAGGCACCGCCCGCGATGCGGGACGCCGGGGACAACTCGTCACCCGTCACGTCACGATAGATCGACGAAATAATGGGGATGTGCTGCAAGGGATTGATGATGTCCAACACGTCGAGGAAACTGAACCCGTCGTCGCCAAACGGCGCGAAACCAGCCTTTTCCGCATCATTGACGGTCTTGGCGAAGGCTTCCTGAACGGGCAGGGCATTGCCGCCCCCCTGGGGGATCGTCGGGTTCCGGGTGATGGCCGTCGCGTCCATGGCACAGGCTCCTGTCCGTTCCGTCTCAAATTACGCAAGCCCCGTGCCAGACCCGGACCCCGTGTCGGATCAATACATTAGGGCCGAACCGCCGTCCGGCGGCAGGCAAATTCTGCCGCTTGTATCCGCGAATCGTGAGGGGAGAGGAAAAAGAGTCCGGGCCTAGAGCACGGTCGACATAAACCGGGTCATTTCCGTGGTTCGGTTTATGTCGTGAACCGGCCTCTATTTCAAAAGGCTAGAGCAGATGCCCGCCCTTGCCGGCCTTGGTCTGCAGGTAGGCCTCGTTATGTTTGTTGGATGGGAAGGTGTGGGCGACCCGCTCGGCCACGGTAACGCCGCAGCGGCCCAGGGCTTCGACCTTTTCCGGATTGTTGGTCATCAGCCTGATGGTGCCGACGCCCAGTTGGCGGAACATCTCCGCCGCCGGCAGGTAGACCCGCTCGTCGGCGTCGAATCCCAGCTGTTCATTGGCGTCCAGGGTGTCGAAACCCCGATCTTGGAGTTCGTAGGCGCGGAGCTTATTAACGAGCCCGATGCCCCGCCCCTCCTGTGCCAGGTAGAGGAGGATTCCGCCGCCGCCGGCGGCGATCTCCCTGATCGCGCCGCGCAACTGGTCCCCGCAATCGCACCGGAGACTTCCCAGAAGATCCCCGGTGAAACATTCCGAATGCAGCCGGGCCAGGACAGGCCCGGCCGGGTCGAGGTCGCCAATGATGATCGCCAGGTGCTCCAGCCCACCGTCCGGCGGCCGGAAGGCGATGATTCGCGTACTTTCGGCGTCTTCCAGCGGCACCACGGCTTCGCTCACCCGGGCCAGCCCGCGGGCTGCTGTGTGCTCGTACTGGAAAATATCGCCCGCATCGACAAACAGGAAATCGTGACGTATCGCCCAAGCCGGTAAGTCTTCCGCCTCCTGATTTTCTTCCAGGTCGGCGATGACGGCGGCGGGCAGCAGGCGCGCCAGCTTGGTCAGGCCGACGGCGGCGCTTTCACAGCCATAGGTGGCCGCGGCCTCCGCAATCAGGTTCAGGGGACGGGTCACCAGCCGTGACAGGGGGTCTGCAAGGTCGCGGACCTCTTCCGCCGACAAGCCCTCCCCGGCCCGCAGCACGACCACCTTCTCCACCGTGTTCATCAGCCCCAGGACCACGGCGCGGCGCGAGGTAATGGCGAGCACCGGCGGGGCCCCTGCCAAGTCCGACATTTCGACCAGTCCCGCGGGCGTCAAGGCCTCGGCGGCGCGCACGATGGCAGCCTTGCCGGCGCTGGCGCGCACGGCGACGATTCGGCCCCGGCGGAGTTCGGAAACGGCGCGGTCCACCGCGAGAAGCGAGACGGGCTCCCGTGAAGCGGGCATGGGGATCAGTCGATGGGGCATATTAACTCGGCCGGAAAGGCTATGACCTTCGTGTCGATCTTCAAATCGTACCTCAAAACAGCCGACTGTTGGGGACAATACTCCTGATAACGCGGCAGGAAAAGCCAAGAATGACCGACAGGGCGGTCCAATTTCATTTTGCACCTGGAAGGGAGGCCTTGATTAGACTACCTTGATTAAAGACCAAGGCCTTGAAGGCAAAGGACAGATATGGCCGACGGCAAGCGTGTTCTTCTCGCCGACGACGATACCGCGCTGCTCTCCCTCTTGGCGGAGCAACTGCAGCTGCACGAGGAATTCTCGACGGTCAATGTCGAAACCGGCGCCCAGGCACTGGAAGCCACGAAAACGGATCATTTCGATGTCATCATTCTTGATGTCGGCATGTCGGATATGGACGGGCGCGAAGTCTGCCGCCTGATGCGGCGCGGTGGCGTCAAGGCGCCGATCATCATGCTGACCGGCGCGGATACGGACGCCGACACCATCCTGGGGTTGGATGCCGGAGCCAACGACTACATCACCAAACCCTTTAAACTCGGCGTACTCCTGGCGCGCGTCAGGGCTCACATCCGACAACACGAACTCAGCGACGACGCCGTCTTCGCCATCGGGCCGTACACGTTCCACCCCCGCAACAAACTGCTGATGGAAGGGGACGGCAACAAGAAGATCCGCCTGACCGACAAGGAGGCGGCGATCCTAAAGTACCTCTACCGCACCGGAGGTCAGGTGGTAAGCCGGGACGTACTGCTCGACGAGGTCTGGGGGTATAACGCGGGCGTCACGACCCATACCTTGGAAACCCATGTCTATCGGCTGCGCCAGAAGATCGAGCACGATCCTTCCAGCGCCCGGATCCTGGTGACAGAACCGGGAGGGTACCGCCTGGTCCCCTGATCCACGAAAGCGCCTGGCTCAAAGCCGGGCGCCGCTCCTGACATGGGAGCTTCGGGATAGCAGGGGGCCGCCATCCCTTCGGGGACCCCTTAGGGACCTTCTTTGTCTGTATTTGGGGAGCGGCTGACCAAAGGTCAAATATTCACGCACCTGTGACCGTCACTCGAAAAGTGGGGTTTTCTTGAATTCGAAATGGAACAGCTCGGGGTCGAGCGTCCTTCCAAAAGATGTCTCTTGAAGCGACACCGTGGTCACCACGCCCAGGGGATCGATCACGGTCCACTTCTTCAGCGCGATGGGATTGGCGTTGAAGACCAGGGTTACCGACCCTTCTCCGGGATCGGCGGTCCGGGTGACCGAGACCCGGATCGTCCCGGCCGCTTTCTCGTAGCCGACAATGGTCAGCGTTTCGGAATCAAGGGCAATCTTCTCGGCAAGAAGGATCCCGGCCGGTGTCGAGTCGAGCAGTACGTAGGTATCTTGCTCCAGTTCTTTATCATAATGAGCCAGCCACAGGCCGTTGGCGACGATGAGGTCCGGTTTCGGCGGGTCATATTCGATCCGCAACCGCCCCGGCCAGGACATCCACAGATTGCCCTCCGCGAATTCGCCATTGGACGAAATCTGTACGAACCGGGCTTTCAAGGTCTTAAGACCGTTGAGGTAATTTTCGATATGCGCGATCTGGGATCGGGCCGCCTCGTCCAGCGGGACCGGCACGACGGTTTCCGCGCCGGCGGCAGGGGCGGCCACCAGGGCCAGGATCACCCCAAGACATGGGCCCGGCCTAAGCCGGCCCCATCGGCCCAAACAGGAAACTATCTTATTCCGGAGGCGATCCGGCCAGGACTTCCCGGCGTCCGACCCGGTTGGCTTTGCTGACGACACTTTCCTGCTCCATGCGTTCGATGATCCGTGCCGCACGATTATAGCCGATCTGGAGGTGCCTTTGAACAAAACTGGTCGAGGCCTTGCCTTCCCGGGTTACCAGGGCCACCGCTTCATCGTAGAGCGCGTCGCCCGAATTACCCCCGCCGGCCACGGCACCCGCCGGATCGCCCAGGAACATGGGCGCCCCGCCTTCCGTCTCCTCGGTCACCGCCTCGACGTAGTCGGGGGCGCCCTGCTGTTTCAGATGCTGGACCACGGTCTCCACTTCCGCATCCGAAACAAAAGGCCCGTGGACTCGGGCAATACGTCCGCCGCCGGCCATGTAGAGCATATCCCCTTGGCCCAGAAGCTGCTCGGCACCCTGTTCGCCCAGGATGGTGCGACTGTCGATCTTCGAGGTCACCTGGAAGCTGACCCGGGTCGGGAAATTGGCCTTGATGGTCCCGGTGATTACGTCGACCGAGGGACGCTGGGTGGCCATGATGAGGTGAATTCCCGCCGCGCGGGCCATCTGGGCCAAGCGTTGCACGGCGGCCTCGATATCCTTGCCGGCGACCAGCATCAGGTCGGCCATCTCGTCGACGACAACGACGATTAAGGGCAGGGGCGTCATGTCGAGCGGCTGGTCCTCGAACACGGGCTTGCCCGCCTCGTCGAACCCGGTTTGTACCCGGCGCGTCAGAGCCTCGCCCTTCTTCCGGGCCTGGGCCAGGCGGGTGTTGTAGCCGGTGATGTTTCGGACCCCCAGCCGGGATATCAGCCGGTAGCGGTCTTCCATTTCTCGGACGGCCCACTTAAGTGCCACCACCGCCTTGGACGGGTCCGTGACCACCGGTGACAGCAAATGGGGGATGCCGTCGTAGACCGAGAGTTCCAGCATCTTGGGGTCGATCATGATGAACTTGCAGGTCTCGGGCGGAAATTGATAGAGCAGCGACAGAATCATGGTGTTGATGGCGACCGATTTGCCCGAACCGGTGGTGCCGGCGATCAGCAGATGGGGCATGCGGGCCAAGTCAACCAGCACCGGCGCGCCGCCAATGTCTTTGCCCAGCGCCAAGTTGAGCTTGCCGCTGGACCGTTCCAGGTTCTCGGAGGCCAGAAGTTCCCTAAGATGCACGATCTCCCGCCTGGCATTGGGCAGCTCGATGCCGATCACGTTGCGTCCGGGAACCACGGCGACACGCACCGAAACCGCGCTCATGGACCGCGCGATGTCGTCCGCCAAGCCGATCACCCGCGATGTCTTGGTTCCCGGCGCCGGTTCCAGTTCGTAAAGCGTCACCACCGGGCCGGGGCGGACCCCGAGGATCTCACCACGCACACCGAAATCGTCGAGCACGGATTCCAGGAGCCGCGCATTCTGCTCCAGCGAAGATTTGTTTACCGCGTCGGCGCGGGCGGCTGGTCTCGGCGCCTCCAGCAGCTCCAGTGGCGGGTAGGCGTAGCCGTCCTTCAGCCCCAGGTCCAAGGTGTGCTGGCGCTCCTGCTGGGCCCGGTGGCCCGACTTGGGACGGGGTGATTTTGCCGATACGCGTTTGGTCTTGGACGACCGTTTCCCTTTCGAGACCGGTCCCGCCCCGGCCTCCAATTCAGCCTCGATGGCGTTGTCCACATCCTGGTTTCGGGCTGTGAGGCCGCCGATGCGGTGCCATATGGTCCTGAGAAGCCTCCCGGTCCTCGAAAGCAGACCCCACACGCCGTAGGCGAGGCGCCGCCATTCCTCCCTTTTCAGGCCCAGGGCCAGAACAAAGGCGGCGGCACCGAGCACGGCGGCCGCCACGGTTACGGTCCAGGCTGCGAACGGGGGGGCGATGAAGGTCGTCAGATCCTCGAACAGCAAAGCCCCTCCGGCGCCGCCGAGTCCGGTAACCAGCGGCCAACCGTTGAAGTGCGGTGCGGGCGCGAGGGCGATCGCGGCCAACGTCAGCGCGCTCAACAGCATCACCAGGCGCATGCCAACCAGGGTCACCCGGTCGCGGTGCATGATCTGCCAGCCCCAGGCGAACAGGACAAACATCGGCAAACCGCCCGCCAGTCCCAACATCTGCAACAAGAGATCGGAGACATAAGCCCCGGCCGGGCCCATCAAATTGGCGGTGGCAATGTCGGTGGCGTTGTTGAAAGACGGGTCTTCCGGAGTGAAGCCGATCAGGGACCCCAACAGGAACAGCCCAACCGCCATTACACCCAACCCACCGGTCTGGCGGAGATACTTTTTCAGGAGGTCCGCTGCGCCATCGGGAAGGATGGGCGGTCGCCCGGTGTCGGTCATCGTGCGTGCCATGGAAAAAGTATGGCCGCATCCGGGTTTACAAGATGTTAACAAGCCGGTTCAGGGCGTCCCGCGTGGTATCCGGATCATGAACTAGGGCTACTCGGATATAGGGTGCCCCCGGGTTGCCGCCCCCGGCGTCCTCGCGGGCGAGATAGGCGCCGGGCAGGACCCGGAGTCCGCCCCGAGCCCAAAGTTCTCGGGCCGCCCGTTCCCCGTCGTCCACGGCAAGCCACAGAAAAAAGCCCCCGGCCGGACGGAAGAAGCCGAAACGGCCACGCAGCACTGCTTCGGCAATGTCGAACTTTTCGCGGTAAAGCGCCCGGTTGGCTTCGACGTGACCGTTATCCGCCCACAGCTTTGCCGAAGCGGCTTGGATCGGCAGTCCCAATGTCGCCCCACCATAAGACCTGAGACGCCGGAAACGGGCGAGGATCCCCGAGTCGCCGGCAACGAAGCCGGACCTCAGGCCCGCGGCACTGGACCTCTTGGAAAGGGAATGGAACACCAGAACATTGCCGTATCCGTCACCCAGCGCCCGACAGGCCTCGAGCCCGCCCGGTGGTGGGGTCCTGTCCCAGATTTCTCCATAGCATTCGTCCAAAACCAGAACGAATCCATACTGGCGGGCCAGGCCGATCGCTCGTTTCAGATATGCCAAATCAGCCACCGTTCCCTGGGGATTGGACGGGGAACAGAGGAACATCAGGGCCGTGCGGGCCAAAGTCTCCTCCGCCACGGCCTCAAGATCCGGCAGGAACCCCGTCTCGCGGGTCGCGGAAAGAAATACGGCTTCGGCTCCGGCCATTACCGCAGTCCCGGAATAGACTTGATAGAACGGATTGGGAATCAGAACTATCGGCTGATCCGGACCTCCTTCAGACACCGCCAACATGCCGCTCATGAACAATGCTTCGCGGGTGCCGGCCACGGGCAGGACGGCGGCGTCGCCGGCCCCGTAACGCCGCTCGAGCCAGCCGGCGACGGCCTCTCTCCACTCGGGGGTGCCGTCGATAGGCGGATACTTTCCCCAAAGCCCGGCGGTCGCCTCCAGGGTCTCGGAGATCACGGGCGGCGGCGGGTGTTGGGGCTCGCCGATGGACAGGAACAGCGGCTCCAGGTCTTCCGGCGGATCAATGCCATCCAGGAGCGCGCGCAGGCGGTCGAAGGGATAGTCGGTGAGGAGATCGAGACGCGGATTGAGCATGGCCGGAGTGTAACGCCCCTGCCTGCCCGATCAACGCCAAAGACGAAAGGGGCGGACCCTGAAAGGACTCCGCCCCGATCTTATGGAACGAGGGGCCGGAACGGTCGATCCGCCCGGCCCCTAAAGGTTGGTGGGGAGAGGGTATTATCCGGTCCAGACGGTGTGTCCGCCCTGGCCGAATTCGGGATAGGCCTCCATGCCCAGTTCGGCCTTGTCGAGCCCAAGGTCCTCTTCCTCGGGCGTCACGCGGAGGCCTATGGTGTACTTGAGGGCCAGCCAGAAGAGGGCACTGGTGCTGGCGACAAAGACACCAATGGCGAGGACGCCGGTGGCCTGGGTGGCGAACGAGGCGTCGGCATTGGTGATCGGCACCGCCATAGTGCCCCAGATGCCGGCCATCAGGTGGGCCGAAATTGCGCCCACCACATCGTCGATCTTCAGTTTGTCGAACAGTGGCACGAAGATCACCACCAGGATGCCGCCCACGGCCCCGATTAGAAAGGCCGCCCCCAAGCTCGGCGTGTCCGGCCCGGCTGTGATGCTGACCAACCCGGCGATGGCGCCGGTGAGGCTCATGGACAAGTCCACCTTTTTGAATATCACCTGGGTCATAACCATCGCCGCCAGCACGCCGCCGACCGCCGCCATGTTGGTGTTGATGTAGATCTTGGCGATGGCGATCACGTCGGCCGCGGAGCCCATGGCAAGCTGCGAACCGCCGTTGAAGCCGAACCAGCCCAGCCACAGGATGAAGGTGCCCAGGGTGGCCAACGGCAGATTGGCGCCCGGGATCGGGTGGATGCGACCATCGTTACCGAATTTGCCGCGCCGCGCGCCCAGGATAATGGCACCGGTCAATGCCGCCCAGCCACCGGTAGAATGAACGATGGTGGACCCGGCGAAATCGGCGAAGCCCCTCTCGGCCAACCAGCCGCCGCCCCAGTGCCAGGACCCTTCGATGGGATAGACCACCCCGGTCAGGAAAACAACGAAGGCGAGAAACGGCCACAACTTAATGCGTTCGGCCAGGGTTCCCGAAACCACCGAGGCTGCGGTGGCGACGAACACCATCTGGAAGAACCAGTCGGACTCGGCAGCGTATCCGGCATCGAACTTGCCGGCCATCGCCTCCGCGTTGTTCCCCGCCCACGGCGAAAAGGATCCCAAGAACCCACCGTCGACCCCGTCGTACATAAGGTTGTACCCAACGGCATAGAACATGAACCCGGCCACCGAATAGAGGCTGATGTTCTTGAGGCAGATGGTGGCGGTGTTCTTGGAGCGCACCAAACCCGATTCCAGCATGGTGAAACCGGCGGCCATAAACATGACCAGGAAGCCGTGGATCAGGAAGTTGACGGAATTGAGGATATACTGAGTCTCGGTTACCGCGGCGTCGCCGGCGAGTGCCGGGCTGGTGGCGGCGACGGCGCTTAGCGTGGCGAGGGCGCCGAAAGCGGTTCGTTTACTCTTTTTGGTCATCGTTCGTCTCCTTAAAGCGCTTCGAGGCCGGTTTCGCCGGTCCGGATGCGGACAACCTTGGAAAGGTCGGCGACGAAGATCTCCAACTTTACCTTGGGCAGGAAGTTCACCGTGTACTCGGCCCCGCGGTAGATTTCCGCCTGGCCCCGCTGGCGCCCGAAGCCCTTGACCTCTGTTACGGTAATGCCCTGCACGCCCAAAGACACGAGGGCTTCGCGCACCTCGTCCAGTTTGAAGGGCTTCATGACAGCCGTGATGAGTTTCATCTGACGTTTCCTCGTCTCTTGACCGGCCGTTTTATGGAAAGATGTTGGGCCGGCGCGGGTTCAAATACCGCGGACGACGGAAACCGGCCCGTCATCTCGCGACGCCGGAACAACTCCAAGTTCCGTGCCAACATGGCTGCAAAGACGAGAAATGATGGAAAAACAGAGGATTAAGGGGTCGTGCCCGAATATCCACCCAGGCCGGCCACCTCAAAGGAGTGCCTATTATTTAGGCGTTTAACAATAAATGCCGATAAATTATGCATTCCCCCTAGGGGTCCCGCGACAAACCTTGTTTTTCAAGTGCCTCAAGATATTCACCCCAGATCTCATCGGAGTGTTCACCCATATGATAAAGGGTGTCCCAGCTGTAGAGACCGGAGTCGTGCAGGTCATCGAACTTCAGTTTGACCGCGTAATTCCCCACCGGCTCGACCGCCATGATTCCCACATGGCGCCGCCCGCCGATAGTCTTCTTTTCCCCCGGTGAATGGCCCTGAACCTCGGCCGAGGGACTCTCGACCCGGAGATATTCGGCCGGCAGCCGGAAGGTTTTACCGTCGTCGAAATCGATTTCCAGGATCTTCTCTTCCTTTTTCAGTCGGATTTCGGTCGGTGTGTGCCGGTTGCCCATTTGCATGGTTGTCATTTACTCCGTTTATCGTTGTCGAGGGATCGGGCTTCATCCGGCAGCATGATGGGGATTCCGTCATGGATGGGATAGGCGAGCCCGGCCTGTCTGCTGATGAGTTCCTGGTTTTCCGCGTCGTAGTCCAGCGGTCCCTTGGTCAAAGGACAGACCAGGATTTCCAAAATCTTCGGATCCACTTTACGTCCACTCATTTTCTTTCTCTCCAGATGGCATTCAGTGACGGACTCCACCGGTCGGCAGCCCCTCGCCCTTATCGAGCGCCGCCATTTCCATCAAGGCAATCAACAATTGACCTCGTTCCTGTAGGCCGGCGCATTCCAACAACGCCTGCTTCTCACGCGCCTCGAAGGGGCAGATCATCGCCAGAGAGGTCACGAGAACCGAATCCGGCGCCTCTTCCAGTTCCTGCCAGTCGCCCCCGATTTCCGTGGCCTCAAAATAATCGGTCATGACGTGGAGCAACCGGTTTCGATCGTCGAGGGATTCCGGGTTCTCCTGAAGATCGTTGACATAGGCCTCGTAACGGGCTCGAACCCTGCGGTACCCGTTTGCGGGTTTCAGCTCTGCGGCGATTTCGAACCGGCTGAGCCCCAAAAGGTTCACCATATATCCGCCTTTGCCCGTTTCCATGAAGGATACGATCCGCCCCACGCATCCGGTCGTAAACACCTCAGCCCCGTCAGGCACCGGATCCGGTCCTTCGTCCGTCGGTTGGACCATGGCCATGAGCCGCCCAGCGCCCAACGCATCCTCGACCAGGTTAACATAGCGGGGTTCGAATATATTGAGCGGAAGATACCCGTGCGGCAGCAAGACCACGCCCGGCAGAGGAAAGACCGGGACGACTTCCGGCAGGACCAGTGTTCCGGTGGTGACAACCGCGTTCATGAGAACAACACGGAAGACAGCTTCCGCCGGCCGGCAACAGTCAGGGGGTGGGTCGGACCCAGCGCCTCAAAGATCTTGACCAACTGGGTACGGGCCGCCTCATCGTTCCAGGCCCGGTCGCGACGCACCAGATCCATCAGCGCGTCGATTGCCGACTCGGTTTCGCCAACTCCGTAGAGCGCTACGGCCAAATCGAAACGGGCTTGGTTATCGCCCGGATTCATAGCCACCTTGTCCATGAGTTCCGAAACATTACCGCCGGCACCGCTCTCTTCGGCCAGGACCAGTGCCGTGATGGCGGCCTGCACTTCCGGCTGAGAGGTCAGGTCCTGGGCCAGTTCGTCGGCAATGCGCCGCGCTTGGTCCATTTGTCCGCCTACCATGTAGCTGCGGATGATTCCGGCCGCAGCCTTGGCATTGGTGGTGTCCTGCTTGAGAACCTGGGCAAAGATGCCCAGTGCGGTCGAGGCCGATCCTTCGTTCAGCGCCTCTTCCGCCACCGCCAGCGCTTCGTCCACCGGCGCTTTGGCGCCGTCAGTCAAACGGTCGATAAACGCCTGGAGCTGGCTTTCCGGCAACGCGCCCATGAATCCGTCGACGCCTTGCCCGTCCTTAAAGCCATAGACTGTCGGGACCGACTGCACCCGGAATTGGGCGGCCACGTCCTGATTCTCGTCGACATTGATTTTGACCAGGCGGACCAGGCCGGCCCCTTTTTTCACCAATTTCTCCAGAGCTGGGGTCAGCTGCTTGCAGGGACCACACCCAGGTGCCCAAAAATCGACGATCACCGGGACCTGCTTAGACGCCTCGATGACGTCGGCGGCAAAGTTGACCGCATCCGAATCCTTGATTAGATCGCCCGGCGTTTCCGAACCGGCGACTGGCTGTCGCCCGCCTGCCCCAGGTTCAATAATCAATGCCATTACCCTACCCTTTCCGCAAGAAACACCCCATAGATGGCCGTTTCCAGACGTTCCCGCAAGGCCTAGCTTCACCGAAAGCCGGATTGAGGTCATGGCGGTTGCTTATTCCCGGTACTCCGAAGACGAGACTTGCAAAGCGCCACCACTTGCGCAATAACAGCGGCCCACTGGCCTATTAAGGCCGGTTGAGCGGGCGTAGCTCAGGGGTAGAGCGCAACCTTGCCAAGGTTGAAGTCGTGAGTTCGAATCTCATCGCCCGCTCCATTTTTTGCCTGGATTTCATCCCGCCCTATATAGATTTCACGGGTGCAGAACACCCGGAAGCCACTGCTGCGGTCTTCTCCGATCTATGCTTCCCAACGCCGGCGGCCCGGCTGCAACCTAAAGACATTGCCGTAACCCTGGCCGGGATCCGCGCCCCTGCCGCCCCGATGCCGCTAAGATTGCTTGCCCATAAAAGGGCGCGCTCGAAACCGAGTATTGGTGCCAATCCCAACGCAGGGCCTTGCACACCGATATCTTCCTCTTTCGATCTCCCGGTCTGGCGATTGGCCTTTGCGGTTTCCGCCTGATAGGTTAGCGTTCCTTAGTCCAGGGACAGACTTCGCCACCAGGGGAGAACTCCATGCCGCGCAGTCAGAAGGATCCCAAGGCAGAATTTCTCAACACGGTTGTCGCCGTTGCCCGCGACAAGCTTCCGGCGGATCGGGTCACGGTGCTCGCTCCCTTTATCCTTCGCTATTTCAAATACGTGCCCCTGCAGGATATCGAGGCAGAGTCTCCGGAAGACCTATTCGGTGCCGCCCTGGCCCATTGGAAATTCGCTGCGGCCCGCAAGGTGGGAGAGACTCGGATCCGGGTCTATAATCCCAACCTGGAAGAACATGGCTGGAGTTCGGGATTTTCGGTCGTGGAAGTCGTGACCGACGACAACCGATTTCTTGTCGAGTCCCTCACCGCCGAACTCAACCGCCGCGAACTCACGGTTCATCTGACCATCCATCCAGTGATCCAGGTCAAGCGGGACCCCAATGGCCGATGGATAGAAGCCGTGGAGCGCGAAAGCGACGACGAAACGGCGGCCTTCGAGGCCTATATGCATTTCCGCGTCACCGAACAATCTGGCGACGGCCTCCTCGAAATCCAGAGCGGGATCGAAGACGTCCTGGCAGACGTCAAGGCCGCCACCGCCGATTGGAAAAAGATCCGAGGCCGTATGGACGAATCCATCGCCGACCTTGGGACCACGCCGAAACACGTTCCGGCGGAAGAGGTGGCCGAAACATGCGACTTCCTGCAATGGATCCACGACGACAACTTCACATTCCTCGGCTACCGGGAATACGCTTTCGAGCGTAAGGGCACCAAGGCGACCGCGACGGTGGTCGAGAACGGCGGCGCCGGCATCCTGCGCAATTCGGACGTTCTCGTCTTCGAGGAGCTGCGCAAGCTGGCGAGCATGCCGCCCGAGGTTCAGGCCTTTGTCGGCCGGACCGGGCTGTTGATGGTCACCAAGAGCAACCGTCTATCCACGGTTCGGCGTTCGGTATTTATGGATGCACTGGGGGTCAAGCGGCTGAATGCCAAGGGTCAGGTCATCGGTGCACGGCTTTTCGTCGGCCTGTTCACGGCGACCGCCTACAACCAAAGCGTCCAAAATATACCCCTGCTACGCCAGAAGACACAAAAGACCCTGGAGAAAGCCGGTTACCGACCCCACAGCCACGACGGCAAGGTGCTGCTCAATATTCTGGAGAACTTTCCCCGCGACGAACTCTTTCAGACCTCGCTCGCTCACCTCTACACCACGTCACTCGGTATCAAGCATCTGCAAGAACGCCAGCGCGTGGCGCTGTTCATCCGCCGCGATGATTTCGAGCGTTTTATCTCGTGCCTCGTCTTCGTGCCCCGCGAACGCCACACCACCGAGCTTCGCCGCCGCATGCAGGCGATCCTGGAAGAGGCCTTCGAAGGCACGGTCCTCGCCCATTACACTCAAATCGCCGATTTTCCCCTTGCCCGTTTGCATGTTCTGGTCAAGACCACCGCCGGGCAAATCCCCGATTACGATCCGATCGCCATCGAACGGCGGTTGGTTGAAGCAGCGCGGGCCTGGGCCGACGTCCTCCAGGAGGCCTTGATCGCGGCCTTCGGCGAGGAAAAGGGTCTCCGGCTGGGGCGCCGATACGGCCACGCCTTCCGGTCCGGTTACCGTGAACGCTTCAACCCGGAAGTGGCGGTTCACGACATCCAGCATGTGGAAGGCGCACTGACCTCGGGCGACCTGGGCATGAACCTCTATCGCCCCATCGAGGCAGCGGATCATCAGGTTCGCTTCAAGGTCTACAGCCCCGGGTATCCCATTCCTTTGAGCGACGTTCTGCCGATGCTCGAACACATGGGCCTCAAAGTGGTGGATGAAATCCCTTTCAGCGTCTTGCTCTCGGACGAAGAAGCCCAGATGGTGATGATCCACGACTTCGGCCTTGAGACGCGCGACGGGTCTGAAGTCGATCTTGGGACCGTTCGGAAGAATTTCCAAGTCGCCTTCCACCGGGTCTGGTGCGGCGACGTGGAAAGCGACGTCTTCAACACTCTGGTTCTCAGGGCTGGGCTTTCCTGGCGCGAGGTGGTGATCCTGCGCGCCTACTCCAGGTTCTTGCGCCAAGCCGGAATCGCGTTTTCGCACCAATACATGGGAGAGACGCTGGTCAACAATCCAGGACTGGTCCGGCTCATCGTCGATCTGTTCCGAACGCGTTTCGATCCTGAGGATCAGAAAGCGGTCAACCGAACCGTTATCAGGCTTAAGGACAAACTGACGGACGGCCTCGACGAGGTCGTCAGTGCCGATGAGGACCGGATTCTCCGGCGCTTCATCAACCTCGTGCTGTCAACACTGCGGACGAATTTTTACCAGCAAACAGCCGACAAAACACCCAAACCCTATGTCTCCTACAAACTGGACAGCCGTAGCCTGGAGGAATTGCCCCTACCCCGGCCCATGGTCGAGATTTTCGTCTACAGCCCCAAGATCGAGGGCGTGCACCTGCGTTTCGGCAAGGTGGCGCGGGGAGGCCTGCGTTGGTCCGACCGCCGCAAAGACTTCCGCACCGAGATTCTGGGCCTGGTGAAGGCCCAGGTAGTCAAAAATTCGGTCATCGTGCCCGTCGGTTCCAAAGGCGGTTTTGTGGTCAAGTGCCCGTCGGCCTCGGGGGGGCGGGACGCGTTCCTTGAGGAGGGGATCGCCTGCTACAAGACCTTCATTTCCGGCCTGCTGGATCTCACCGACAACCTTGATGGCAACAAGATCGTGCCGCCGGAGCAGGTGGTGCGCCATGACGACGCCGATCCGTACCTGGTGGTCGCGGCCGACAAGGGCACCGCTACCTTCTCCGATATCGCCAACGAGATTGCCGCCGATTACGGGTTCTGGCTAGGTGATGCCTTTGCCTCGGGAGGGTCCAACGGGTACGACCACAAGGGGATGGGCATCACTGCGCGTGGCGCCTGGGAATCGGTCAAGCGCCATTTCCGCGAGACGGGCGTCGACATTCAGACTCAGGATTTCACGGTGGCCGGCGTTGGCGACATGGCGGGCGACGTGTTCGGCAACGGGATGCTGCTGTCCGAACACATCCGGCTTATCGGTGCCTTCAATCATATGCATATCTTCATCGATCCCGACCCTGACGCGGCCTCAACCTATTCCGAGCGCAAGCGCCTGTTCGAGACTCCGGGCACCACCTGGGCCGATTTCGACACCAAGCTGATTTCCAAGGGCGGCGGGGTATTCGAGCGCCGGGCCAAGTCCATCCCCTTGAGCCCCGAGATTCGAAAATGCCTTGCGATCAAGGCCGAAAACGTCCGTCCCGGCGAATTGATCAAGGCTCTGCTCAAAGCGGATATCGACCTAATGTGGTTCGGCGGCATCGGAACCTACGTAAAGGCCTCGCACGAGACTCATGCGGATACCGGAGACCGGGCCAACGACTCCTTGCGCATCGACGCCGCGGAACTCCGCTGCAAGGTGGTGGGCGAAGGCGCCAATCTGGGCATGACCCAGAACGCGCGCATCGAATTCAGCCTCGCCCACGGCCGGGACAACCCTGATTTCATCGACAATTCCGGCGGCGTCAACTGCTCGGATCACGAGGTCAACATTAAGATCCTGTTGGATCAGGTGGTGGCCAACGGCGACCTGACGGTCAAACAGCGTAACGCGCTCTTGACCAGGATGACGGACGAGGTGGCCGATCTGGTGTTGCGGGACAGCTACTTGCAAAGTCAGGCCATCTCGGTGGTTCAGGCCGAGGCGACCTATGTGCTGGACGACCAGATTCGCCTCATGCGCATGCTGGAGAAGGCGGGCCGTTTGGACCGGGCCGTGGAATACCTCCCCGACGACGAGCATCTGGTGGAGCGGGCCGCCAGTGGCGAGGGCCTGACACGACCGGAGATCGCGGTGCTGATGTCATACGCCAAGATTTGGCTCTACGACGAGCTTCTGCAATCGCCGCTGCCCGACGACAAGGAATTGGCGGACGATCTCGTCGCCTATTTCCCGGCTCCCATCCGCAAGAAGTTCCAGCGTGAAATCAAGGGCCACCGCCTGAAGCGTGACATCATCGCCACCCGCATCACCAACAGTCTCGTCAACCGGGTCGGCGGCACCTTTGTCTCCCGGCTGATGGAGAAGACGGGCATGACGCCGGGGGATATTGCCAGGGCCTATACCATCACGCGCGAAGTCTTTGATTTGCGTGGAATGTGGCAGACCATCGAAAGCCTGGACAACCAGATCCCGGCCGTCGCCCAGACCGACATGCTGCGCCAGATCAACGATCTCATCGAACGCGCCACGCTCTGGTTTCTGCGCCACGGGTCGCGGCCCCTGGACATCGGCCGTCACGTGGCGATTTTCGGCAAAGGGGTCGCGGCCTTGGCGGCCAACCTGGAGGACGTCCTCCCCAACCACTACCGGATGGATATCGAGGACCGGGCCCAGCCGCTGATAAACGAAGGGGCCCCCGAGGACCTGGCGCTTCGTATGGCCGGTCTGGTGAATTTGGTGTCGGGCTGCGACATCGTCAGCCTGGCCGACGCGCGCAAGCTAGAGCCGCTCAAGGTGGCCCGGCTCTACTTTGCCGTCGGCTCGCGCTTCCGTCTCGGCCACCTGCGGGCCTCTGCCGAGGCCCTGGTAGCCGACAGCCACTGGCAGAAATTGGCCATCGATGCCCTGATCGAGGAGATTTACGGACACCAGATGGCCCTGAGCGCCCAGGTGCTCAACTGCTCCCGAGAGGAGACCGAGCCGCGCAAGGCGATCAAGGTCTGGCTGACCCACAACCAGGCTGCCATCGACCGGACCGAGGAAATGCTGTCCGAACTCTGGGGAACCGAGCTTAACGACTTCGCTCAAATCACGGTGGCAAGCCGCCAACTGCGGGCTCTGGCCGAAGCGCCTCCCTCGGCCTGCGAGGTCGACTAAGCCACTATTAAAGACCGGGGGGGAGGCCGGGAACACACGCGGATTGGCGGCCTGGGCACTCTATGACTGGGCCAATTCGGGACTGGGCCAATTCGGCGTTTCCCACCGTCATCACCACCTTTGTGTTCGCCGCCTATTTCATCAAGGCTGTGGCGCCCGATGTGGTTTCCGGCACCGAGCTTTGGGGCTATGCCATGGGGGCTTCGGGCCTGGCCGTGGCCCTATTGAGCCCGGTGGCCGGTGCGGTTGTCGATCGAAGCGGGCGACCCTCACCCTGGCGGCCCTGTTCCTTGTAGACCTTGATTGCGCCTTCGGAACAGGTGTGGGCCTCGCTGATTACCCACATCCCCACAGACTCAACAACAGCAACAGGATGTGATAGATAGAATCTTGGCGGCATGATCAGGACGCGGAATACATCTTAATTTTGCCGCCAAACTGCCCAACAATCCAGGATCACCTCAGTTTGCTTACTGGAATTCGGATCGCATGGTCTTAAGAATGTACGGCGCAGATGAAGTCGATCGCCGCGCCGTCCCCGGCGACTACGGCATCGTCGAACAACTGGCGGTCCGGTCCGGCGCCGGAATTTGCGGCCAGCCCTTGCGGCTGGCCTGGGCGTTGGAAAAACTGGAATCCAGCGCCAAACACATCGATAACGTAACAGCCGAGGACAATCCTGCTATGGCGCACCTTTTTATCGTCAACCCGCTTTACGCCCGGTTCATGGACAGCCTGTTTTCCACCCACCCCAACACCGCTAACCGAGTCCGGAAACTCCGCGAGATGGCGGCCCGCGGCGGACAATCCGGACCCTGGGGCTGATGCCGGGCTCTTCCCTTACACCTCGCCTGCTGGCTCTCCAGGTTTTGGAAGCCGTGCTCCGTCACAAGCGGCCTCTGGGTGAAGCGCTGGACCAGGCACCGGGTTTGGTGGCGCTGGAACCCCGTGACAGGGCCTTCGCCCGCAATATTGCCATGATTGCTCTTAGGCGCCTGGGGCAGGTGGATGCACTGATCGCTCATTGCCTTGAGAAGCCGTTGCCCCGCAAGGACATCCGTGTGAAGGACGTTCTGCGACTGGGGATCACCCAGCTCTTGTTCCTGGACACCCCGCCTCATGCCGCGGTTGACACGACTGTGCGCTTGATGGAGGAAGCCGGCCACTCCCGGTTCAAGAAACTGGCCAACGCCGTGCTGCGCCGCCTGGGACGAGAAGGCCGAAATTTGGTGGCGGCCCAGGACGCGGCGTGCCTCAATACACCGGACTGGCTTTGGAACTCTTGGCAGGCGGCCTACGGAACCGACATCTGTCGGCGCATCGCCGAGGCGCATCTGGCCGAACCTTCCCTCGACATCTCGGTCAAGACCAATGCCGAAACCTGGGCGGCCCGTTTGGAGGCCGATCGCCTTCCCACGGGAGCTTTGCGTTGCCGGACGCGGGGTGGTGCCGTTCCGGACCTTCCGGGGTTCGAGGAAGGGGCCTGGTGGGTCCAGGATGCCGCCGCGGCCTTGCCGGTGGGCCTGTTGGGCGACGTACAAGGGCTTCGCGTCGCCGACCTCTGTGCCGCGCCCGGAGGCAAGACGGCCCAATTGGCTGCCGCTGGGGCCCGGGTGACCGCGCTGGACCGATCGGGCAAGCGGCTTGATCGCTTGCGGCGTAACATGGACCGTTTGAACCTTGAGGTCGAAACCATCAAGGCGGATGTCGCAATCTGGCGACCCGACACCCTGTTTGATGCCGTCCTTCTCGACGCTCCCTGTTCATCAACCGGCGCCATCCGCCGTCATCCCGACGTGGCGTGGCTGAAGCAGCCCCAGGAGGTGGGGAAGCTGACCCAGGTCCAAACCCGGCTTTTGGAAGCGGCCGTTACCATGATCCGTCCGGGAGGCCGGGTCGTCTACTGCACCTGTTCCCTGCAGCCCGAGGAAGGGCCGGAGCGGATAGCGGCGCTCCTTGCCCAGGAGGAGGCCCCTGTCCGCCGTCTGCCGGTCACGCCCGAGGAAGTTTGGAATCAAGCGGAATTCCTTTCGCCGGAGGGCGACCTGCGCACCTTGCCCTGCCACTGGGCGGAGAGTGGTGGACTGGACGGCTTCTTTGCGGCGCGGCTGGTGCGGGTCTGAGGAGGCCGGAATTTACTTGTTTTGGCAAGTGCCGGCATTTACTTATCTTGGCAAGTGATAGTAAACACGCTCCAATCCCGGGGGAACTGATGATGACCAGAAAGCCAGGCTTCCACGAAAGTTACGACCGCAGCGAATCCGTCGAGGTGGGATCGGAGCGTTCCTTCGGGCTCGTGCTCGCCGTCGTCTTTGCGTTGATTGGCCTCTGGCCGCTGATCGACGACACGCCCATTCGTGTCTGGGCCCTGGCGGCAAGCGGCGGCTTTCTGACCGTAGCGCTGGTAATGCCGCGGCTGCTGCTGCCCCTCAACAAACTCTGGTTCGCCTTTGGAATGCTCCTGCACAAAGTGGTGACGCCGCTCATCATGGGGCTGTTGTTCTTCGTCACCATCATGCCCATCGGGCTCATCATGCGGGTCATGGGCAAAACGCCGTTGCCGCTAGGTTTTGATGAGGACGCCAAGAGCTACTGGATCGAGCGCGACCCACCGGGTCCCGATCCCGACAGCATGCGGAACCAATTCTAGGAGATTAGACAATCATGGCATTTTTGACTGAACTGTGGATGTTCTTCCGGGTGCGCAAAAAGTACTGGCTTTTGCCCATCCTGGTCATGATGGTGATCTTTGGTGGTCTGGTGGTCCTCAGCCAAGGGTCTGCCGTGGCGCCGTTCATTTACACCATTTTCTGATCGGGGCAGTGCCGTGCGCATCTTGGGAGTCTCCGCTTTCTACCACGACAGCGCGGCGGCGCTGGTGGACGACGGATGTATCATCGCCGCCGCCCAGGAGGAGCGCTTTACTCGCAAGAAGCATGACGCCGGTTTTCCCGAGAACGCCATCCGCTATTGCCTGGATGCGGGCGGTATCGAACTCAAGGATGTGGATTACGTTACCTTCTACGATAAGCCGTTCCTTAAATTCGAACGTCTGTTGGAAACCTACCTCACCTTCGCGCCCCGGGGGTTCGCCTCCTTCCGTATGGCGATGCCGGTGTGGTTGAAGGAGAAGCTGTTCCAGAAAGATCTGCTGCGCAAGGAATTAAAAAAGTACGACGAACAGTTCGACTGGCGGAACAAGCTTCTCTTTGCCGAACACCACCAGAGTCATGCGGCGTCGGCCTTCTTCCCGTCGCCTTACGAAGAGGCGGTGGTGCTGACCATGGACGGGGTTGGTGAGTGGGCGACGACCTCGGTGGCACTGGGCTCGGGCAACAAGCTCGAGATGACCAAAGAGATCCATTTCCCGCATTCGCTGGGGCTCTTGTACTCCGCTTTCACCTACTACACGGGGTTTAGGGTTAATTCCGGCGAGTACAAAGTAATGGGTCTGGCGCCCTACGGCGAACCCAAGTTCAAGGACCTGATTCTCGACAAGCTGCTCGATGTGAAGGAGGACGGGTCGTTCCGGCTTGACCAGTCTTACTTCAACTACTGCTCCGGGCTCACCATGACAAATAAGCGTTTCGACGCGCTCTTCGGCGGCCCGGCCCGCACCCCGGAACAGTTGTTGACCCAGCACCACATGGATTTGGCGGCCTCGATTCAGGCGGTGACGGAAGAAGTCATGCTGTGTCTGGCCCGCGCGTTGGCCAAGGAAACCGGGGCCCGGAACCTCTGCCTCGCCGGCGGCGTGGCGCTCAACTGTGTCGCCAACGGCAAGATTCTACACGACGGAGCCTTCGACAACATTTGGATTCAGCCTGCCGCCGGTGATGCCGGCGGGGCCTTGGGAGCGGCGCTGGCGGCCCATTATATCCACAAAGGACAACCCCGGACCGTAAGCGGAACCGGGGACGCGATGCACGGTTCTTACCTCGGCCCCGAGTTCGGTCAGGACGAGATTGAACGCCGCCTGACCGCTGCGGGCGCCAAGTTCGAGGTCCTTGGAGAGAACGCGGTCATCGAAGCCACGGCCACCGCTTTGGCGGAAGAAAAAGCCGTGGGCTGGATGCAGGGCCGCATGGAATTCGGGCCACGGGCCTTGGGCGGCCGCTCGATCTTGGGCGACCCGCGCTCATCCTCCATGCAGAAGACCCTCAACCTAAAAGTCAAATACCGCGAATCCTTCCGTCCCTTCGCACCCTCGGTCCTGCGTGAGGACGTGGCTGACTGGTTCGAGCTCGATGGCGACAGTCCCTACATGCTTCTGGTCGATGGGGTAAGGGAGGACAGGCGCCGCCAGATGACCGACGGGGAAAAGGCCCTTTTCGGCATCGACAAACTCAACGTCGTCCGCTCCGAGATCCCGGCCGTGACCCATGTCGACTATTCGGCCCGCATTCAGACGGTGCATGCGGACACCAACCCCCGCTACCACGCCCTAATCCACCGCTTCAAGGAACTGACCGGCTGTTCCGTGATGATCAACACCAGCTTCAACGTGCGTGGCGAGCCGATCGTCTGCACACCCGAGGACGCCTTCCATTGCTTCATGGGGACCGAACTTGACGTGCTGAGCGTCGGCAACTGCTTCCTGCGCAAGGAAGACCAGGACCCGGCGCTCAGGCAGAACTACAAGGACGCCTTTGAACTGGATTGAATGGGGAAACATCGGGGCACCTTGCCGCCTTCCCCGAATCGGTTTACCAAGGCTCCAATCCAATCCAATCGATATGGTAAGCAGTGTGCCGCGCCGCCTTTTTGCAGTTTTCGGACGGCGGGTCTTCGGAAACCCGCTCTATCCCCTGACCCTGGGCCGGCGGGTGCCGGAGAGCCTGCGGCTGATCCCTCCCGACCCGTGGTCGGGGGATCCGGACGCCGGCAAGGCGATCCTCGACGGGGAGTTCCCGTTGGGTGGGGGCTGGCTCGCGGCGGGGGAAGTCCCCTGGGGCTGCCATTCCGACAGTGCCAGGAAGAAAACCGCGCCCCTGCATGGTTTCGCCTGGTTGGCCGACCTGAGAGCCCTGGGGTCGAATGCGGCTCGGGACCGGGCCCGGACACTGGTCGCCGGCTGGAGCGAACATCACCGGCAATGGGATGCCCTGATCTGGCGGCCTGATGTTTTGGGGCAACGGATCACCGCCTGGCTGTCCGGGGCCGATTTCCTGCTAAGCGGTGCTGACGAGACCTTCCGGAAGAGCTTCTTTGCCTCCCTGTCGGCACAAGCCCGCCATCTGGGTCGCACGACCGGCATGACGGAGCGGACCGCATCGGCATTTCCGGCCATCAAGGGCTTGATATACGCCGGTCTCGCTCTGCCCGACGCGGGCGATCTTCTGGCTGCCGGGCGGCGGTTGCTGGATGAACACCTGACACACCAGATCCTGCCTGACGGCGGCCACTTCCAACGCAATCCCTCCCTTCACCTTGGTGTTCTGCGTACGCTGAGTGACATCCGCACCGTGCTCCTGGCCGCCCAGACGGAAGTCCCTGCGTCTCTGTTGAGTGCCATTGATTGCATGACGCCCATGCTGAGGGCTTTCCGCCATGGTGACGGGGCGTTGGCGCTCTTCAACGGCAGCTTCGAAGAAGACCGTCGCGTCGTCGATGCGGCCCTGAGCCAGGCCGGCGTTCGCGGCCAGGCGCCGACCAATGCACCGCACAGCGGTTACCAGCGCCTAACGGCAGGCCGGACCGTCATGCTGATTGATGTCGGTGCGCCTCCGCCTAATGGAGCGGATGCAGACGCACATGCAGGCGCGCTGAGTTTCGAGATGAGCGTCGGGCGTCATCGCCTGATCGTCAATTGCGGCGCCGACGCCGGCGACGAGACCGCCTGGCAGAAGGCGCTTCGTGGAACGGCTGCTCATTCAACCCTTTGCCTTGAGGACACCAATTCGACGGAAATCGCGGCGGATGGCCACATGGGGCCCCGTGTCGCCCAGGTTACGGCTGCCCGTGGCGAGACCGACCACGCCATCTGGGTCGAAGCAAGCCACGACGGATACGGGGTTCCCTTCGGCGTTCGTCATCACCGGCGGCTCATGCTTGACCTTTCGGGAACCGGCCTCAGCGGGGAAGACCGGATCACCGGGGGAGACGCCGGATCGAGACCGCCCTTTGCCATACGCTTTCATCTCCATCCCCAGGTTCAAGCCTCGGCGCAGGCGGGTGGCTCCGGTGTCCTACTGCGCCTTCCCGGTGGTATCGGGTGGCGGTTCACAGCCCAGGGCGGAGGGGTCTCGCTGGAGGAAAGCCTGTATTCCGGCGTTCCGGATGTCAAACGTCGCTGCGACCAGATCGTAGTTGCCGGGCGGCTGGGCTCGTCGGAAACGGTGATCCGCTGGATGCTTTCGGAAATCCCAAAGGACTGATGGGGATTGCATACCGTGCCCGATCCTTACAGAATGACGGGGCAGCGACAACACACGCGTAAAGCCATGGTTCCGCTCACACCCCGCCTGACTTGGGTCTTGGCGGCTTTAACTGCCCTGTTTATTGCCATCAAGCCGGTAACGGCAGCCCCACCCCTGGTTTGCGAGGCCTTCGTGGCCCCAAACATGGTTCATGAACGTTCCAACATGTTCCGCGTGGACGGTCTCTCCGACCCGGACGGTGCTGCGGTCGAAGGTGGCGCTTTGTGCGGTGGAACATTCGAAGGATGGAACTGGCAAGTCCGTGGCGCGGTGACTTATGAGGACGGAGACTGGGATCCGGATCCAACGATCCGTAGACTCTCCCATGCTTTTGAAATTGACGATCAATGGACCTTCACCATAGGCAAGGAGCCAAGGGGGTGGGATGGCGCCTATGTAGCGCAGCCCCTCGACTTCCTTGGTGACGTAAAGGACTATGTCGACATCAAGGACCGCCTGGGCGAATTGGAACCTTCCATTCTTGCCGCGGTCGATTACTTCGGGGAAGACTGGACGCTGAGTGCCGTGGTCGGAGAGAACCGAACCTACGATCAGAAGCGCGTCCAGATGATTCTCACCGCCGAACGAAACCTGGGCGGGACCAATGTTCAGGCGCTGCTCCAGAAAACCCCCGAGCAACCTCTTGGCTTGGGCGGGGGCCTTTCCTCGGTGATCGGCCAATCCCTGGAACTCCATTTCTCGGTTTTCGCGCGACAGGGGACGGCGCGCCCCATACATAGGTCCTTGGTTGACGGGGACTTTAGATTTTTCCCATCAGCGAACAACCCAATCGGCGCCCATCGAATAAATGATGACAAGTGGTATCCCCGCTGGGTCACAGGCGGTCAGTGGACGGCCGTCTCCGGGCTCAATTTTTTGGCGGAATGGATGCATGACCAGAGGGGTCTCAACTCCACACAATGGAACCGCCTGAAGCGGCTCACCGATTTCCATGCTTCCGGCAACGCGTTTGGCGTAAGCGGTGAGGCCATCGACGGCAACCTCCGGTATGACGCGGCGTCGATCCGGGTGGGAGGCAACATGCGGGACTATCTATTCCTCCGCGCCTCCTATCCGGTGGAGCAATGGGAATTCGAAGCCAATGCGCTCACAAACCTCCATGATGCAAGTGTGTCCTCGGGTCTCCGCGTAACCCGGGAAATCCGCGACGATTTGATTGCATGGCTGGAACTCAGGGCAAATCTGGGTCGGGACGGAACGGAATTCGGCGAAGTCCCCACCGGACACAGCGTGTTCCTGGCGATCAAGAAATTCTTCTGACGGACGAGGCTTTTGTAAAACTATCCCAGGAATCGAGCGGCGGGGTTGATGTCCGAGCGCCCTGCAGCCCGGTGGTTCCCACTTCGCCGTCGATGAATACCTTGGCCGTCATCCTTGTCTCCTGCGTATCGGACCACTGCCGAACAAATGGTTTCTGGCACAAATTGGCGTGGCAACCAAGCCGACGTCCGATTTTGCGGCGTTTTGTCATGTCCCTGTCGGGTTCATGTCGGGTTCGTGTCGTGGCTTGAGTGCCCAGATCCTATTATCCAGAACAGGACACAACATCGGTGTATGGAGCTTCTCTCACGAGGCCCAAGAACGGTTGGAAAGGAAAGATACTATGTTGCGCAGAAACATTGCCTTTGTATGTACAGTGCTTATTGGGTTCGCCTGTGCACCTGCCAACGCCACCGATCCGGATTTCGAGGCGCTGCGAGCCGCTTACATCGCGTCGCAGGACGGAAGTCAGTCCTTGTCCAGCGGGATTGAGGACGTCGATCGCTTTCTCGAGTCCCACCCCAACCATCCGGCAGCGGTTACATACAAAGGAAGCTTGAAAACCATGATGGCCCGGGATTCCTTTTTCCCCTGGACGAAGCTTGCGAACCTGAAAGAGGGACTGGACCTCATAGACGAGGCAGTGGAGCAAGTCGACAACGCAGAGCCCACCGACGGCTTCTCCATAAGGACCGAGGTTCTTATGGTTAGCGGCATTACCAACGCCGGCATCCCCAAGATGTTTGGACGCCGGTCCGTGGCCCAACAGAACTTTTTGGCAATCCTGAAATCCCCCGATTCTGATCGCTTGGTCGATTTCCAGAAGACGACGATTTATGCCTGGATGGCTGTACTGACAGCGGATAGCGGCCCCGAAGAGTCGGAGGACTACCTACGGAAAGCCCGGGCAATCATGCCCGATGTGGCCGAGACCATTTGGAGCAAGAGGTAACCAATGGCACAGGTTGAAGCCATCGGCATCGTAAAGAACTACCGGAAGGGCGGATTTTCCGTTCCGGCCCTTCGGGGGATCGATCTGGTGATCAACTCGGGGGAAATAGCTGCATTATGTGGCCCTTCGGGTAGTGGAAAGAGCACTCTTCTCAACATTATGGCCGGTTTCGACCGGCCCGACGCGGGCACCATGAGTATTGACGGAGAAGTCATGGATTTCTCCAGCGAAGAGAAGAGGCGCACCGCGTTCAACAGCAGCAGGATCGGGTTTGTTTTCCAGTCGTTCAACCTGATCCCTGTCTTGTCGGCTCAAGAAAACGTGGAGCTCCCTCTTTGGGCCGGCAACGTTTCGGCCAAGGAGCGGCAAAGCCGTGCCATCGACATGCTCACCCGTGTCGGGCTCGCCGACCGGGCGCATCATCGCCCGGGCAGTCTTTCCGGAGGACAGCAACAACGGGTCGCCGTGGCCCGCGCGCTGATCACCAGCCCGCAAGTCGTTTTCGCCGACGAGCCCACGGCAAATCTGGATGGTGCTACTGCCCGGGACCTCCTCCAATTAATGCAGGAGCTTAACCAAACTCTCGGAACGACCTTCGTGATCGCAACCCACGACGAGCGAACAATCCGTTTCGCCTCACGCGTGCTCAATATGGAAGACGGGGAGATCCGGCAATGAAGTGGCTGCTTTTGAGTTGGCGAAATGTTTGGCGTCACACGCGCCGAAGTTTAATGGCGGTGTCAGTGATCGTCGTGGGAGTGATGGCGATTCTCACTGCAATCGGTTTTATGCTGGCGAGCTTTCACGGTCTGCAGGAAAGCACGATCCGTGGCTCGCTTGGCCACATTCAGGTGAGTTCGGCAGAAGTGGTGATCGAACCAGACCGATTGGTCGACCTGGAACAGGACCTGGCACGAAAACCCGGGGTGCGTTTCACTATGCGCCGGCTGCTTTTCGAGGGTTTGATTTCCAACGGTCCAACAACGATAGCCGTCGCGGGCCGCGGTATACAGCCGGTCAAAGAAAGTCGTCTATCCGTGGGATTTGCCCCCCTGACCTCAGGTGAAGGTCTTCTCGTCAGCGGCGAAGAACCGGCTTTTTCCGTGCTTCTGGCCGATGGTGTCGCGGCCAAACTGGGCGCACGAGCAAACGACAACATAACTCTTCTTGGCACCACTATCTCCGGAGTGCTGAACGCCGTTGATGTCCGGGTTACCGGAACGTTCACCACGGGTATTCCTGAAATGGACGATCACCTCGTCCTTGTCGATTTTCCAACTGCGGAAGTCTTGCTCGACACCCGCGGGGTATCGCGTCTCGTTGTCGTACTGAAGGAAACCAACGACACCGAAAACACCGCAGCCTGGCTTCGGGAATCGTTTCCTGAATTCACTATCGAGACGTGGCGGGATTTGGCTTCGTTCTACGGTCAGGTGGTGACGCTCTACCGAAACATTTTCCTGGTTCTAGGCGCAATCATTCTACTTGTCGTTTCCCTTTCGGTGACCAACACCATGGTGTTGGCAATCGGCGAGCGCATTCGCGAGATGGGCACGATGATGGCGATGGGGATAAGGCGTGGGACGATCCGGACCAATTTCGCCGTTGAGGGCGCCATCATGGGGCTGGTCGGCGGGACGGCAGGACTGTTGCTCGCGGCCATCATGGCCATGGTAATTAATATCGTAGGAATTGAGATGCCGCCCCCGCCGGGACGTTCAATGGCCTATCCCCTAGTGATCTTCGTCGACGCTACCGTCTATGCCGTCACCCTACTCTTGATGGTGATATCCGGCGCCCTGGCAGCTTGGCTGCCAACGAGCCGGCTCTCGCGACTGCAGATCGTCGATGCCCTTCGGGAAGGATAATCCATCCGGAAAGACATGAAACAGCGATACACTGATGGGAACGCGTTATGATTAATTTTGTCCGAATTGTTCTGTTGATTGCCGTCATGATTCCAGCCGCCGGCAGTGCGGAAGACGATCCCGCGACCATTCTGGAGCGTGTCGACCGATACCGCCTGCCTTTGCTGAACGTCGAGGCGGGGGTCGTTCTTGACCAACTGAACCTTCGTGAGGGTGTCAAGGGAAAGTCAAGCGCATACCGGGTGTTCCTCAATGAATACGGCGATTCGGTCGTAATTATGTTGAACACCTCGGAACGGGGCCGCAGGGTCCTCATGACCGATGATGCCGTATGGCTCAAGATCCCAACCGCCAACAGACCCATTCGGATCACACCTCTTCAGCGACTGCTTGGGCAAGCGAACTATGGAGACGTCGGCCGGATTTCCTGGCATCAGTCCTACGCCTTGGCCGGTACGGAGCGGGAAACGGGAATGGCCGTTCCTTTCCTTGAAGACGTCGGGAGAATCCTCGGCACCCGGTTCCCGCGTTTGGAAGGCCGACCTCTACGGAAACTCGAGCTGCGCGCCATCAAGGCGACGGCCACCTATCCCAAGATCCTGGTGTGGGTGAACGAAGACGATCTCGCGCCCGTAAGGGCGGATTATTTCTTGACCAGCGGCAAGAGGTTGAAAACCGGATGGTTCTCGATTCCGGAGGACAGCGAGCAAGGAAAAATCGTCCGCTCGGTTCTCTTTCTGGATGACAAATCCGAAGGAGCAGGGACCGTTATGACAACGACTTCAGCCAAAGCACGAACTTTTGCCCGCAAGGCATTCACCGTTCGGGGGTTCACGAAGATTTCTGATTAGACCTGCTGCGGAAGTGCATATTTTTTAGGTTTCCGGCGATTGCCTTGATCGATTTACCCCCTCAGGGGGGGCAATGTTGGACGCTGTTTGACAAATACCCTGCCCCGACTGATCACCGACATGATAAACGGCTTCAGCAAGTTCCAGGACGGCGGCTTGCCTTGCCGTCCCCATCGTTTATATTCCCGCCGATGAAGACATCCCTTCCCGTTTCTTTGCCTCAGGTAACGGCGCTCCTGATCGGCCTCACGACCCCGTGCCTTGTGTTCGGCCGGGCGGCTCTGGCGGTTCCGGTCGTTCTGGCCGTTCTGTTCATATTGGTGCAGCCGGGACGGGGTGATGTTTTTCGGGCCGCGCTCAAGCAGGCCCGGCACCCGGTAGGTTTGCTGCTGTTGGCGACACTGGTCCTCTGGCTTCCCAGCATCATGATTTCGCCTCTTCCACTGCGGTCTTTCGAGGCCTGGGTGCGGGTGCCGGTCTTCGCTGCGGTGGCCGCGCTTCTTTGGGCCTATTTGTTCCGGGCCCCAGAGGAGGTGTATCTGCTCTCCCTCAAGGCCCTCGCCATTGTCTGTGTCGCAACCACAATGGTGGCGATTGTCTCGGTCAGCTTCGTTCCTGAACTCAGTTATTTCATCAGAGGCAAGGGGTGGGTCGAGGTCAATGCCGCCAAGGTCCTCAAGGAATATGCGGGCGTGGGGATTCTCTGGGCCCCGCTGCTCTTATTGGCGGGACTGCGGCTAGGGAAAGGGTGGCTTGCATTGAGCGCCGTTTGTATCGCCGGGCTCTTGGTGTTGGTCGTGCTTACCTTTAACCGTTCCGCCGTCGCGGGTCTCCTGGCCGCGGTGACGGTGGGTGCGGTGGTTTATGCCTATGTGGCGTCGCGTAGGCGGGGATTGATGATCCTGGGGGTTGGTTTTTCCGCTACCGCAGTCGCCGTCGCGGTGGGCTTTTGGCTATACAAGGCACGCTCGAATTTCGGAGTTCCGGAAGGGGTAATAACGATCCTGCCGTCCTGGCTGGTCGATTACCAGCGTCAGACAATCTGGTACCACACGCTGCAGCTCTCGCTCGACTCTCCGTGGTTCGGCAAGGGCATCAACGTAATCAATCTGCTGCCGGGCGCCGACCAGAAAATTCCAGGCTCCAGAGGCCTGAACGTCGTGCCTGCCCACCCCCACAACTGGCTGATCGAGGTTTTCAGCGAAACCGGCATCGTCGGCGGTGCGGCCTTGGTGATTCTGGTCTTTACGCTATGCGCTAAACTGATGCGCGACTATGTGTATAGCCGGGACATCAGTCTGTTGATGGCGTTGATGATCAGTGTTGGATACTGGGGGTCCGGAATGTTTAATTTTTCCGTATGGTCGGCCTGGTGGCAGATTTGCTACCTGGTTCTGATGGTTATATGTCTGGCTGGCCGCCGTTCCCCCCTTCAAGCCTGACCGCCTTGCTCGCAGCAAGCAGGGGAGATAGAAACAGATCGTGCGGCGCCTATTGTGCTGAAGGAGAGAAAAGACATGGGCAGTCTCGATATCGACCCCCTAACCGAAGAAGAAAAGACCACGTGGCCGCCTTTCGATCATCCGGTCAAGCTGGAGAAGCCTTACGTGGACACCCGTGGTTCGATCCAGCCCCTGGTGGACCGGCTGATGAAGAGCGCGGTGATGATCGAGTCCAAGGCGGGCACGCTCCGGGCCAACCACTACCACAAGACCGATTGGCACTACTGCTACGTCATCAAAGGCTGCATTGAGTACCACCACCGTCCCACGGGCGGCAAGGAGGAGCCCCGGGTCATGATGGTTGAAGAGGGTGAGATGGTTTTCACCCCGCCCATGGTCGATCACGGCATGGTGTTTCCCATGGACACCACTTTTCTGACCCTGTCGCGTAATCCGCGCACCCAGGAGGCCTACGAGGCCGACGTGGTGCGGATCGAAATGCTGGCCATCGAAGGCCTCACCACCTGGACGCCGGAGGACGAATAGAATGCCCGCCGACATTTTCCGCCGCGAGGACTGCCGGCTCTGCGGCTCCAAGAAGCTCCGCAAGGTCCTGTCGCTCACCCCGACCCCGCTGGCCAACGCCTTCGTGCCCGAGGCGCGGAAGACGGAGCGCCAGAAGACCTATCCACTCGACGTTTTCTTTTGCGAGGCCTGCGCCCACGTGCAGTTGCTCGACGTGGTCGACCCGGCGGAGCTGTTCGAGAACTACGTCTACATCTCCGGCACCTCGCCGGTGTTCGTGCAGCACTTCCAGGATTACGCCGAATGGGCCGAGGCCCGCTTCATCGCACCCAGGCGGGACGCGCTCGTGGTCGACATCGGCTCCAATGACGGGACGCTCTTGTGGGCCTTCCAGCAGCGGGGCTGCCGGGTATTGGGCGTCGACCCGGCCAAGGAAATTGCCAAGGCGGCCTCGGCCGAAGGTACCGAGACCATCCCCGCCTTCTTTACCCCGATGTTGGCCGACGACATCCGTATCCAGAAGGGCCCGGCCCAGGTGGTGATGGCCAACAACGTCTTCGCCCACGCTGATGATCTGACGGGCATCGTCAATGGGGTCAAGAAGTTGCTCGACGAGGAGGGGGTGTTCGTGTTCGAGGTCTCTTACCTGGGCGACGTGTTCGAGAACGCCCTGTTCGATACCATCTACCACGAGCATCTGGCCTATCATTCCGTGAAGCCGCTGAAGTCGTTCTTCGAACGCAATGGCATGGAGCTCATCGAGGTCAAGCGCGAGGACACCCATGGCGGCTCCATCCGCGGCGTGGCGCAGCTTCAAGGGGCCGGGCGCCCGATGGACGCTTCGGTCGATAACCTGATCGCCTACGAGCGCGGCATCGGTCTGCACCAGTCCTCGACCCTGATCGGCTTCGGGGCGCGTATCGACACGCTGAAGGCGGAGTTTGCCGCGATGCTGAAACGGCTTAAGTCCCAGGGCCATTCCATCGCCGGCTTCGGATCGCCCGCCAAGGCGACCACCCTGATGTATCATTTAGGTGTCGGACCAGGCCTTATCGATTTCATTGTCGACGACAGTCCCTTGAAACAGGGGCTCTACACCCCGGGCCTTCATGTGCCGGTGCTGCCAGCGGACGCGCTTTACGAACGCAAGCCCGATTACGTAGTGATCCTGGCCTGGAATTTCGCCAAGCCGATCATGGAAAAACACGAAGCCTTTTCCGAGGCGGGCGGCCAGTTCATCGTGCCGCTGCCCAAAGTGGAGATCTATTGATCCATGGACGAGTTCCTTCTCAATAGCGATATCGACGAGATTGTGGACCGCATCAGCGGCCCGGCCCAGGATTTCGCCGGCAAGACGGCGCTGCTCACCGGCGGGCGCGGTTTTCTGGGCCGCTATTTCATGGAGATCTTCGATCGCTTGAACAGCCGCGTGCTCGACAAGCCGATCCGGGTCGTCGCGCTCGACAATCTGATCACGGCGGGCAAGGAAGGGGCGGAGATCCCCAAGCACGACAACGTCACCTTCGTCCGTCATGATGTCACCCAGCCTTTCGCGTGGCAGGGGCGGTTGGATTACGTGATTCATGCGGCCGGAATCGCCAGCCCCTTCTACTATAGGGCCTATCCGCTGGAGACGTTGGAAGTCGCCGTCACCGGTACCCGGCACATGCTGGAGCTGGCGGATGGGCACAAGGCGCGCTTCACCTTCTTCTCCTCCTCGGAGATTTACGGCGATCCGGACTCCAGGCACGTGCCGATGCAGGAAAGCTACCGCGGCAACGTGTCCTGCCAGGGGCCGCGCGCCTGCTACGACGAATCGAAACGGGTCGGCGAGACCCTGTGTTACATCTTCCACACCAAGAACGGTACGGCGACCAACACGATCCGGCCTTTCAACGTCTACGGTCCCGGCATGCAGGAGACCGATTATCGGGTGCTGCCCAATTTCGCGAGCCGCATCAAAGGAGGGCAGCCGCTTCACATCTACGGTGGCGGCAACCAGACCCGTACCTTCTGCTATATCACCGACGCCATAGTCGGGTTTCTCTTGGTGATTCTCAAAGGCGTGGCCGGGGAGGCCTACAACATTGGCACGCCGACGCCCGAGATCTCCATGCTCGACCTGGCCCGGCGTATCGAGGGGATTCTGGACAAGAAAATCGCCTACGATGTCATCGAATACCCCGACAGCTATCCGGCCGACGAACCCAACCGCCGGGCCCCCGACATCCGCAAGGCCCAGTTGCAGCTCCAGTACGCGCCCGAAGTGGACCTCGACGAAGGGCTCCGCCGTTTCCTCATCTGGAGCGACGGAGTCTACACCGGCGAACAATAGATGGGAGATGACGTCGTCAGACTTGGGGTGATAGGCGCCGGCGCCTGGGGGCGGCAAATCATCGCCGCCGCGAGTCGGCTCGGCGGCATGTCTCTCACCCGCGTTGCCAGTTCCAATCCCGAGACATCGGACCGCGTGGGTCCCGGCTGCACGGTGCAGGCCGAATGGCGGGAGGTCGCGGCGGCCGAGAACGTGGATGCGGTGGCCGTCGCCACCCTGCCGCACCTCCATGCGGAGATGGCCTCTGCAGCGCTGGCGGCCGGCAAGGCCGTCTTGGTCGAGAAACCACTGACCCTTGACCTGGCCGAGGCCGAGGCCTTGTTGCAGCGGGCCGAAGGGGCAGCCCGTCCGGTGCTGGTCAATCACATCCATCTCTTCAGTCCGGCTTGGCGGGCTCTGAAGGATCGGGCGCTGGCCATGGGGCCGGCGCAGTTCATCCGGGCGGCGGGCGGCAACCGGGGCCCCTTCCGCGCCGACATCCCGCCGCTCTGGGACTACGCACCCCACGACATTGCCATGTGCCTCGACCTTCTGGGCGAACGGCCGGTCTCCGTCGCGGTCGAAATCGAGGACAGGGCGGAAACCGCTGAGGGGTTGGGCGAGGTCTTCCAATTGCGTCTTACCTTCGCGGACGGCGTGGCGGCGGCCATCCGCGGCGGCAATCTGATGGACAGGAAGCGGCGCCTCTTTGCCGTTCATTTTGATGGCGCGACGATGATTTATGACGACTTGGCCCCGGATAAGCTGGTGGTCGAACCCGTCATCGATGATCTCTGCTGCACGCACCGCACATCCGAGTCTGTGCCGCTGGAGCCGGGAATGCCCCTCGACAATGCGCTTCTGGCCCTGGCTGCGGCGGTGCGGGCGGATAGCGTCGACCTCTCCAGCCTCCGCCTCGGTGTCGATGTCATTTCCGTCCTGCAACAGTGCCAGGACGCCCTGGGAGAACACTGACCCATGTGCGGAATCGCCGCGAGGCCTTCGCCGGCTACCCCCCCGGTACAAGGGCGGGCTGACCGCCTCCTCCCCGCCCGCCTGATACCCGAAGGCTCGTCGGGCCGCTACCGCCTGCGTCGGGCGCGGGAGTTCCTGACGGAAGCCAACGCCGAGGATGCCGAGATGTACGCCGCCTGGGTCGAGTACTTCTCGCCTCTGGAACGCCGTGCCTTTCGATGCGGACCCGGAACGGCCCCTATACCGCCAGGCCCCATCCCAAGCGCCACTGGACGCCATGAGCATGCGCCTGCTGCCGGCCGCGATCGTCGAGCGGCCCAAACGTGGCTTCAATCCGCCAAACTGACGGTGACCGGAATCAGCGCCCGGTGCGGGATGTCGGATTTCTGCCATCCCGAAGGCGACCAGGAACAAACGGCGGAAATCGAGAAATGATGCGGGTGTCGGGCTGATCCAGGCTTGGCGCCCGGTCCTTGCCGGGACCGCAAAATCTCTTGGATGCACCGGAGTTCCATCTCGGAGTTCAGCCCCAATTTCCTCGGCCTGCCCCGCCGACCTCAAGGCCATGGCTTTCTCTCCAAGGCTGCGCCTCGACACTTTTGTTTTCCCGAAGCCCCGGCCCGCGCTATACATTCTCGCCATGGGCCTGATCTTTGCCGCCGCCATCGCCACCTTCCTTGCATCCCTAGTGGGGACACGCCTGGTGCTGGGTTGGCTCCGGCACCGGGACATCCTCGACCATCCCAACCATCGCAGTTCCCATGACGTCCCGACGCCCAAGGGCGGCGGCATCGCCGTCATCGGCGCACTGGCGGCCACGTGGACGCTGCTGGGGCCGCCCTGCGCGGGGCTGATGGCGGGCTTGGCGCTGGCGTTAGCCGCGCTGTCCTGGGTCGACGACCTCAGGGAACTGGGACCGCTGGTGCGCCTCCTGATCCAGATCGCGGCGGTGACGGCGGCACTCGTGCTATGGCCCGACCGTCTGCCGGTGTTCGGCGGGTTGTTGCCGCCGGTGGTGGATATGGTGCTGGCCGTCATCCTTTGGGTCTGGTTCGTCAACCTATTCAATTTCATGGACGGCGTCGACGGCATCGCCGGGACCGAGACCGTGGTCATCGGGCTGGGATTGGTGCTGGTGACGGGGCTTTCCGGGATCAACGGGATCAATGCCTTGTTCGGAGCGACCCTGGCGAGTGCCGCGCTGGGATTCCTGATTTGGAACTGGCATCCGGCGAAGATCTTCTTGGGTGACGTCGGCAGTGTGCCCCTGGGTTTCCTTCTGGGCTTCGTGCTCCTGAAGATCGCCTCCGAGGGGCAATGGGCGGCGGCGCTGATCCTGCCCGCCTATTACCTGGCCGACGCCACCATCACCCTGGTACACCGCGGCTTGAGGGGCGAGGCGGTCTGGCGGGCCCACAAAAAGCACTTCTACCAGCAGGCCCATCAGGGGGGGCTCAGCCACGCACGGGTCTCTGCCGCCGTCGGTGTGGCCGGGGCGGGGCTCATCGTCTGCGCTGCCGTTGCCGCCTCCGGCCTGCCGGGGTTTGGCCTAGCGGGCGGAGTGGCGGTCACCACGGGCCTGTTTTTCTGGCTTGCGGCCCGGCGCTGAGGGCTTATAAGAGCTGAAACACCAAGCGCACCGGCTATGAAAATCCTGTTTCTGACTGAGAACTTCCCACCCGAAACCAACGCGGCCGCCGCCAGCCTTGCCGCGGGTCTCGTGGTTCCGGTCGGGGACGTCGAGCCATGACCCGGGTCATGGTGACCGGGGGTGCCGGTTTTGTCGGACAGGCGGTTTGTCCCGCCCTGCTGCAAGCCGGGTTTGAGGTTTCGGTGGCGGCGCGCAACCCGCGCGCGGCCGAGAAATTCAGGGGCATCGAAATCCGCCCCATCCCCAACATCGGGGCCGGCACGGACTGGAGCGCCGCATTGCGTGGTGTCGACGCGGTGGTCCACATGGCGGCCCGGGTTCATGTGATGGAGGAGACGGCGGGCGATCCCTTAAGCGAATTTCGTCGCGTCAATGTCGAAGGCACGCTCCGCCTTGCCGAAGACGCGGCCCTGGCCGGGGTTTCGCGATTCGTCTACCTGAGTTCGGTCAAGGTCATGGGGGAGGCGACGGCACCGGGCCAGCCTTACGTCGAGGATCAGGAGCCCCGGACCCGCGACCCTTACGGGGTCTCCAAGCTGGAAGCGGAAGAGGCTCTGAAAGCGGTTGCCGCCGAGACCGCCATGGAGGCAGTCATCTTGCGACCGACCCTGGCCTACGGCCCCTTTGTCAAGGGCAACTTCCTTTCTCTTCTGGAGCGTTGTGAACAGAAACCGACCCTGCCGCTGGCGGCGGTCCGGAACGCTCGCAGCCTGATCTATGCCGGCAATCTGGCCGATGCCGTGATCCGCTGCCTGACCCATCCCGCCGCAGCCGGTGAAATCTTCCTGGTCCGCGACGGCGAAGATCTGTCGACACCCGATATGATCCACCGCACGTCCGCGGCGCTCCACGCCCACGCCCGGCTCTGGCCGCTGCCGCCTCCGCTGTTGCGCCTTGCCGGCATGCTCACGGGTCGAAGCGGGCAGGTGACACGGCTGCTCGACTCGCTTACCGTGGATGATGGCAAGATCCGTCGCTTGCTTGATTGGCAACCGCCCTATTCGGTCGATCAGGGCCTGCAGGCGACTGCCGATTGGTTTAAGACCCGGCACGTTCGCTGACCAGAGAAAGAGGATTGCCCAGAGGTGTCACACAGGATTACGGCCCGCGGCTATATCGTTTTTGTCCATGACACCGTCATGGCGGGGCTGTCGTTCCTGCTTGCCCTGCAGTTGCGCCAGGCCGGCGGTTTCGTTCACTATCCAACCGAACTATTGGTCCAATGGACGGCGACCTTCACGGTTATCGCCGGCGTGATTTTCTTTTCCATGGGGCTTTACCGCGGGGTGTGGCGCTACGCCTCGCTCAACGACCTGATCGCCATCACGCGGGCCGTCACGATCACGGTCCTGGTTTTCGCCGTCGTCCTGTTCCTGTGGACGAGGCTCCACGCCTTTCCGCGCTCGGTGCCCATCATCAACTGGTTCACCCTGACGGCGTTCTTGGGGGGACCGCGTTTTCTCTATCGTCTGATAAAGGACCGGCGCATCGAACTGCGCTACGAGGACGCCGAGCATCCCACCGTTCCGGTGCTACTGGTAGGCGCCGGAGACGGGGCGGAACTCTTCATCCGCTCGCTCAAGCGCCCGGGCGAGGGCACCTACCGCGTGGTCGGAATTGTCGCCGAGAATCCGGGCCGCGTCGGGCGCCACATCCATGGCGTCACGGTGCTGGGCATGGTCGATGATATTCCCGCAGTGGTGAAGACCTTGGCGGCCAAGGACGAACAACCCCAGCGTCTCATCCTCACCAATCCCCGCCTCGACGGAGCCACGGTACGAAGCCTGGTCGACGTGGCGGCGAAGCAGGGTATGACGCTCGCCCGCCTCCCCAGGCTTACCGATCTGAAACACGGTGCGGAAGACAAGATGGAACCCGCGCCGGTTGCTGTCGAAGACCTGCTGGGCCGTCCCCAGGTGCCCCTTGATCGGGACGCAATGCGTTCCCTGATCGCCGGGCGCCGGGTGCTGGTGACCGGGGCCGGGGGCAGCATCGGCTCCGAGCTGGTGCGCCAGACGGCCGAGTTCAGGCCCCAATCACTGATTATGGTCGAGAGTTCGGAATTCGCGCTCTACACCATCGACATGGAGATGGCGGTCCGCCATCCGGGGCTCGACCGCCGACCGCTGATTGCTGATGTCCGGGACCGCGCGCGGATCGGCGCTATCTTCGACCAGGTCAAGCCGGAGCTGGTGTTCCATGCCGCGGCGCTCAAACACGTGCCGCTGGTTGAGGCCAATCCCTTTGAGGGCGTGATGACCAATGTCCACGGGACGCGCAACGTGGCCGATGCCTGTTTGGCATCCGGCACGGCCGCCATGGTGCTGATTTCGACGGACAAGGCGGTCAACCCAACCAGTGTCATGGGTGTGTCCAAGCGCATCGCCGAAAAGTACTGTCAAGCCCTGGACCTCGAACACGGCGAAAACAGCGGCACCCGGTTCGTTACCGTGCGTTTCGGCAACGTGCTGGGCTCGACGGGCTCGGTGGTACCGCTGTTCCAGCGCCAACTGGCGGCGGGCGGTCCTCTGACCGTGACCCATGCCGACATGAAGCGCTACTTCATGACCACCCACGAGGCGGTGGAGCTGATCCTCGAGGCCTCCGCCATCGGCAGCGCCGCTACCTTTCAGGAAGGCAAGATCTTCGTCCTCGACATGGGGGACCCGGTACGCATCTTCGATCTCGCCAAGCAGATGATCCGCCTCGCCGGCCTGGAACCCGAAAAAGACATCGCCATCGAGATCATCGGACTACGTCCGGGCGAGAAGCTGTTCGAGGAGGTCTTCCACGGATCCGAGGCGGTGATGCCCACCGACTTTGCGGGGCTGCTCCTGGCCTCGCCCCGTGCCAGCAGCCGGGCCGAGCTGGAAGAGGCGATTCTCCGCCTCGGCCAAGCCTGTACAGCGGTCGATCAGGGTGCCCTGATGTCGGGAATCCGTGCCCTGGTGCCCGAGTACCAAGGCGAAGCCTGAGCCTTGT
>PIVK01000224.1 GCA_003354135.1 Rhodospirillales bacterium
GTGGGTAAAGCATTGCTCTTTCGTGCAAGAGGTCCCGAGTTCGATCCCAGCTGGGGTCAGCCTTTTTTTGTACTCAGAAAAAACACTTGTTTTTGTATTTTTTATTTTCTATGCTTCTGTTAGTCCAATTTTGACAAATTTAGGCTCATTTTAAAGGTAACGATGAGGACGGCAGGTCTGTGATATTTATAACTTAATGCAGTTCAGTGTGCGGACACACACATCTTTTTTTTATTAACCTATCTATATAGCAAAATATTATGTGACCTGGTCTTATCTTGACTTTTCTTATCGTTTTTTCTAATCTTATCTTATCTTATTGTATCTTATCTTGTCTTATCTTATCTTATCTGATCTTATTCATCTTATCTTATTAAGGCAAGATCTGTTAATGCTTGCATTGACATTTCTAGTTTTATATTTTTTATTTTTTTATGGCTCAGGTAATTTTGTAGACTGGTTTTGGAAGGTTACCAAATCAATGAAAAGTATTTTAATGTGATTTGGAATATTTAACCTCAATTTTGGTCATGACCTTGACCTCTGACCTTGGAGGTCATGTCATCTATGGAGTCCCGACTCTATAAATAGGGAATAGGTAACATTGGTGTCCTTTTCTGGCCCCCAAAAGGCCCAAACTTAGATTTTAATGAATTATGGTCAAAGGTCAGACTGACCTCTGAGGTCAAAGTCAAGGTCATTTTATATTTTTATATTTTATGGCTCAGTAATTTTGTAGACTATTATCTTATCTTATCTATCAAGATAGATAAGATAATAGATAAGATAATAGATAAGATAATAGATAAGATAAGAATATATCAGGCAAGAGATCAGCATAGAGATCTATACCTGTTCAAGATGTCTAGTAGTATCTATAAGTGCATCCAAATGTTGTCTTGTGAAAGACGCACAGTACGATATCATTTTCTAAAAATAATACAGACGTATAGGGCTCGTCAATACCTTTCCAATGATCCCAAATTTATTGAAATTGGACAAACAGAAGCCAAAAAAAGTAAAAAATAAAAACGGCCATGTTTGCAAAAAATAATGCACCTGCCGGGATTCGAACCCGCGGCCCCCTGCATACACTGCTGGCGCATTAGACCACTCGGCCACTGGTCTGTTATGATAGTAGCAACATTACTTTCTTTGTTGATTGAATAGGTCCAAATACAGTGTAAAATATTTTCGAGGGCCCCCACCCACCCCCTGGGGGTCGGGCAACAAAAATTAAATGTTTGTGCACATCCCTGGAACTAGCTCCAGCAATGTGCAAAGTTTGGTAGAGATCATTGCAATAGGGTAGGCGCT
>PIVK01000225.1 GCA_003354135.1 Rhodospirillales bacterium
GTACGTGCAGCAACCCCCGGGGCTGGAAGAGGGAGGCAATCGAACTGTGTGGAAGCTTAAACGGGCCCTATACGGCATGAAGCAGTCAGGGAAACTATGGTACGACGAGCTCAGAGCGACCCTCAAGAACCTGGGATATCGAACCACCGTGACTGATCCGTGCGTCTTCACGCGAGGGAACGGCGATACAATGGATATCATCGCCGTCTACGTGGATGACCTGTTGGTGACGGGCACAGGGGACAGGGAAAGGTTAGACTCACTCGTCTCTGAACTGGGGAAATTCTACAGCATCACCAATCTCGGGGTGGCGAGTCACCTACTTGGGATAGGCATCAACCGAACCCAGGACGGACTATACCTGAATCAAACGGCCTTCCTGAAGGGCACTCTTGAAGAGGTGGGAGCGCCACTCATGCCAAGGAGCACCCCGTGGGACCATCGGAGCGACGAAGATGACCCCGGAGAAGCGCTCGACACCGAGGAGGCGCGGAAGTATAGGAGACTACTGGGGAAGGTGATGTATGCGGCGAACTGCACCAGGCCAGACATCAGCTTCGCCGTGTCTAACCTGAGCCGGTGGATGCAGGAGCCCAGGGCCCAGCACCAGAGGAAACTCACCAGGCTGTGCCAGTACCTGGCAGGCACGCCCGCGCTGGGACCCTTTTACCATCGGAAGACGGGGTCATGTGAAGTGACGGCCTACTCAGACGCTGCTCTAGGTCATGACCTGTCGCGAGGGAGAGGGAGGTCAGGCGTCATAGTTAAAGTTGCTGAAGGGCCGGTGTGTTGGAGAAGCCGTATCCAACAAACAGTCACCGACAGCAGCCAAGCTGCGGAGCTGCTCGCCATCCACGAGGCAACGCAAATGACCTTGAGCGTCAACAACCTGTTGGAAGAGCTGGGGTGCAAGAGTCGGGAACCCCCAGTAATCCTCGAGGATAACGATGGAACGAGGGCAATGGTCGCGGGGAGCAGCGGTGGAAAGAAACGCTGCAGGCACCTCGCCCTCAAGTACCACCTGGTTCGCGAATCCTGTGAAGAAGGAAGAGTAAGTGTCAAGCGAGTTCCCACAAGGGAGCAGGCAGCCGATGCATTGACCAAGGGTAACCATGGCAGGGTGGAATGGAATAGGCTCATAGGTCTTGCAGGAATAGTAGATACGGCAAGCAAAGTCGCCTTATGTGAGGGGGCGTGAAATAGCGTACACACCGTAGGTGTAAACCCAATGTGGATAGCACGTTGCGGCGCTTGGCTGTCGTATTGGAACAACCCCCAATGAGTGATCGTTTTGCTTGTTGGCTAAACGTGTA
>PIVK01000226.1 GCA_003354135.1 Rhodospirillales bacterium
GTAGTTCCTCCTCCGGTCATCGGAAATAGGTTCCGGTCCTCTCCACCGCTCGCGGTAATCCCTCGTCAGGTTAAACTTGGGCGGAGAATGGCGGGGCGTAGGCTCGGATCGATCACCTCTTCCTGAGTCCTGTCCTCCTCCATATCTCTCGAAGAAACTCTCCGCCGACGAGACGGGGTCCGCATCACGATGCTGTTCCGCCTCCAACTCCCTCTTAAGGCGTGCGTTCTCTTTTTCCACTTTCTTCAACCTTTTGTTTTGTTTGTCATGCTTCTGTGCCCATTCACTTTGAAACTGAGACATCAGGTCAAGTCGAGCTTGGTCAAAAGCCTCATCGCGGAGACTAGGCCGGTCCTGATGTCCTCTTCGTCTCATCAGGGGCTCCTGCCCGGCGGCTACTAGCTGTTCATCGAGATCTTCAAGGTCAATTCGCCTAAGACCCTCGGCTAGCTTTGTAGCGGCTCTGGGATCACCCTCTGATAGTTTTATCCTAGGGGGGACATCCGATCGTTTCCTTGCTGCTGGTGAGGCTTGTTCCCTCTTAACCTGCAGCACGATGGGTGTCGAGGCACTTGGCTGCCTCGGCAGGGCTCCCTTCCTGCCCTTTCCATAAGGCATTTCCCCTTTCTGATGGGTATCCTTCTTCGGTTGGGAACCCGTCTTCGGTCGAGAGTCCATTCTCGGTTGAGATCCCATCCTCGGTTCGGTAACGTCGGTCTGCACATCCGGCTGCAATGTCCTCCTCTGCGGTTTGGATTCGGCGCTATGGCGCCTTGCAGCTCCGGCGCGTGTGTCCCTGTAGGCATCCTTCGGGTACACTGTGCGACCAGTCCTCGGGTTGGTTAGGGGTAACTTACTACCAGTTACCTCCCCGCCGATCAGGGGGTAGAGGTACTTCTCTAGATCAGCTCCCAGAAGTCCTGTGGTTCCGGTAGCACCGGGCAACTCTGGTTGTCTGCTCTGGGGGTGATCATCATTGCCTCCCGGAGTGGCAGAGCGAGTAGCTGGAGCACCCTTGGGCTTCTGATGACCATCAGGAGCCTCCGGAGCCTCAGAATACTCCTCCTCCATCTCGGGTGAGGAATCAGTGTCCTCACTCCCTGACACATCGTCTCCTGACTCGCGCTCCACCGGGCGCTTTCTATCTTCCTCCGAGGTAGTCGGGTCATACAAATCTTTAGCTGGCAGGATAGGGCCAAGAGCTGGGACAGAGTACCTCCTCATGTCCTTCCAGATGACGCTAGGCGCTTCTATCGTTGGCTGTAGGGGTTGGTCGGGTGCCACCAGTCTCTGGCCATAGGCGGACTTCC
>PIVK01000085.1 GCA_003354135.1 Rhodospirillales bacterium
CGTCTTACGGCGATCCAAGAATTTCACCTCTAACACCGTAATACGAATGCCCCCGTCTGTCCCTCTTAATCATTACCTCAAGTTCCGAAAACCAACAAAATAGAACCGAGGTCCTATTCCATTATTCCATGCACCATTATTCAGGCGAATTGCCTGCTTTGAACACTCTAATTTTTTCAAAGTAAACGTTCCGGCCACCCGAGACACTCAGTCAAGAGCACCAAGGGAAAACCGGATGGTAGGTCAGGACGAGCAGTGACTGCCGTGAGGCAGACCGCAGGCCTGGACCCGAGATCCAACTACGAGCTTTTTAACTGCAACAACTTTAATATACGCTGTTGGAGCTGGAATTACCGCGGCTGCTGGCACCAGACTTGCCCTCCAATAGATCCTCGTTAAAGGATTTAAAGTGTACTCATTCCAATTACGGGGCCTCGAAGAGTCCCGTATTGTTATTTTTCGTCACTACCTCCCCGTTCCAGGAGTGGGTAATTTGCGCGCCTGCTGCCTTCCTTGGATGTGGTAGCCGTTTCTCATGCTCCCTCTCCGGAATCGAACCCTTATTCCCCGTTACCCGTTACAACCACGGTAGGCATATCACGTACCGTCGAAAGTTGATAGGGCAGACATTTGAAAGATACGTCGCCGGCTCGAGGCCATGCGATCAGCCCAAAGTTATCCAGAGTCGCCAACGCAACGGGTGTTGCCACCCGATTGGTTTTGATCTAATAAAAGCACTCCTTCCCGAAGGTCAGAGCTTTGATGCATGTATTAGCTCTAGAATTACTACAGTTATCCAAGTCGGATTGTATGATCTAAGGAACCATAACTGATCTAATGAGCCATTCGCGGTTTCACTGTGTTGAAGTATGTACTTAGACATGCATGGCTTAATCTTTGAGACAAGCATATGACTACTGGCAGGATCAACCAGGTAGCTACTGGGACGATTCGCGTCGGGAACCGAACCGGAGCCTCGGCCCATGCCGCCGAGTTCCTCAGTAAGCCCGCGTCCTCACGGGGGGACCGACCGCTCGCTCCCGGACGCCGGAGAGCGGAGAAGACGGGGGCCGGAAGGCCCTTCGAGCGGAAGCTCGTTCCCGGGTCGCGCCGGAGACGGCGGCGGGGAGGGGAGCCCGAAAAGGGGCCCTCTTCCCGCGCCGCCACGGAGAGCCCGCGCCGGACTCTCTAGTAGACACGCTGCCCGTTCCGTCCTTGCGACGGCGGACTGCACGGGACGGTCAAGCCGTTAGGAGCGCTAGACCGGACCGACGTGGTTGCTCTGGACCGTACCGACTGCAGGGCCGCTTGCAGGAAACCGAAGCTTCACAGCAGGGCGACCGCTAAAGTGTCAGAAAGCCAATTGGATGTGGGACCTCGGACGAGGCCCGCACTGCGGGGAGGGGGGCCGTACTCTTTGGGCCGGAGGCGACACCCGCTACCCGGGCCGGGACCGGCCACTTCGGACGGGTTCGCAAGTGATCACCTTCGTTTCCGACTCACGCCGCTCTCCACACTAATAGTGCCAGGAAGATCTCGACGGAGATGCGAGCCGTAACCGGCTATACGGAGGCGGCCCGTTTCCCCACGGCGCCACGCGCACACGGGCCTCCGGAGGCGCGCGGGAACCGGAGGGAAAAGCGGGCCCGGGGAGTCTCACGCACACGCCAAATTTCGTGCTCGTGCGCGGCGGTCGCCGAATCGGCTCCCCCGGGCCTGGGAGCACGGAGGTCCCCCTGCCCTGGCCGCCGGTGGGCCTGCAGGGAGGGAAGCTCCCCGGCCCTTCGGGAGGGCCGGGGGACGACAAAGGGAGGCGCGGCGATCGCGGGAGCGCACCCGCCCGACGGCCCGGCGGCCCCGGTCGTCCTCGCAAAAAACGGCCACCCCGGTTAAGTACACATATGCGCGCGGAACGGGGACCCCCCGGACGGTACCCGGGCCCCTACTCTGCGGTGGGGATTTGCCCACCGGCGGACTGTGCCGTAAGGGGACTCCTCGGACGGGCCGCCACCGGCGGAGGGAGGACGGCGTGCGCGCGGGAAGCGGCACGCCCCATCCCCTCGGGACCCCGCACCTACGGGCAGGTTTCGGAGGAAAAGGGAGACGTCAATTTTTCGGGCCCCCCGGTACCCCCCGGACGGTACCCGGCCCCCTACTTTTGCATGCGGCCCGTGGGGAGCGGCTGGACGAGCCTGCCGGGGGAACATTCGAAGCCGCGTATCTCGGCAACGGACTGTCCGATCTCCACGAAACTTTGCAGTTTTGTAGGTCCCGAACAGGGGAACAAATGTGCAAAATGCCGTGTAGCTACCTTCAACTCCCGGCAAACGGGACCGCACCCTAGTCTAACCCTAGCCCGCAGCGTAATGACGATCGGAGACGATCAGGGACGATCGCGCGGTCGGAGCTTAATATCTCCGTGGCAGACTGTCCGATCTTCACCAAACTTGGCACGTTTGTTGCACCCGAGCAGGGGAACATCTGTGCAAAAACTCGTGTCCCTACCTTCAAATGCCGGCAAACGGGATAGCACCCTAGTCCTAACCCTAGCCCGCCGCGGGGAGGGACGATCGGGGACGAGCTCGCGGTTGGAGCTGCATATCTCGGGACCGGACAGTGGGATCTTCCCACAACTCGGCACGATTGTTGCCACCGAGGAGGGGAAGAAGCCTGCAGAACAGCTAGTCCCTGGCTTGTAATGCCGGCAAACGGGGTCACACCCTAGCATAACCCTAGCCCCATTTTCCGCCGCGGGTACGGGCCCGGGGCGCGCTAGGGTTTGGGCCCGTGCCGCCGTTCCTCCACGTGTCGGCCCGTAGTTCGCAGGGTCCGTCCCACTCCCCGGCGGGCAAGCAGGGCAGGCGACTGGCACGGACTCCTGCACCCTTGCGGCAGCAGGCAGAAGATTCGGCGAGCCGGGGTCGACGAGAAGTAGGTGCCGCAACCCTCCCCCACCCCCGGGATAGCGCGGCGCGGCGCAACTCGGAGGGTGCCGACCGTCCGCTTCGGAGGAGGGTCCGAAAAAACTGCCTTGCAAAAATTTGGATGGTGAGCGTGAGGGCGCCGGGCACTGAATTTATGGCCCCGAGGTTGGCCGGGATGATCCTCTCGCAGGTGTAACTTGTGGATAGTCGGGGCCGCCAAGCGTTCGGATTCCATAGCTAGACCCACTTTTTACCTCCGTGTAGGACGAGATTCCAGGCGAGGGCGGCGCAACTCGGAGTGTGCCGACCGTCCGCTTCGGAGGGTGCCGACCGCCGCGCACTCGGAGGGTCTCGACCATCCATGTATGTAGAGTGCCAAGAGAGGTGCTCAACTGTTCAGGTATGCTAGTATATTCTCCAGACTACCTGCCCTGCAGTTCTCTTTGGTCAGGCAGCAAGTCCAGAGAGATGATTGCAAGATTTGGCCAGCCGTCCTCGACGCCAAAAGTTGGGATGCGAGTGATAATTTTTCAAAGTCCAAAATAATACACCAGAAACCAGCTTTTCAACTAGGGTGTGATCCCGTTTGCCTGCAGTAGATGTCAGCAAGATAATATTCAGCATGCTTGATCAGCGTCATGTGGTCATTAATTGTGCAATGTTTCGAACAGATCAGAGATGGGTTATTTTGTCACTTGCTCAAAAAAATGAAAACTTTGTTCTGGCCATGTTTTTTTCGTACGAAAGGGGAACCTGAGCCATTTTTCTTTCAAACTTGTTTTTCTCAAAGAAATCTTTAGAATTCAGAGTCATTTAATCTTTGAGCTATACAATAGGAGTGTTTACTCTTTTCTAAATACCTTTTTTCTATGGAAATTTCGAGATCTGGGAGGGTATAGGCCAAAAATATGTTTGGAGATTTCTTGGCGCCGCACCCGGATTACTTCCGCGGAGGCTGGACTCTTCTGCGGATGGCCTATCGGCACGAAACCTTGAGGCTTTCTTCAGTGTCCAAAGGGAAAGAGTCCCTCAAGAAATGAGGCAGATATCTTTGTAAGTTTTGTTTTTACGCTGCGCGAGACTTTTGCGCGAGAAGTATATCCCGCGGCGGCGAAAGACGAGCAGAGACGATCTCGGCATTAGGGCCTCATATCTCGGGAACAAACTGATGGATCTTTCCATAATTCTACACCGTAGTTGCCACTGAGGTGGGGAACAAGTCTGCAAAAGGGCTAGTCCCGCGATTTAAATGCCTGCAAACGAGATCAAACCCTAGTGCTAACCCTAGCCCGCCGCGGGAGGGACGATCAGGGACGATCGCGCGTTCGGAGCTGCATATCTCGGGAACGAACCGAGGGATCTTCCCACAACTGTTCACGATTGTTGCCACCGAGGAGGGGAACAAGCATGCAGAAGGGCTAGTCTCTTACTTGAAATCCCTGCAAACGGGATCACACCCTAGTCTAACCCTAGCCCCATTTTCCGCAGCGGGTACGGGCCAGGGGCACGCTAGGGTTTGGGTCCGTGCTGCCGTTCCTCTGCGCTTTGGCCTGTAGTTCACAGGGTCCGTCCCACTCCCCGGTGGGCAAGAAGGGCAGGTCACTGGCACGGATTCTTGCACCCTCGCGGATGCCAGGGGTCTCAAGACAACCCTACGCACCCCCGGATAGAGCGCCGCGGCGCAACTCGGAGGGTGCCGACCGTCCGCTTCGGAGGAGGGTCCGAAAAGACTGCCTTGCACAAATTTGGATGGTGAGCGTGAGGGCGCCGGGCACTGTATTTATGGCCCCGAGGTTGGCCGCAATGATCCTCTAGCAGGTGCAACCTGTCGATAGTCGAGGACGCCAAGCGTTTGGAGTGCATAGCTAGACCTAATTTTTACCTCCGTGTAGGACGAGATTCCAGCCGAGCGCGGCGCAACTCGGAGGGATCAGACCGTCCGCTTCGGAGGAGGGTCCGAAGATACTGGCTTGCAAAAATTTGGATGGTGAGGGTGCCTGGCCCTTAATGATCCTCTGGCAGTTGCAACTTGTGGATAGTCGGGGCCGGCAAGCGTTCAGAGTCCGTAGCTAGAGCTACCTTTTACCTCCGTGTAGGACGAGATTCCGGCCGGGCGCGGTGCAACACGGAGGGATGAAGACCGTCCGCTTCGGAGGAGGGACCGCGGCAGTTGTGCTATACAGTGGCACCTAAAGCAATCAGTGTCACAATAGCTGCATCTGCTCTTTAAGAATGCATTTGTCGCCGAATGTAAAAAAGTTACACCGGACGCCGCATGTGAAAAATAAATAAAAATAAGAAACCTGAAACTAACACTGCAGCTGAAAATGTTCGAATCACATATTTACTACACCAGAAA